>CAYVAM010000120.1:0-12784 GCA_964449275.1 uncultured Anaerolineales bacterium
GGGCGTTGAACGTCTCGGCGGCCTGCTCGACATCGTCGGCGCGAACGGGCCAGGCAAGCACACCGAGAAAGATGCAGACAAGCGGCAAGAGACGGCGCGGTTGACCCATAGCGTTCCCCCTATCGCATACACGCCCATCCTACCCGCCGATGACCGAGAAGACAACATCCTTCAGAATGCCTTCTTCGACGAACCGCGAGAGGATCGGGTCCAGTTCGCTCGGAGAACCCGCGAGGAAGTACGTCAACACGCCGCCCTTCTCCCCCATCAGTTCGCACGTCAGGAACGCCTCGCGGCCGGCCACGTCGGGCGGGGCCAGACGGCGGGAGACCCGAACCAGCGCGCTCTTGCGAAGGCTCTCCGATTCGTACGCATGTTCCTCGAGCGACACCACCTTCGACAGCCGCTCGACCACACGGACGATCTCGCGCTTCTCCCGCTGCGAGCACCAGAACGTGACCATGACCGCGCCACCGGGCGCACCCGGATACGCCGAGCCGTGCCCGACGACCGTCTCGATTGAAATGCCGCGGTTCGAGAACGCCGACGCAATGCTCGTCAGCGCACCCGCCCGGTCGGCCACGTCCACGCGGAACACCCAGTGCTTGTTCATCTCGTCGTTGGCCATGCCGGATTCCTTCCCTCGCCCGCTCCCGCCGCACACCGAATGTCTCCGGCTGGTGGCCTTCCCAGGCCACCAGCACACCGTCTCGCAGCCTCTCCGCGGCGGCCTGGGAAGGCCGCCGCGCGGCGCGCCAACCACCAATACAGCGGCTACGGCGCCGCCGGCCTCTCCATGTTCAGCCACTCGCGGGCAATGCTGCACAGCGCGATCGACTGCAGTTTCGTCTCCACGCTGTCGGACCGCGACAGGATCACGTACGGCACCATCACGCCCACCGTCACGCCCGCGAACGTGCCCAGCCCGTACTTCACCATCTCCATGATGACCTTGTAGAGGATGTTGGCAGAGTCGAGCGACGGACAGACCAGGACGTCGGCCTTGCCGGCAACCTCGCGCGCGGCGCCGTCGAGCGTCGCGCCCTTCAGCCGGACCGACTCCTCGCTCACCGCCAGGTCGAACGAGAGCGGACCGTAGACGAGGGCGTGCGGCCACCGGCGCTCGGCCAGGTTCCTGCCCATCTGCGTTGACGGCAAGGACTCGATGACCTTCTCGTTGGCGCTCAGGATGGCGACGCGCGGCCGGTCCATGCCCAGGATGGAGCGGGCCACGTCCACGGCGTTCTCCACCAGGCCGACCATACGCTGCTCGCTGCACACGGTCGTGACGCCGGGGTCCGTCAAGAGCATCGGCCGCCCGTCGGCGATGGGGGCCGCGTCGAACACCGTCACGAGGCTGACCGTGTCGCGGACGCGGAGGCGCAGGATCGCGCGGTTCAGGATCGGCGTCGAGATGTTGCCCTTCAGAATCAGGTCCACCCCGCCCGCTTCAACGCACTCAACCGTCCGGGCCGCCGTCTCCTCCTCGCTCGCCGTGCCGATGACGTCCTCGTCCGCGAGGTGGATGCCGACCTCGTCGGCCGCGCGGCGAACGGCCTGCTCGTCACCCGCCAGGATGATCCGCTCGACGATGCCGTGATCGCGCGCCGACTCGACCAGCCGCAGGTCGTCCTCGCGGTCGCCTCCCGCAACGATGACCGTCTTCGGCCGCAGCCGCCCGGCCACGAGCACCAGGTCGGAGACCGCCTCGATGTCGGCCGGACACGGCCCGGCGTCCGTCGTGTCGTCCGTCACGGCAATCGCTCTCCTCGCAGAAAGGCTATCGCAACCGCCGGAGCATTATGCCCGTCGGGCGGGCGCCTGTAAACAAGAAGGTGCGGTCACACCCGCACACCCGGCTGTGGCAAGTTTTTCTGGCGGGGCCGGCGATGGCCTCTGTCACCCCGAGCGAGCGCAGCGAGTCGAGGGGTCTCGCCGCTGGCTGTTTCGGACGGCGAGATTTCTCCGCTCGGTCGCCAAGGCGACCTCGGTCGAAATGACAGGCCCGCCCAGCCCTGGGCACAACGGCTCGCCAGAAAAACCTGCCACAGCCCCCCGCACACCCGTTCGCCGGCTTTTGGCGTTGAGGGGCGCCGGCCGGTTCCCTATAATGCCTTGTTCGCGGCGCCGGACCCAACAAGGTCTCGGCGTGCTACATCATGGGGTCCGAGCGGAGCACGGAAATGGTATCTCTTGAGCGGCCCGGCGGGGCCGAACTGGTCGAGAAGATCAACCGTCTGCGCCAGGAGCGCCGGGCGGTGATCCTCGCGCACAATTACCAGATCCCGGAGGTCCAGGACATAGCCGACATCGTCGGCGACTCGCTCGCCATGGCACGCGAGGCCGCCAAGGTCGAGGCCGACGTCATCGTTCTGTGCGGCGTCCGTTTCATGGCCGAGACCGCCAAACTCATCAACCCCGACCGGCCCGTCCTGATGCCCGACCCGAACGCCGGCTGTCCGATGGCCGACATGATCTCGCTGCGCGAACTCCAGGAGGCCAAAGAGCGGCATCCCGACGCCACGGTCGTCACGTACGTCAACTCCTCCGCCGTCATCAAGGCCGCCAGCGACATCTGCTGCACCAGCGCCAACGCCGTCCGCATCGTCGAGAGCGTCCCGAAGGAAAAGCCGATCCTGTTCGTGCCGGACCAGAGCCTCGGCGAGTACGCCGCAGACCAGACCGGCCGCGACAACATCACCCTCTACCCCGGCTTCTGCCCCACGCATCATCGGATCCTCGCCGAACACGTCGAGGCACGCCGCGCCCAATACCCCGACGCCGACGTGTGCGTGCACCCCGAATGCACGCGCGACGTAAGGCGCCTGGCCGACTGTATCGGCTCGACCAGCCAGATCATCCGTCACGTGGCCGCCTCCGACAAGAACGCCTTCATCATTGCGACCGAACTGGGCGTCTGCCACACCATCCGAAAACGGTACCCCGACAAGACGATCGTCGAAATCACGCGCCTGGCCGATTGCCCCAACATGAAACTCAACACCCTCGAAAAGGTCCTCTGGTCGCTCGAAGACATGCAGCACGAGGTGACCGTGCCGGAGGAGGTCGCCGCCCCGGCACGCGAAGCGATCGAAAGGATGCTGGCCGTCACCTGACGGCCTCGACGCCATCGACCCGGCGAGCGGAAATACCATGACCGATCCGCCCCCATCCCCGGTTACACCGACGCCGCTCGACGGCGGCCGGCCGCCGTCCATCCGCGCCGCAGGCAAACCGTCACGCCTCCTGGACCTGATCGACGTCGAGACGCTCCAGGCGATCCAGAACGGGTTCGCCGAATTGGTTCAGATGGCGATGAGCATCCGCGACGAACAGGGACGCCTGGTCACCCAGCCGAGTCGTTCGAGCCGCTTCTGCAACCTTGTGGGCGGCCCGCTCCACGACAACGAGGCCTGCTGCATCTCGAACTACGCTGCGGCTGCGGCCGCCGCTTCCGATGGCCGGTCCGCGCCCGTGCGTTACGTCTGCCACGCGGGTCTCGCGCAGTTTGCCGCCGCCATCCATCTGGACGGACGCATCCTGGGAACCATCGTCCTGGGCGACGTTCCCGAGCGCCCGCTCCCGCCGGAAGAGGTCCGCGAACTTGCCCGCAAGTACGGTATCGACGAGGCGGCACTGCTGGAGGCGGCCGCCGAACTCGAACCCGTTGACGAGCGGCGGATGCGCTCCGCCAGCGCGTTCCTCCAACTCCTGGCCAACACCATCACGCGTCTCTGCTGGCAGCAGGCGGTCCTGCGCGAACGCATCGACGAACTGACGCTGCTGACCCAGACCAGCCACCTGCTCTCCTCAACGCTCGAGCCCGACTCCGTGCTCGACAACATCGTCAAGACCATGGCCGAGGTCATGCACGTCAAGGCGTGCACGCTGCGGCTGTTGACCCCGAACGGCAAGGAACTCGTCGTCGAGGCCGCCTACGGCCTGTCGGGATCGTATCTCGACAAAGGGCCCGTTCTGGTGGCCGAGAACCCCAACGACCGGGCGGCGCTCGGAGGCGAGATCGTTACCGTCCAGGACATGCGGACCGATCCCCACGTCCGCTACGGCGACGCCGCACGCAGCGAGGGCATCGTCTCCAGCCTCTCGGTGGGTCTGATCGCCAAGGGCGAACCACTCGGAACCCTCCATATCTACAAGGCCCAGCCGCATACCTTCACCCCGGAAGAGGTACGCCTGTTCCGCAGCGTGGCCGACCAGGCCGCCCTGACCGTCCACAACGCCCAACTCGTGGAAGAGTGCATCATCGCTCGCCAACAGCAGCGGGAACTCGAAGTCGCCGCAAGGGTGCAACAGCGGATGCTCCCGGCCAAGGCGCCCGACATCCAGGGCTACGACTGCTACGGCGTCACCGTTCCGTCGCTGATGGTAGGGGGCGATTTTCACGACTGGATCCCCCTGCCCAGGAGCAACTGGGGCGTCGCCGTCGGCGACGTCGCCGGCAAGGGCGTCCCCGCGGCGATCCTGATGGCGAGTCTTCGTGCGGCCCTGCGGGCACAGGCCGAACACGTCTACGCCCTCAGCCACGTCATGGACCGCGTCAACCACAGCCTGACGGAGGAGACCGAGCCCACCGAGTTCGCGACCCTCTTTTACGGCGTCTTGGACTCGCGCGGGCGCCGGCTCACCTACGCCAGCGCCGGCCACGAACCGGCCGTTCTCATCCGCGGCGACCAGGTCACACGCCTCGAAGCGGGCGGGCCGCTTCTCGGCGTCATCCAGGACGCCCGGTACGAGTACGAGGCCGTCGAGTTCCAGGCCGGCGACACGCTCGTCGTCTTCTCCGACGGCGCCTTCGACGCGGCCAACTATCAGGGCGAGCGGTTCGGCCACGACCAACTCATGGCGTCGATCCTGCGGCACGCCGGGCACGGCTCCCGGCGAATGGTCGAAGAGGTCCAGTGGGACATCCGGCGCTTTACGGGCCTCGCGCCGCGCGCCGACGACCTGACGCTGGTGGTCGTGAAGGTGCTCTGACGCGCCGGGCCGCACGCGCCCCGGCGGCTGGCCGGGTCCACGCTGACCCCGAGTGAGACGGCCGCGCCTCCGCGGCGTGCACGCGCAACGAAGGTTTTTTGTCAAGACAGCGTACCGCGAGGTTCGATAAATACAGAAACCCCGGACGGCCGTGGCCGGGCGCAGCGCTGGTGCTCGGTGATTCATGGGACGGCCGCCGGAGATACGCGAGTGAGGGATGGGACGTGCGGCCCGTCGGCGTGTGCCGAAGCCGGCAGGATGGGCCGCACAAGCGCTGGGGTGATTCATGTCTACACAGGTCCGACGGCGCCCCTTCCAGGCCTCACTCCTTTCAAACGGCGACGGTGAACTCGAGGCTGCACGTCCTGCGGCCGCTGCCCATCGGCAACGTGGACGAGAGCGGTTTCGCGTGGCCCGGTCGCGCGGCATCCGTGTCGCCCGCGATTTCGGCGGGCCACCTGTCGGCTCGGTCCGGACGCAGCACACAGTGAACGGTTGTCGGACAGACTCATTACCGCGGCGGCCCTGGCGGGTCAGGGGTACCCCCAGTCCCTCGATCTGCCGCAGGCCGGGAGCGCAAACCCCATGTTAGCGAGAGAGCATTATCCGTTCCTATCGCGTAAAGGGCGAGCAGCCCTGCTCGTCCTCGATGCGCTGGGCGCGATAGGAACGGCGCTGCATGGGCTCCCGGCCTACGGGCCGCCGCGGCTTTCCTTCCCGGCGTCGGCTGAGCCGATTCGCTCGATTACGGTGTTCGGGTCTCCGGTCATCGGCAACGCCGTACCGTGAAGGGAGGATCCGTCATGTCTCAGGACTGTGCGACAACCGTGAACCTGGGCGGCGGTCCGGAGGAGGACTTCCGCCATCGGCGCCGGTTCCTGAAGTATTTCCGCGGGTGCCGCCGCCTCGTGGACCTCGGAAGCGGCGTGGGCGGCTTTACGCAACGGTTGACCCACGACGGCGTGGACGTGATTTGCGTGGACTCCTGTCCGGAGGCGGTCCGGCAGTGCCGCCGGCGCGGGCTCTCGGCCGTCTGCGCCGATCCGCTCGACTTTCTCGCCGGCCATCCGCACGAGTTCGACGGCATCTGGTGTGCCTACCTCATCGAGCGTCTCCAGATGCCGAAGGCCGAGCAGTTGGTCCGCGAGGCCTATGCGGCCCTGCGCGGCCGGGGTGTCCTGATCATCCTGACGCCCAACCCCCGCGACGTCTCGGTCACGGGCGAATCCTTCTGGGAAGACCCGACGCGCGTGAGGCCGTATCCGGCGGCGCTCCTTCAGGGGATGCTGGTCGCGGCGGGTTTCGGCATCGAGGACGCCGGCGAGACGCCGGTCGCATGGCCCCAGTCGCACGGGTGGTTGAAGCGGCTGGCACTTCAGGGCAGAGGGCTGGTGTCGCGTGCCCTGATCGGTCGCCACTTCCATCTCGGCGACATCTACGTCGTCGCCCGAAAGGGCAGAGACGATCGCTGATGCCGGCCAAGCGCCTTTTCATTCTCGCTTGATGCAGGCCCCTCCGCTACAATGCTTCTCCTTTTCGGAAACCACACACGCACGCCGGGCTAAGGAGGTCGGGCATGGAGCGGAAAACGGTTCGCACGGGCATGGTTGGCGCGGGCTTTGCCGCCAACTTTCATTACGAGGCACTCATGCGCGTCCACTGCGTGGACGTGGACGTGGCGGGCGTCTACGCCATCGACACCGACATGGCCGAGACGTACGGCCGGGAGCGCGGCGTCAAGGTGTACGGGTCGCTCGAGGGACTCATCGACGACGTGGACGTCATCCACGTCCTCGTGCCGCCCGTGGCCCACGAGGAGATCGCCGTGGCGGCGCTTGAGCGCGACACCTTCGCGGTCGTCGAAAAGCCGCTGACCGGTTATTTCGGCGACGGGTCGGACGGCTTCAACGGCCGCACGTTCCCCAAGGAGAAGATGCTCGAGGAGGCCCTGGCGACCATCGACCGGATGATCGCCGCCGAGCGGGGGAGCAAGGCCTGCATCTGCTACGCCGAGAACTGGGTCTATGCCCCCGCCATCCAGAAAGAACGCGAGATCATCGAGAAGACCGGCGCCCAGATCCTCTGGATGCACGGCGAGGAGGCCCACTCCGGATCACACGCCGCCACCTACGGTCTCTGGAAGTTCTCCGGCGGAGGCTCGCTCATCGGCAAAGGATGCCATCCGCTGACGGTCGCACTGTACTTGAAACGCGTCGAGGGAAGGACCCGTAACGGCAACCCCATCAAGCCCGCCTCGGTCACCGCCCGCATGCACGCCCTGACGCTCTTGCCGGCCTTCGAGGACAAGGGCCACCTGCGAAGCGACTACACCGACATCGAGGACTTCTCGATGACGCACGTCACATTCGACGACGGCACCATCGCCACGATCTTCGCCTCGGAGATCATCATGGGCGGCATCCACAACGAACTCGAAGTCGCCGCCAACAACCATCGCACCATCTGCAACATCAATCCCAACACGGGCATGTGTACCTACAATCCTGTCGATGAGTATTTCAACGACATCTATGTGGTCGAGAAGACCGGCACGAAACAGGGCTGGTCGAACCCCGCCCCCGACGAGGACCACTTCACCGGCTACCCCCACGAGATGGAGGCGTTCTACCGCACCGTCGCCTTCGGCGACCCGGTCGAAGCCAATTCGGGCCTCGCCGGCGACACCATCTCCACCATCTACAGCGCCTACCTCTCCGACGAGCGCGGCGGCGCCGAAGTGAATGTCGAAACATACTAATGCGGCAACGCTATTTCACTTCCCGCGCCGGGTGCCACTGGCGGCTTGTCCGCCAGTGCCGGCGCCATCCGCGGCGGGCGCCACTGACTGCTTGCCAGTCAGTGCCTGCTCGCCGTGTGCCACGGCCGGCTTGTCCGGCCGTGCGTTTTTCGGGGGAATTGTAGGCCGGGGCGTGCCCCGGCAATCATGGCCGTGTGGCACCGCTCAGGCCGCCTCGGCGGCCTTCCCCCGCCGAAGGCGGGTGCAGGCCAGGGCCTCTGGCCCTGGTCGAACGGGCCAGCGCATCGTGCTTTTCTCTTTTCGTGCGGCCCGCCTCCGGCGGGCCGCACGAAAAGAAGGCAGGCGGGATGTCCGGCGCACCTCACCGACCCCGGCCCAAAGGGCCGGGGCTACACCGACGGCGAAAAGGCCGATGAATCGGCCTCACCATCTGGCCCGTACACCGTGGCGCGCCCCGGCAATCATACCGGCCCCTCCCTTACCCGACATGCCGCTATGTCCTCCCCCTTGACGCGCATGGCATCAGGGATTACTGTATACCCATGACAGGAAAGTAACGATCTCCGGGCAGGCGGCCTGGCCGAGTTAGGCATTGCCTCCCCAGAACTGCCCCGCCCGAAGCCGAAGGGCAAAGGGAGATAAGGTCTATGTCACCCGGAACTGCCCGCCGTTCCTGGACCATTTGGAAACCCTGCTCGGCCGCACCCTGCGACCGCAAAAGCCGGGACCGAAGCCTAAGAGGCGGAGCTCTTCTGGCACCGTTCCGCTGCAATTACGATGTGAATTCGCCAACGTTCATCTGGAGGGATTCTGCGTGTGGATTGCTGTGGGTTACTTGCTGCGCCCTGGTTGTTTGCGCAACCATGGCGTACGGCTGCGATTCTCCATCTGGGCCGATTCCGCCCACGAGCGCCCGATCTACATCGGGAGGCGTAGAGTGCTCTTCGGCAGAAGATCGGCGGGGGGAAGCCCGCGAACATGGGGATGTGGACTCTGCCGGAAAAGATTCGGCCGCAATTGGGATGGTCTCCGAGCGCAAGTTGTCTGAATCGGCTATCATTATCTGGGACGCAGCTAGCCATAAGTGCTTCAAAATGGACGCAGCTGGCCAGCTTCACTTTAAGAGGCGGGAGGAGTTCTCGCCCCAAGATCTCGCCAGCATAAGAGAGTTGGTCCTCAGCAATACGGGCGTGTCGGAACTCTCTGCGCTAACGGCATTCCCCAAATTGGAACGGCTGCGCCTTGACCGCACGAAGGTCGTAGACCTCAGTCCGCTGAGGAAGTGCGCGAACCTTAGAGAACTCAGCTTGGGTGGTACCAAGGTCGTAGACCTCAGTCCGCTGAGGAAGTGCGCGCAACTTAGAGAACTCAGCCTCGGTACGAGTGTGTCGGATATCCGCCCGCTGGCGGCGTTGAGCAAACTCGAACGGCTTGGCCTTAGCCAAACCCGTGTCTTGGACTTAGCGCCTCTGGCTGGCCTAGCAGGACTGCGTTCGCTTACGCTCGCAGAGACACGCGTCCAGGACCTGACGCCGCTGACGGCACTCGTCGAATTGGACTCGCTTAATCTGGCCGCCACGCGTGTTTCGGACCTGCGCCCTTTAGGGAACCTGCGAAAGCTAAGAGTGCTTGACCTGCGCGACACGCCCGTGGTGGACTTGGAGCCACTGTCGAACTTGAGCGGGATTCACGTCCTTGCCCTCGGCGGTACCGAAGTACGCGATCTTGCCCCCATCCGAAACCTCAAGAACCTGGAGACGCTCGATGCGCACGGGGCAAGGCTTCTCTCCGACCTCGCGCCGCTCAAGGGGAAACAGTGCCTTCGAAGTCTGCATCTTGCGCATACTGCCGTTTCTGATGTTAGCCCAATAGCCACTCTGAGCCAACTGGAGTATCTGAATCTGGCTGGCACCCCTGTATCTGACCTAAGCCAACTCGTAGGCCTGAGCGGTATTCAACGGCTATACTTGGATAGCACCAGCGTCCAATCGCTCGAGCCGATTGCGCAGCTCCGCAGCGTGGAAGTGCTCTCCGTAACAGAGACACAGGTGTGTGACTTGGCGCCCCTTAAGGGCTTGAAGAAACTCCGCGTTCTTGACTTGGCCCACACCAGGACGCGAGACCTGGCGCCACTCTCGGGCCTGCTCAATCTGAGGGAGTTGTATCTCAACCACACCGACGTTTGTGACTTGTCGCCCCTGCGCGCCCTGACCGGTCTCGCTCTACTTGACTTGAATGACACCCCCGTGAGTGACCTGGTACCACTCAGTGGACTGCGAAGTCTTGAGACGCTGCGCCTGCGGAATACTGGGGTTCTCGACATCCGCCCACTTCACAGCATGTCGCCTCTGAGCATTGTAGAATTGCAGGGCACGCCCGCGGCCGCACGGGGGCTTAGGTGGCCGATAGAACAGCGCAGAATGCAGGAATGAAGAGGCATCGAGCCGATGGCAGATACGCCATAGGGCGGCCGGAGTTCCGGGGACACCTATAGCCGCCCCCGCGGTAGTTCCGTCGACACCCATAACCGCCCTCGTGTCAAGGGCAATCTTGCCACGCCCTTGTTTCACCGGGCCCTTATGGGGCGGCTTGTCCGCCAGTCCCGGCGCCATCCTCGGTGTGACCGGTGGGGTGGCGTGCTTTCACATGCGAAAGCATGACTTAATGCACCGCCTTTCCTGCCCGCGAAGTTGCATATTGCCGAAAAGGTGTTATATTATGGGGGGGTGTGGTTCGTGCACCACGACCTGAGGGGTTTTTCGTGGGAACTTTCGACGGGCTTGCGCCGGCAGGTGGGTCCGTGCAATCGGCGTGTGCTGCGGCGTTTGAGGCCCTTGAACCTCGCCTGCTTCTCGACGCCGCGCCCACCGTCTACGATCAGTATCTGCTGGAACTCATCAACCGCGGCCGCGCCGATCCCGCCGCAGAGGCCGCTCGCTACGGCACCGGCCTGAACGAAGGGCTCCCCCCCGGAACGATCTCCGACGATCCCAAACAACCCCTGGCGTTCAACACGTCTCTCATCCAGGCCGCTCAGGCCCACAGCCAGTGGATGCTGGACACGAACATCTTCAGCCACTATGGCGCCGGCGGCAGTCGGCCCTGGGACCGGGCCCAGGCCGCCGGATACCCCTGCGGATCCGTGGGCGAGAACCTCTCCTGGCAGGGCACCACCGGCACGTTTGACATGACACAGTGGACCGCCGAGGCCCACGAGGACCTCTACGTGGACGCGCCCGTAGCCGACCGCGGACATCGAATCAACCAGTTGAACCCCGACTGGAGAGAGGTCGGCGCCGGCGTCCTCAGCGGCCTGTTCGTCCATGAGGGCACGACCTGGAACAGCCTGATGGTGACCGAGGACTTCGGCACGTGTGGCGGCCAGCGTTTCCTGACGGGTGTGGTGTACGACGACGGCCTCGTCCTCGCGGACGATTTCTACACGCCCGGCGAGGGGTTGGGCGGCGTCACCGTGACCGCCGTCCGCCGAGGCGACGGCGCGGAGTTCAGCGCCCAGACCTGGCCTTCCGGCGGCTATACGCTGCCGCTCTCGACCGGCACGTACGACATCCACGCTACCAATGACCAGGCGGTGACCCTGAATCTGGGCAGCGCAGAGATCGATTCGCAGAACGTCAAGGTGGACGCGGCTTCGGACTTCCAGCCCCCGCCGGCCCGGAACTGGTGGGGACAGGCCGACGGGCGGTGGGGCAATGCCGCCAACTGGTCCGCCGGCGTGCCGCCCGACCCAACCCACACGGCCGTGTTTGACCAAGGGGCGCCACATCAGCCTGCCCTGTATCAGGACGAGAGCATCCATGGCCTGGACTTCCGGACAACAGGTTGGACGATCTCCTGCAACGAGCATACGTTGACCATCGGCGAGGGCGGGATCAGTTTCGCCGGCGCCGGGGCGCCCACCTCGACCATCGACCTGGGCACGGGCAACCTGGTCATCGACTACGAGGGCAACAGCCCGTTCGACGACCTCGTGCCCTTGATCCAACACGGTTTCAACAACGTCGATACCGACGGTGACGGCTTCCCCAACCTCTGGGAAGGTACGGGCATCACGTCCAGCACCGCCGCCGCCGATTCGCACATCGTGACGGCCGTCGGCGTCATCGACAACAGCGATACCGAGACGGGCATCGGCGGCCTGACCGAGTTCGCGGGCGTGGCGGTGGACGAGACGAGCGTCCTCGCCGGCTACACGTGGGCGGGCGACGTAAACCTCGACGGCATCATCAACTCGAACGATTACGACCGCATCGACACGAACTGGATGCTGTGGTCACACGAGGGGAGAATGCCCGACGGCGGGTTCCGATGGGCCGTCGGCGACTTGAACTACGACGGCACCATCAACTCCAACGACTACGACTTCATCGACAGGGCCTGGATCCTCTCCGAAGGGGCGCCCCTGGCCGGTCCCGGCGCGCCGGCAGCGACTCTTGCCGGCCCGGATGCGGCGCCGCTTGCGGCCGCGCGACTGCAATCCGACCTGACGGATTCGCCCGAGGCGGCCATCCTGGCCGAGGGTTCCGATTCGCGGGCCGCAATGTACACGCTCCCCTTCGGGTCGCGGCTAAAAGTGGCGCGGCTAAAAGGGCCGTTTGTCGTTACCCAGCAACCGCCGTTCTCTGCGTTCTCTGCCGCCTCTGCGTTCTCTGCGTTGAAGGCTGTTGCCGTTCAATCCGCAATCCGCAATCCGAAATCCGAAATGGCCGCCTCCCCCGCGTGGTTGCCCACGGCGTCGGACTCAGGCGCCGGTCCGAACGGGTTTGCGACCGAGGCGGACCTCGCGGGCAGCGGCCTTCTCGACCCGCTCGCCCTGCCGGCCCTGAACGTGCGGCTGTGATCTGCGTTGAAGGGCGTTGTCTTGTGCCGTTCAATGCGAAATGCGCCATGCGCCATGCGCGCGCTCCCCTCCGGGTCGCGGCTAAAAGGGCATGAGCGCCTCTCTTCCACCCCTATTCCCTGTTTTTCGGCCGTTTTGTTAGAACTCTAACAAAATCCGGCCCCTCTCTC
>CAYVAM010000121.1:0-3549 GCA_964449275.1 uncultured Anaerolineales bacterium
TCGGCGCGGTGGGTGCGGAGACCCACCGCGCAAAATGCCCTTGTAGCGTTGTAGTGCTAATGTTCCGATGGTTCGCCGAGGATGCCGATCACCTTCTCGTACATCTCGTCCCTGGTCTGTTGGTCCTTGGCTTCGAGCGTCAGGCGCAGGAGCGGCTCGGTGTTTGACGGGCGGCAGTTGAACCACCACTGGTCGTACTCGACCGTCACGCCGTCGAGGAAATCGACTGTGCCGTCCGAGAAGGTCTTGGCCAGGCGCCGGACCAGCCCCTCTTTGTCCTCGACCTCGAAGTTGACTTCGCCGGTGCCGGCGTACCGGCGCAGGGGTTCGATGAGCCCGCTGAACGGCTCTTCCGGGTGCCGCGAGAGGACGGTCAGAACCTTCAGCAGCGTGATGACGGCGGAGTCGCAGTAGTAATTGTCGCGGTAGTAACTGTGGCCCGAGAGTTCGCCGCCGAACGGGGCGTTCGTCTCGCGCATGGCCGCCTTCATGTTGCTGTGGCCGACCTTCTCACGCCGCGGCACGCCGCCGTGAGCGAGGATCTCTTCTTTCAGGACCCAACTGGCACGCAAATCGTACACGATCGTGGCGCCGCGCTCCTTCGCGAGGACGTCCGGCACCAGGAGGGCCGTGACCAGATCGTTCGGAACGGTCTCGCCGTTCTCGTCCACGAAACCGACGCGGTCGGCGTCGCCGTCGAAGCAGACGCCGAAGGCGGCTCCCGATGCGCGGACCCGCCGCTTCAGGTCCTCGAGCGCCGCCTCCTTCAGCGGGTTCGGCTCGTGGGCGAAGCGGCCGGCCCGTTCGAGGTTCAGCGGCTCTGCATCGATGCAGTACTCCCGCAGGAGGCTGGGCACCCATTTCGAGGCCATCCCGTTCGAGGCGTCCAGAACCATCTTGAGAGGCTTGATCTCGCCCGCGAACTTCTTGACGTGCAGCAGGTAGCCGCTCGATATGTCCTGGTGACGCAGAGGGCCAACCGGCTGCAGGCCGGTCTCCTCGATGTCCGCCACGATCTGCTTGATGCGTTCGAGGCCGGACCCCATTGCGACGGGCACGCATCCGGGGCCCGTGATCTTGAAGCCGTTGTACTCGGCGGGGTTGTGGCTGGCGGTGACCTGGACGCCGCCGAGCATGTTCATACTTCCGACGGCATAATAGATGGCGGGCGTCTCGATGTCGCCGATGAGCATGGCGCCGACACCGGCCGCGCGGATGCCTTCGCCCACCATCCGAGCGAACCCCTCGCTCGTTGGCCGCATGTCATGGCCCACCACGATCCACTGCTCTTCGGGGTTGGTGCGAACTTCCTCCGCCAGGAGCGACAGCAGGTGGCGGGCCGTGCCGTAACCTACCTTCCAGGCGACGGTCTTCGTGATCTGGGTGTCCACAAGGCCGCGGATGTCGTAGGCCTTGAAGATGGCATCGAGGTCGAGCGGCGGCTCGGGCGCCTCCGGGGTTTCGCCGGTAGTCGCCTCTCGCCACTTGCACGCTTTGCACTTGGGGAAATGGCGCGCAATGCGCGCGCGGCAGACGGCCTCGGTGATGGCGTATTTCTCGCCGGGGCACCGGCGCTCGCCCGAAATCTTGGCGGCCACGTGGTCCTCCATCACGACGCAGGGGTCACAACTGAAACTTCGGGCTTTGGCCCAGGAACGTCCTGGGGTTCGTGAACACGAGCGTCTCGATCAGGCTGTCGGGCAGGTCCATCTGACGCATCACGCCGACGGTGACCAGGACGGCCAGCGGGTCGCTGTCGCCCCAGTCGGCGGACGAGTCCACGAGCATCCGCTCTGCGCCGTAGTCCCGGACCATGGCTGCGGCCTCCTCGGGCGTGAGTTTGCCAGGGTAAACGGTCAGGCCGGTCCAACAGCCGGTTTCTCTGGCGATGTCGATCGTGTCGCGCGTGCAGTGGTCGATGACGCACAGTTCGCGCGGGGCGTCCATCTCGCGGATAATATCGACAATAATCTCGGTGCCGCGCCTCTTTTCCGCCGCATGAGGCGTATGAATGATACAGATGCACCGGCGCTCGATGGCCATCTGGAGTTGCCGCCGGAACATCCGGATCTCGTTTTCCGTGTTCTTGTTCAGGCCGATCTCGCCGATCCCCAGAACGGTCGGGCGATCCAGGTACGGGTCGATCCGCTCGAGCACCTGCTCCGCCAGGTCCACGTTATCGCTCTCTTTGGGGTTGACGCAGAGGACGCAGTAATGCTTGATGCCGCGTTTGGCCGCCCGCCCAGGCTCGAAAGTCGTCAGGTGGTTGAAATAATCGAGGTGGCTTTCGGGATACTGGCGGTCTGTGCCGGGCCAGAACGCCGGTTCGCAGACGGCAACGATGCCCGCTTCGGCCATCAGGCGGTAGTCGTCGGTGGTGCGGCTCAGCATGTGAATGTGTGGATCGATGACTCGCATGGGTCGCCTCGTCTGGATGGTTCAGGAACCCCCTCCGTCAAGCACTGGCCGTAGGATACGCGACCGGCCAGCGTGAATCAAGACCGTAGCCTTCGCCTGCGCATGCAACCGCGTTTTGAGAGTCGCCCGGCGGCCGGGGCGGGGTTAAAATGGTGTGGACCGGTCCGAGGCAGGAGATGAACCATGAAACGGCGCATGTTTCTGAAGACGAGCGGGATGGTCGGTGCGGCGGCCGTGGCGACGGGAGCGGCCGCCTGTCTGGACGCCGCCGAGAAGAAGCCCAAGGCCATGCCCACCATCAAGTTGGGGACGCTTGAGGTATCGCGCCTTGTCCTCGGCAGCAACCCGTTCTGGGGATACTCCCACCAGTCGGGCGACCGCGACAAGGAGATGCGGGAGTATCACACCGACGAGGTCATCGCAAAAGTCCTCGACGAAGCAGCCGCCAACGGCATCACGGCGCTCGCCTCGCCCCCGGATAAGCGGTGGGTCGAACTGTACGCCAGGTACCTGGCGGGCGGCGGGAAGTTGAAAATCTGGATCGCCCAGTGTCACGGTCCGCCCGAGAAGATGGAGCAGGAGATCGATTACGCCGTCAAGGGCGGCGCCAAGGCCGTCTTCATCCAGGGCGCGCGGGCCGAGCAGGAGGTGGGACGGAAAAACTTCGACATGCTGCGCCGATGGGTCGAACGCATCAAGGGCGCCGGACTGCCCGCCGGCACGGCGGCACACTGGCCGGAGGTGCCCGGCGAACTCGAAAAACGCAAGTTCCCCACCGATTTCTATTTCCAGTGTTTCTACAACGTCAGCCGCGTCGGTCAGTGGGGATCGGCCGAACGCGAGACGGCCATCGCCGCCATCCGTAAGATCGACAAACCCGTCGTCGCGTACAAGATCCTGGGGGCCGGGCGGCTGCCGGCGCAGGCTGCATTCGAGTACGCTTTCGCCAAACTTCGACGCAAAGACGGCGTGTGCGTTGGCATCCATCGCGGCGACGCCGTGGACCACGTCCGCCAGAACGCACTTTACACGGAACTGCTGACCTGACCCGAGGCGCGTTTGTCGCCCGATGAGAGGGGGAATCGGCGCTTCGATGCGGACGGTCCTTTCGGGATGGCCGAGCCACGCCCG
>CAYVAM010000121.1:3649-12492 GCA_964449275.1 uncultured Anaerolineales bacterium
CACGCCCGCAGACACCCGCGCGCTGAAGTGGTTGACCCCGGGCGCCGCTCGGGGTACCTTCCTGATGACGTCTCATTTTGCGGCTCACCCGAGCAAGAGGGAGCCTGTTCGGAGGGATGTCATGGCGCGACGGTTGCGGCAGGGGGCGATGGCCGTTGGTGTTTTGGCGCTGGTGGTTGGCCTGCGGCCGGGACCGGTGGACGCGGTGGCGCCCGACAGGACCCGCCAGGCCGTGCCGCCCTACGAGATCCCCGTTCTTGTGGTGAAGTACTTCCCCGTCAAAGGCGACCGGATCGACAGGGGCGTCACGGGCGACTGGGGCGAAACGCTCGCCTTCACGCGGGCCAAGACGGAGCGAATCACGCGTACGCTGGCGGCCGCCCTCGAAGAGGGGTCGCGGTTCCGCGCCTACAAGGATCCGACGTCGCGGCCGAGCCTGAAGTACACGATCGTCGGGACGCGCGAGTTCCTCGAGCCCCTGCCCACCGTGCCGCGGCCCGGCGGCAAGGTTCCCTACACGGGGTACTACCGCATCATGCAACGGATCAACATCCGGGACTGGGTCGAGAACCGGGGCGTCAAGGAAGTGTGGCTCTGGGGCTATCACGGCGGCCGGGTGGTGCTCTGGGAATCGAACATGGCCGGCCCGTTCGGCGATATCAGTAACTCGAACCGCGACCCGAAAGACCTGCCCGTCCTCAAGAAGACCTACACGGTGTACCACTATAACTATCAGCGCGGCCCGTCGGAGGCGTGCGAGAACCACATGCACCAGATCGAGCACGTCCTGAACTACGTGGACGGGCGCGACCGGACGCCGCCCGCGAAGTGGGGCGACCTGCTCTTCTGGGGCAAGTTCGTCGGCAGCGACGCCTCGCACAAGATCGTGCGGCCGGGGTGCGGCTGGACGCACTATCCCCCGAACGGCGAGAGCGATTACGACTGGGCCAACAAGCGGTACATCCTGAGCGACATCGAGGACTGGAAGCCCGATGGCACCGGCCGCAAGCACCCCATCAACTGCGACCGATGGGCAGGCGACAGCCTCCGGTGGTTCATCTACTGGATGCAGAGCCTGCCGGGCGCGGACAGCGGCCTGGCTTATCGCGGCAAACCGCTGCGGAACTGGTGGGTTTTCATCGGCGACTTCGACCGCGCCGTGGCGAGCGGCTGGAGACTATGGCGCAAGTAGCCGCGGCGCGCCGGTAATGGAGCCTCACATGGGCAGCAAGTTTCCCCAGTTCGACCGAGACGCCCTCGAGACGCGACCGCTGGCCGAGCGCGAAAGCGACATGGACCTGGGGTACGTCCTCGAGGTGGGCGAGCAGGCGGCTCCGTTCGAGCATCCGGCCCTTCCTGCTGTCGCTGACGCGATGGCCGGCGCGAAGGAACGCGGGGCGAGCACCATTCTGCTGATGGGCGCCCACGTCATCAAGCAGGGCCTCAGCCGGTACGTCATCGACCTGGTGCGGCGCGGGTGGGTCTCGGCGGTGGCGATGAACGGGGCGTGCGCCATTCACGACCATGAACTGGCGCGGTTCGGCGAGACGACCGAATCGGTGGCCCGGTACATCTCGGAGGGGCAGTTCGGCCTGTGGCAAGAGACTGCTGAACTCAACGATATCGTTGGTGCCGGTCATCGTGACGGTCTCGGTTTCGGCGAGGCGCTCGGCCGGCACATCGCGGCGAGCGACTGGCCGCACCGCGACGTCTCGATCTTCGCTGCGGCTTACGAGGCTGGCGTGCCGGCGACGGTGCACGTCGGCATCGGGTACGACATCGTGCACGAGCATCCGAACTGCGACGGTGCGGCTGTCGGGGCGGTGAGTTACCGCGATTTCCTCGTCCTGGCGCGAGTCGTGCAGGGTCTGGAGGGCGGGGTCGTGCTCTGTTACGGGACGGCCGTCATGGGACCCGAGGTATTCCTGAAGGCGTTGGCGATGGCGCGAAACGTCGCGCGGCAGCAAGGCAGCGCGATCCGCCATTTCACCTCGGCCGTGTTCGACCTGGTTACGCTCACGGGCGACCTCAAGACCGAGCCGCCGAAGGATTCGCCGGAGTACTACTTTCGGCCATACAAGACGGTCCTGGTTCGAACGGTGCGCGACGGCGGGACGAGTTACTATATCCGGGGCGATCACCGAGCGACGCTACCGGCGCTGCATGGGCTGCTGGTCGAGCAGGTGGGTGGGTGACATGCCGTCAGGGCCTGCTGAGATCGAGGTCATCCGCCCGCCCGAAGGGCGCCGATTCGGCTTTGTCCTCTTCGACTTCGACGGGACCTTGTCGCTGCTGCGCGAAGGCTGGCAGGGCGTCATGATTCCGATGATGGTCGAGGTCCTCGACCCCATCGCGACGGATCTGGCGCGCGATGAACTGGTGCGGCTGATGACCGGGGATGTCGAAGAGACGACCGGCATGCCGACGATCTACCAGATGATGCGCCTCGCGGAGCGCGTGGCCCAGTTCGGTGGCGAGCCGCAGCCTCCGAAGGCCTACAAGGCCGACTACGTTCGGCGGCTGCTCGCGCACATCGACGGGCGGCGAAGCGCCTTGGCGACCGGTGATGTCGAGCCGGACGCGATGTTGCTGGCCGGTGTGCGGCCGTTTCTTGAGGTGCTCGCACATCGCGACCTGGTCCTGTGTCTGACTTCGGGCACCGACGAGCCGTACGTGCTGGAAGAGGCGCGGCTGCTGGACGTGGCCCGTTACTTCGAGCCGCACATCTACGGCGCGCGTGACGACCATGAAGCGTCGAGCAAGAGCGCCGTTATGGAGCGGATGCTGGCCGAGAACCGGATTCCCGGCGACGAACTCCTGGTCTTCGGCGACGGCTTCGTCGAAATCGCCAACGGCAAGGAGGTCGGCGGCTACGCCGTGGCGGTGGCCAGCGACGAAGCGGCCGGCGGCGGCCGCATGAACGCATGGAAACGCGACCGGCTTCTGCGGGCCGGGGCCGATATGGTCGTCGCCGACTTCACGTGTTGTGAGGAACTGGTCGAATTGCTGTTCCGGCCCAGTGGCAAGTGCAGTGCCTGTTAGCCGCCGCGCTAGCGCGGCAAGTCTCGACAGGCGGGAGGCACGGACCGTGAACGCCCAACGGTTTGATGAGGTCACGCTGCGCTACGCGGGTCTGCGCGTCGTCCTCGTGGGCGACATCGCCCTGGACCGGTATCTGGAGATCGATCCGGCGCTGGCGGAGACGTCGCTCGAAACGGGCTTACCCGTGCACAACGTCGTGCGGGTGCGGCCGCAGCCGGGGGCGGGGGGAAATGTCCTGGCGAACCTGGCGGCGTTGGGCCCGAAGACTCTGGCGGCGGTCGGTTTCTGCGGCGACGACGGCGAGGGCGCCGAACTTCGCCGCACGCTCGCCGCGATGGGAGTGGACCTGACCCACTTCCTCGCGCGGCCCGACCGCATGACGTTCACCTATACGAAGCCGCTCCTCATGCACGCGGACCGGCCGCCGGAGGAACTCAGCCGCCTCGACCTCCGCAGCCGCACGCCGACACCCGCAGAACTTGAGGACGAGATCGTCGGTGGCCTCCGCGCGGCCGTGGCGGAGGCGGACGTCATCGTCGCGATGGACCAGGCGCCCGAACCGGCGGGCGGCGTCCTTACACGCCGCGTCAGGACCGAACTTGCCGCACTGGCGAAAGCGTACCCGCAGAAGGTCTTCATCGCCGACAGCCGCACGGCGATCGGCCAATTCGCGAATGTGCGGATCAAGGTGAACTCCTCGGAACTGGCCCGGCGGTTCGGCGCGGCGGGGCAGGCGGCCGACCTCAAGACGATGGCCGCGCGGTGGTCGAGCGAACTCGCCCGCGACGTCTTCGTCACGATGGGCGCAAGCGGAGTCCTTGCAGCGTCAGGCGGCGACGTGACCCATGTTCCGGGCATCCCGGCCGAGCCGCCCATCGACATCGTCGGTGCGGGCGACTCGGTCCTGGCGGGGCTCGCCATGGCCCTCGGCGCAGGCGCCACGCCCGCCGAGGCGGCCGAACTGGGGAACCTCGCCGCCGCCGTCACCCTCCGCAAGATCGGAACCACCGGCGCCGCGACGGTCGAGGAACTGGCGGGAATGCTGGGACGCGCGTAGCGCGCCGTGGAAGCGCGGGTGGCACCCGGCAAGTGATCGGTCGCAGACGAGGACAGCCTTATTGGGGTTTGGCGTCGGCGTCGGGCGTGAGGAAGAGGCGGTCAAGTTTGGCGCCGTCTTCGCGGGCGCGGAGTTCGAGGCGGACCTTACCCTGCGGCAAGGGGATGGCGATGGGCTTGCGGGATGAGCGATCGGTCAGCCGGACCCACGTCCACTGGCGATGGACGCCGGTGTGCCACTCGACTTGCCCGAGGAGTCCGCGCTGCTCATCGGTGACGGCCACGTAAAAGGAGTCGTCGTCCGGCGTTGGCGCGACGACGCGGCCCCAGACGCAGTACGTGCCGGCCGTGGCGACGCTGACGTTCCAGAGGATCTTGCCGCCCCCTCCCCGCTGGTCGCCAATCTTGCCGGGGCACCAGACGTATTTGCCGCCGGAGGCAGCGGCGTCTCCGGCGACGGTCATCGGCGCGACCACGTGGCCCGACTCGGCCTCGAGGGTGACATCCCGGCCGGGCTCGAGCGAGACCGGGGGCGCGGCCGCCAGATAGGCCAGGTACGATTTGACCGGCTCGACGCGTTCGAGGATGGGTCGGCCGACGTCCCGGCCGTCGAGTTCCAGGACGCCGCGCGCAGGCTCGGGCAGGAGTTTCGGCTCGCCCGGCTCCGGATACGCCGTCTCGATGGCGAGGGGCCCGTCGGTCGTCTCGGCCCGAAGGTCGATCGCGCTCGACGAGCATCGCACTTCCGCCGCCGCCTTGGCGAAGGCGCGGCGCCAGGCGTCGAACGCGTCGTCCGTTTCCAGGTCGCTGCCGACGCGGACCCAGAGGGCGGCTCCCGCGCCGACCACACTCGCCGGCGCGGCGTCGCCGCGATGGTGGGTGACCGTCAGCCGCACGACGCCGTCGGGATTGGCGTCATCGACCAGTGCCGTGCCGGCCGGTTCACCGCCCACCGTGCGTGCCCACACGACGCGCACGCCCACGGCGGCCGTGCCTTTGCGCAGGACGAGCGGGTTGCCGTCCGGAATGGGGAACTCGGCCTGCTTGCCGCGCTCGATGGCGACGCGCTCTTCGCCGATCCAGAACCCGTGCACGTCGCGCGGCACGACGAAATGCGACTCGAGGGTCGTGGCGGTGCGGGTCTGGTCCTCGTCGCGGTAGAGGACGAGGCCGAGGGCGTCGGTCTTGCGCTGGGCAGCGGTCCAGAACGGCCGCAGGTGCAGCGTCTTGGAGTGGGCGCCGCGTCCTTCCCGGATCCGCTTCTTGCCGTACGGGTCGCCGCGGGCGTCCGGGATGACGTAGCAGCGGGGGAAGGAACTATCGCCGGGCAGGTCCACGGTCAGGGGCAGGTCCATGTTATGGTAGTTGGCAGCGGCGGCGCCGAGTGTGACGTCGGGCATCACGTAGTGGGTCCGCGACTGGCACGGCCTTTCGCGCCAGGACTGGCGGACGAGGCGCGGGAAGCGCGACCGGCTCGTTTCGAGCAGATGGGCGGGCGGCCGCCAGCGAATCAGGGCCGGCCAGAGCAGGCCGAGGCCGCCGCGCTCCTTGCCGGGCAGCCATCCGACGGCCCACAGGTGATTGTCGAGGACGCTGCCGTTGCCTCGCAGGTAGTTGTAGTCGCGGCTGTGCGGGCCGGCCAGGCGGAGCGAGGGCGGGAAGAAGTTCAGGGCGACGTCGGTCCAGAACAGTTCGAGCAGCGCCCGGGCCTGCTCGCGGCCGCGCTCGCGCCGGCAGAACCGCTCGATCAGGCCGAGGCAGTCCAGGTCCACGCCGTAGTAGCACGGGCTGCCGTACTCCGAGATGCCGTGTTCCCAGGTGTGCATGACGAAACGGTCGAGGCGGCGGTATCCCTCATCGGCTACGTCGCTGTTGCCGAGGGCCTCGCCAAGCAGGATCAGGTTCTCGGCGTTCATCAGGGCGATGTTGGTGTACGCCGGACGGACGCGGTGCCTGAGGCAGCCTTCGGTGGCGAACTCGAGGATTTCGCGGAGGGTGCGCCGGGCGTCGTCCGGAATCCAGTCGCGGTGC
Source organism: uncultured Anaerolineales bacterium (assembly GCA_964449275.1). Taxonomy (GTDB): domain Bacteria; phylum Planctomycetota; class Phycisphaerae; order FEN-1346; family FEN-1346; genus JAUVZF01. Next base: position 9,779 of record CAYVAM010000121.1, read on the forward strand.
CGCAGCCACAGCAGCGAGCCGCCCATCATGCAGAACTCGACAGCGTTGAAGTCCATGACCTGGTTGTGCGACCAGGACCATCGAAAGTTGCCGTAGCCGCGGCTCTCGGGGTCGCGGTCGTGCATCCGGGCTGCCGTCTCAAAGAGGGAGCCGAGGCGTTCGGGATGGGTGCGGGCCTCGGCCAGGGCCAGGGCGTAGGTGAACAGTTCGCGGGAGGTCAGGTTGGGGGCCGGCCCCTGGGTTTTCTTCCAGGTTCCCTCGCCGCGCGCGGCGGCGTAGCGGATCATCTCCTGGACCGCGGGTGTTGCCATCGGACTTTCCTGGGCGGTCGCGGGGGTCGTCGCGGCGCACAGCAGGCAAGTGAGGAGGGCGGCCGCCCCGTGAGGAGGTACAGCGAGGTTCCGTGCGCTCAGCATATACGGGTTGAACCCCAGGGTGTGGCGGGTGAGATTGCAGATTCCGGATTTCGGCTTGGGGCGGATGTCAGATCGGAGCCTCCTTGGTTTCGTCGCGGCTTGCGGAGTGCCTTGCCGGATGTCTATACTATGTGCCCCGGTACGGCCGGCCGCGGCACCCTGGCAGGGCGAGCCTGCCGTGGCTCGACCGCGAGCCGAGCGGCTTCTGGAACGCGGGACAAAGCAATGGGCGCCGGCGACATGAGACGCGAGACGGAGTCGCTCCGGCAGGCGCGCGACGACCTGGTCTCGCAACTGAAGCATCGCACGGAAGAACTCGAGCGGGTCAACAAGGCCCTGCGAGCCGAGATCGCCGAACGCGAACGGGCCGAAGGCCAGCGCGAGCATCTGCTGAAGCGGCAGGAGCGCTACGCCAACCTGCTCCGCAAGGCGGGAAACCGGCTGGAAAAGCGGGTAGCGCGGCGGACGGCGGAACTGGCCGAGGCCAACGCGGCGCTTGAGCAAGAGATTGCCGAACGCCGGCTCGCCCAGGAGGGCCTGGAGTCCGAACGGCGCCGGCTCTTCTCCGTCCTCAACATGCTGCCCGGGTTCGTTCTCCTTCGCGCCGGGGATAACACGATCCGTTTTGCCAACCACCGTTTTCTCGACATCTTCGGCGACCCGGCCGGCCGGCCCTGTTATGCCGTCATACGCGGCCGGGACACGCCCTGCGACGTGTGCTACGCCGCCCAGGTCATGGAGACGGGGGAGCCGCGAGAGTGGACATGGACCAATGTCCGGAGCCGCGACTATCACGTGTGGGCGTATCCCTTCGCCGAAAGCGATGGAACCCGACTCGTGCTGGAACTTGGCATCGATATCACGCAACGCCGGGAACTGGAGCGGGAGATCCTGGAGATCAGCCGCCAGGAGCAGCGGCGCATCGGGCGCGACCTGCACGACGTTCTCGGCCAGAATCTGGCGGGCATCTCGTTCCTCTCGAAGGTGCTCTCGCAGAGGCTGGAGGCGGCATCGTCGCCGCAGGCCGACCAGGCCGCTGAGATCTCGAACCTGGTCAGCGAGACCGTGGCGCAGACCCGGGCGATCTCGCGGGGGCTGTGCCCCGTGGAACTCGCCGAGGGCGGCCTGAAGAACGCCCTGGCGGAAATGGCGGCCGGTGTCGAGGAGGTCTTCGGCATCTCGTGCGACTTCGAGTGCGGGCCGGCGACGGCCGCCTTTGGGCGCATCGTGGCAACCCACCTGTACCGTATCACGCAGGAGGCCGTCAACAACGCCACACGGCACGCCCACCCCAAGCACGTGTGGATTACGTTGGCCGAGAAGGGCGGCGGGGTCGTCCTGACGGTTCGCGACGACGGTGCAGGGCTGCCCGACGATGCGGGCGCGAAGGGAGGGATGGGGCTCAGGATCATGAAGTATCGCGCGGATATCATCGGGGCATCGCTTGACGTGCAACGCGGGCCGGAGGGCGGAACCGTGGCGGTGTGTACGCTGCCGGCAGAGAGAGCCGCCGGGAGGCAATGAGCGCCATGGCAAGAAAACGCAGAACGACGAAGGCGGGGCACAAGACCCGCCAGAAGGCACGGGTCCTGGTGGTTGACGACCACCCCGTTGTCCGTCAGGGGCTTCGCCTGCTGATCGACCACGAATCGGACCTGGAGGTCTGCGCGGAGGCCGAAACGGTCGCCGACGCGCTGGAGGCCATCACGAAGCACAAGCCCGACGTTGCCGTCGTGGACCTTTCTCTGAGGGGCACGAGCGGCCTGGAACTCATCAAGGATATCCGCGTCCGGCATGCCGACCTGCCCGTGCTGGTGCTCTCGATGAGCGACGAGAGCGTGTACGCCGAGCGTGCGCTTCGGGCCGGCGCACGGGGATACCTGATGAAGGAGGCGGCGACCGACGAGGTGCTGACGGCCCTTCGCCGCGTCCTGGACGGCGGCGTCTACCTGAGCGATGCGATGGCGTCGCGTCTGCTCGTGCAACTCGTCCGGGGCGTGCCCGCGGACGGTGGGTCTCCGGTTGACCGGCTCAGCGACCGTGAACTCGAGGTCTTTGGTCTCATCGGACGGGGGCTCGGCACGAGCGAGATCGCAAGGCGGCTGCACCTGAGTCCGAAAACCATCGAAACGTACCGGGCGCACATCAAGCAGAAACTGAACCTCGCCGACGCAACCGAACTCCTGCAGCACGCGATTCACTACGTCCGGGAAAGCGAAGGCGGCTCCTGACAGGCGCGTGCGTGTACCTGTTTAGCGTGCTCTCGAAGCGATGTCATTTCGACCGAGCCCTCGCCAA
>CAYVAM010000122.1:0-12445 GCA_964449275.1 uncultured Anaerolineales bacterium
TACTCTGTCGCTGCTGATTTGCGGGGTGCCACTGGCGGCTTGTCCGCCAGTGTGTGGGGAGCAGCAGGAAGGCACTGGCGGACTTTTTCGCCAGTGGCACCCGCCGTTTCACGTGCGACAGAGCAGTAGTCCGTCGGCGCGGCGGCGGGTTACTGCTTGCGGGCGCGTTCGCGCAGAATCTCGGCCACCTTCTCGTGGCCGGCCTTCTCGGCCACTTCCGCAGGTGTGCCGACGTTCGGCGCCGCAACGTCCGCCTTGGCGCCCTTGCCGAGAAGCAACTCGACGATCTGCAGGTTGCCGGTCCTGGCCGCAAGGTGAAGGGGCGTGAGGCCGGCGCCGTCGCGGGCGGCGACGTCGGCCTTTCTATCGAGAAGGCGGCGCACGATGTCGGCGTCGCCGGCGCGGGCCGCCTCGTGCAGGGGCGAACCGTTCGGGCCGGCGATGTTCGGGTCGGCTCCCTTGGCCAGAAGCACCTCGACGACGTCACGCTGCGCGTTGCGTGCGGCCAAGTGGAGCGGCGTCCCGCCGGGGGCCGTGCTGTTGATGTCGGCGCCGGTTTCGAGCAGTTTGCGGACGACGTCCTTGTGTCCGCGTTTGGCGGCCTTGTGGATGGCCTGTTCGGATCCGGCTCTGGGCTTCAGGTCGGCGCCTCGCGCGAGGAGCAGTTCGACCACATCCGCCCGTCCGGCCTCGGCCGCGATGATCAGCGGCGTGCCGCGCCAGAACTTGGCGTTTACGTCGGCCCCTTTTCCGAGAAGCAAGTTGACCATGTCGCGGCTGTTCTGGGCGGCCAGACAGATGGGCGGGAAGCCGCGGGGCCCTTTGCGACTCGGATCGCCCCCCTTGGCCAGCAGCAGGGACAGGACGTCCTCGTGGTTCCAGTTGACGGCCTCGTGGACAGGCGTGCCCGTCTTGGCTTCGGCGTTGGGGTTGGCGCCCTTGGCGAGCAGCAGTTCGGCCACGCTCGCGTGTCCCCATCGGGCTGCCAGGTGGAGGGGCGTGCCTCCCTCCGTCTGACGGTTCACGTCGGCGCCATGCTGGATGAGGAGTTCGGCAACCTGTCGGCTTCCGATCGCCACGGCTTCGTGCAGCGGGGTGGTCGCCGGCATCCGGCGCCTGGCGTGGCCGCCCTCGCCGCCGGACTTGACGGCGTGGCTGATGACGTTGGCCCGGGCTCCGCGCTGGATGAGTTTCTCGGCGATATCCCGTCGCCCGGACCGAGCAGCGTCGAACAGGGGCGTGGCGCCGCCGGCGTCCTTGGCCTTGACGTCGGCGCCTTTCTGGATCAGGAGCCACGCCGTGTCGCTTCGCCCTGCACCGGCCGCAACGTGCAGAGGGGTGCGGCCGTCTTCATCGCGGGCCTTGACGTCGGCGCCCTTCTCGATGAGCCGTTTCGCGATGCCTTGGCTGCACTCGGCCGCCACGTGCAACGGCGTGACGCCGCTTGAGTCGCGGACGTTGACGTCGGCGCCCTTGTCGAGGAGCAGGTTGACCAGATCCGCGCGTTCCCTTGCCGCCAGGCACAGCGGCGGGATGGCGTGGCGGGCGCGACCGCGATCCTTGCCGTTGACGTCGGCGCCGTGTTCGATTAGGAGTCTCACGATCGTGCCGTTACCCCTCATGACGGCCTGGCCGAGGGGCGAGACGCCGCGGCCGTGATAAAGGTTCGGGTCGGCGCCCTGTTCGAGCAGGCGTTTGACGACGTCGGCCTGGTTCGAATCGATGGCGCTGGCCAGAGGCGTCATGCCGTCCTTGTAGCGACCATCGACCTTGAACCGCTTGTCGGCCAGGAGGTCCATCAGGTTGGCGTGGCCCGCGTCGAGCGCCACGCGGACGGGCGTGCGATTGTCTTCATCCGCGACGTCTTTGCGGGCGCCCTTTTCGAGGAGCAGTTTCGCCACGTCCTTCCGGTTCGCTTCGGCCGCGTAGTGGAGGGGCGTCCAGCCGGTGCGGGTGATGGCGTTGACCGCGGCTCCCTCCTCGATGAGGCGCGCGACGGTGGCCTGGTCGCCCCGCTTGGCGGCCAGGTGTAGCGGCGTACGCCCTTCGGCGTCTTTCGCGTCGGCGTCGGCCCCTGCCTCGATGAGCCGCGCGGCCGCGCCGGCCTTCCCGGCGCCGACGGCGGCGTGGAGCGGCGTCCGGCCGGCGTTGTCGCGCGCGCTGACGTCGGCGCGGCGGGCCAGGAGGTACTCCACGACGGCATCGTGGCCCTTGGCCGCGGCAAGGTGGAGCGGCGTACTGCCCCCCTTGTCGGCAGCCAGGACGTTGGCCGTCTTGGCGATCAGGAGTTTGACAAGGGGCAGGTTGCCTTCGCCGGCTGCCACGTGAAGCGGCGTGCGGTCGTAGGCCCCGGGCGCCTTCGGATCGGCCCCGTTGCGGATGGCCTGCTTCACGGCCTCCGGGTCACCCCCGCGGATAGCCTTCAGCAGCCTCTCGGTCCTTTCCGCAGCGCCGGTCGTGGCGGGGGCGCGAGAGGCGGGTTCGGACTCGGCGGGCTCGGGCGGCGGCTCGACCTTACCGTCGCACCCCGCAAGGGCCGCCAGTGAGACGGCCAGACACAGCAGCCTAAGAGGCTGTTTCGCCATGGAAGCACATCCTCTGCGTGTGCCCGCCGCGGCGGGCATGCCACCGGCGCCGTGTCGAACCCGTCCGGAAGCGGCTCGTCGGCCAATCAACTCAGGCACCACGTGGGCACGGCGACGGGAACAGCCCTGGAACCTCGTACTTTGAACCCACCGGCCCGGCGCCGGTTACGCCGCGGTTGGCGGCAACGCCGGCAGCGTCGAACGGGCCTTTTTCGTTGCCTACCTGTTTCGTGTCCGCTAAGAAGACTAGGCAAGGCGTCGCTCGGCGCAGCGCGGGCAGCACGCCAAAGGTGACAGGATGGCTTCCCGGAAACGCAAACGCGACAGCCAGCGCGCGCCGGCCCCGTCGGCGGACGGGTCCGGCCCGAGTAACGCTGCCGCCGGCGGGCGGATTGTGGGCTGGCGGCTGTGGGTCCTGCGGTTGGTGGTTCTGGTGGCGGCGCCGGTTCTGCTCCTGGCCATCGTGGAGACGGCCCTGCGCGTGTTCGGATACGGCTATCCGGCGGACCTGTTCCTGGAGACCGAGCGCGGGGACGCGTACGTTACGAACGAGAAGTTCGGGTGGCGGTTCTTTCCACGATCGCTGACCCGCGGGCCGCCTCTTTCGTCCTTCTCCGCCAGGAAACCCGACGGGGCCTACCGGATCTTCGTCTTCGGCGGGTCGGCGGCTCAGGGTGTGCCGAATCCGGCATACGGCTTCAGCCGCATCCTCGGGGTCATGCTCCGCGAGCGGTATCCGGGGGCGCGGTTCGAGGTCGTCAATACGGCCATGACGGCGATCAACTCGCACGTCGTCCTGCCGGTCGCCCGCGAGTGCGCGGGGTACGAGCCGGACCTGTTCATCGTCTACATGGGCAACAACGAGGTGACCGGGCCGTACGGAGCCGGGACGGTCTTCGCGGGCTACCGCTCGAACCGGACGCTGATCCGGGCCGGCGTCTGGACCAAGGGAACGCGATTGGGCCAATTGCTCGGCGACGCCGCACGCTCGCTGGGAGACGACCAGCAAGGCGCCGCACAATGGCGAGGCATGGAGATGTTCCTCGCGAACCGGGTTGCGGCCGACGACCCGCGTCTCCAGAAGGTGTACGCGCATCTTCGGGCCAACCTCTCGGACACCTGCCGCGCGGCCACGCGCGCCGGCGCCAAGGCAATCGTCTCCACCGTAGTGACGAACCTGAAGGACTGCGCCCCGTTCGCGTCGCTGCATCGACCGGGCCTTTCCGACGGCGAGCGGGCACGCTGGCAGAGGCTCTACGAGGCGGCCGCGGCGGACGAAAACGCCGGCGCGTATCCCCAAGCCATCGACGGGTACCGAAAGGCCGCAACCATTGACGACGCCTACGCGGACCTTCACTATCGGTTGGGCCGGTGCTGCGCTGCCACCGAACGGTTTGCACAGGCCGGTCGCCACTTCGCGCGTGCCCGCGACCTGGACGCCCTGCGGTTCCGGGCCGACTCGCGCATCAACGCGATCATTCGAGAGATCGCCGCCGGCCGGCAGGCCCAGGGCGTGTACCTTGTGGATGCGGTGGACGTTTTCGAGAAGCACGCAAGAACGCCGCACGGCATCGTGGGCGACGAGTGGCTTTACGAGCACGTCCATCTGAACTTCGACGGCAACTACCTGCTGGCCCGAGCGATCTTCGACCGCCTGGCGTCGGTGCTTCCGCAATCGATCCGGTGCCGCGCGGCGTCTTCATCGCCGCCGTCTCCGGAGCGATGTGCCCAACTCCTAGTCCTGACCGACTGGGACCGGTATTGGATGGCGCATGACATGGCGAGCATGACGGGCCGGCCGCCGTTCACGGGCCAACTGGACCATGCCGAAAAGCGGGCCGAGCGGCTGAAGCAGGTCCGGAATCTGAAGAGGTCCGCCTCGCCTGAGGGCACCCGCGCGGCCATTGAGGCATACGAAAAGGCGCTCAAGCGTCGTCCGGATGACGTCCTGGTTCGCACCAACTTCGTCACGCTGCTGGACGCGTGCGGCAAGAGCGCAAGTGCCGTGGAGCACTGCCGGCTGATTCTGGACCGGTTTCCGGATCATGTCTCAACGTGGGGTTCCCTTGCGGTGTCGCTGATGAAGGCCGGGCGGTTGGATGAGGCCATTGCCCAATACCGCAAGATCCTGAGCGTCTATCCCCGCAGAGCGGCTGTCCACAAGAATTGGGGCGATGCCCTCATGCTGAAGAAAGAGCCCGCTCAGGCCGTCGAACGATACCGCGAGGCGATCCGTCTCAACCCCGACTACGCCCACGCGCACCACAACCTGGCCAGTGCGCTCGTCCGCCAGGGAAAGCGGGAGGAGGCGGCCCGCCACTTCGAGGAGGTCCTGCGGATACACCCCGACGCGGTCGGGCACTACAACTTGGCCAACACGCTGGCCCGGCTCGGCAGGAACGCCGAGGCCATCGCCCATTTCCGAAAGGCGCTCGCGCTGGAGCCCGAGGACCCGGAACTCGCCGAGAAGGCCCGCACGCGACTTCGATTCCTCCAGACGCATCAGCCGCGCGGCGGGCCGCCATGGTGAACTGCTTTAGAAGACGGTGTAGATGAGCGGCGCCAGGCTCGTGCCGCCCAGAACGGCCAGGGCGCCGAGGATCAGCAGCGAGATGAGAATCGGCAGCAGCCACCATTTCTTGTTGTATTTCAGAAAATCCCAGAACTCGCGCAGCAGATTCGGGCGGCGGCGCGCGGCTTCCAGGCGGAACTCGTCCGTTTCGTTCGGCGTGTCGGACATGATTGTGGACCCTCGCGGCGACGGTTTGTCAAGACAGGCCTAATCCTACAACGCCACTTCGCCATTTCGCGCGGCGGGTCCGGAGACCCGCCGCGCGGGAAGTTTTGTTGGAGTACTAAAACTGCCGGAAGTACCGTTTGGCCTCCCCCGTCTCGTCTCGGCGGACCCAGTAGGTCTTGGCGTCGGGCTCGAACTTGCGGTGCAGCGGGTCGCGACCCAGCAGCCGCATCGCCAAGCCGATGGGCGTAAGGACCACGTAGTACACCACGCCCATGACGACGTGCGATACTACCAGGCCAATCGGCAGTCCAACAAGGCTCAGTCCAACGTAAAGCGGTCGCAGGGCGGGCGGCGCCGCGGCGGCCAGCACACCGCACACGGCGGCGATGCACCACAGAACATAGGCCGCGACGCCCGCTGCACCCTGGCTCAGCGTGAACCCGAACAGGCTGTGTCGGAGAAAGACCCAGGCGCCCACGGCCGCGAACGCAACCAGCGCAACCACGCCGAATCGCCGCAGACGCCGCCGGTCCGGACGCCAGTCAATTTCGATCAAAGCCATCGTGCTAGTCCAGGTCGAACTGGGCCAGGTAATCGTCCACGTCGAACTGCCGGGCGTCGGGCTGTTCGTCCTTATAGAGCACGCAGTTCTCGAGCACGAGCACGTCCATGTTGGTGGCCATGAAGCACCGGTAGGCGTGCTCGGGCGTGCAGACGATCGGCTCACCGCGCACATTGAAACTCGTGTTGACCACGAGCGGGCAGCCGGTCTTGTCGCGGAACCGCCGGATAAGCCGCCAGTAGCGGCCGTGGCGCTCGGGGTCCACGGTCTGAACGCGGGCCGAGTAATCGACGTGCGTGATGGCCGGGACCTCGCTTCGAGGCGCCTTCAGGAGCCGGTCCACGCCCGCGAGGTCCGAGGCCCGCTCATCCGCCGGCAGCCGCTTCTCGTCGCGCACGCCGGCCACCAGAAGCATGTACGGGCTGTCCTCGTTGGGCCGCATCTGGAAATACTCGGCCACGTTCTCCCTCAGGACGCTCGGCGCAAACGGGCGAAACGATTCGCGGAACTTGATCTTGCGATTCATGATCGACTGCATCTTCGGCGACCGCGCGTCGCCGAGAATCGAGCGCGATCCGAGCGCCCGCGGGCCGAACTCCATCCGCCCGTGCATGTGGCCGACCACTTTGCCGGCCGCAATCGCCTCGGCGATCGTCTCCAGCAGCGTCTCCTCATCCGAGTGCTCGTGGTACACGGCGCCGGTGGCATCGAGGAACTCGCGGATTTGGGGCATCGTAAACGCCGGGCCGAGAAGCGATCCCTTCTGGTGGTCGTGGACGCCGTCCGCCTGCCGCGCGTTGCCCAGCAACTGGTACCAGACCAGCAGCGCCGCGCCGAGTGCGCCGCCGGCGTCGCCCGCGCCGGGCTGAATCCAGACGTGTTCGGCGCCCGCCTCTCGCAGGATTCTTCCGTTCGCGACGCAGTTGAGTGCCACGCCGCCCGCCAGCACGAGATGCCTCATGCCGGTCTGCGAGAGCACGTGCCGGACCATGCGGAGCATGATCTCCTCGGTCACGGCCTGGATGGAGGCCGCCAGGTCCATCTCGCGCTGCGTGAGCGGTGTCTCCGGCCTTCGCGGCGGGCCGCCGAAGAGCCGCTCGAACCGGCGGCTGGTCATCGTCAGGCCCTGGCAGTAATTGAAATACGACTGGTCCACCCGGAACGAGCCGTCCGGCTTCAAGTCGATGAGGCGCTCGAGGATGAGGTCCTTGTAGCGCGGCCGGCCGTAGGGGGCGAGGCCCATCAGTTTATACTCGCCGGAGTTGACCTTGAACCCCGTGAAGTACGTGAAGGCCGAGTACAGCAGGCCCAGGCTGTGCGGAAAGCGGAGTTCGTGCGACAGGTCGATGCGGTTGCCTCGCCCGACGCCCCAGGCGGCCGTCGCCCATTCGCCGACGCCGTCGACCGTCAGGATGGCGGCTTCCTCAAACGGCGACGGAAAGAACGCGCTGGCGGCGTGCGACTCGTGGTGCTCGGCGAAGACGTACCGGCCCGCGTACCCGCCGCGCAGGCCGCGATCCATGATGCGCGGCAGGTGCAGTTTCGTTCGAAGCCACAGCGGCATGGCCGTGCAGAAAGAGCGGAACCCGGCCGGGGCGTAGGCCAGGTATGTCTCGAGCAGACGCTCGAACTTCAGCAGGGGCTTGTCGTAGAACGCGACGAAGTCGAGGTCGGCCGGCTCAATGCCCCCTTCCTCGAGGCAGTAGTCGACGGCGCGTTGCGGGAACTCCTCGTCGTGTTTCTTGCGCGTGAACCGCTCTTCCTGGGCGGCGGCGACCAGGTCGCCGTCGCGCACCAGGCAGGCGGCACTGTCGTGGTAAAACGCCGAAATGCCGAGGATATTCATCGGCGCCTGCTGAGCGGTCTGGCAGAAGTTTCTTCAAGCCGGTGCGCGGCGGGTCTCCGTACCCGCCGCGGCCACGTACTGTCACGCGCGGTGGGTACGGAGACCCACCGCGCACAGATTGCGGCGGAGCGTTGGTCATCGCCCGTACCGCGCCCCTACGTCAGGCCCAGCCCTCGCAGGTTCCGCAGGCTGACGGCAATGCTCTTGAACGGGTCCTTCGTAACGGGGCACTGGTCCTGCTCGACGATGTAGTGCTTGACGCCGGCCGTGCGGCAGGCCCGGACGATGGCAGGCCAGTTGAGGTTGCCTTCGCCGACCTCGGCCCAGGCGGGCTCACCGTCGAGGATCATCCAGTCCTTGACGTGGACCTGGTCCATCCTGCCCTTGACGCGAGCGCACCAGTCGGCGGGGTCGCCTCCGCCGCGCGCTATCCAGCCGGTGTCGATCTCGGCCTGGAGGCACTTTGGGTCGGCGCCGGCATACAGGATCTCCATGCCCGTCCGGGCGCCGATCCCGGCGCGCCCGCCGAACTTGTGGAACTCGAAGTGGTGGTTGTGGTACTGGAGCGTGATGCCCTCTTTCCCGAACGCCTTGCCGAGGCGCGTGAACTCGCGCGCTCGCGCCTTCCACGCGGCAAGCGTGCTGCGGTCCTCCGGCGCCATCCAGGGGATGGCCGTGTGCGAACACTTCCAGGCCCTGAGGCGCGCAACGACGCCCCTGAAGTCGTCGCGCATCATCTGAAGGGCGATGTGGCTGCCGATGACCGTCAGGCCCGCGTCGTCCATCATCTTCGCCAGTTCCGCCGGTTTCCGGGCCATCAGCCCGCCGCCGGAGATCTGGACATTTCGATATCCGATCTTGCGAACGCGCGCGAGCGTCCGGGCAATCCGGCGCGGCTTCGTGCAGAAATCGCGCAGCGTGAACAGCGTCACCGCCAGTTGCGATCGTCTCGGTGCCGCCATGAAACGTTCCTTTCTCTCGCGGGCGTTTGCTCTGGACGATCCCGACCGGCCGCGTATGATTACTACCACACGGACGAGGGCGTTGCAATCGGTTCCGCGCCGAGGGGGGGGCGGCGACGGGCAAAGGAGTGGTTCCTGTGAACATCATCCTCATCATCTCCGACACCTTCCGTTACGACAACTTCTTCGACCGGGCGGCGATGCCGGTCCGAACGCCCAACCTCGATGCGTTCAGCCGGCGGGCCGTCAGCGCCACGCAGATGTGGAACTCGAGTTTCCCCACCATCCCGCACCGCACCGACCTGACGACCGGCCGTTACGGCTGGCCGTGGTATCCGTGGCAGAGCCGCCTCGCGAGCAGCGAGAACCATCTGCCCCTGGTCCTCGGCCAGGCGGGGTACGTCTCGCAACTCTTGTGCGACTGTCCGCACCTGTTCCGGGCGGACTTCAACCGGGGTTTCCACGGTGCCCGCGTCCTGCGGGGCCAGGAGGGCGACATGCCCTTCCTGCGGATGAACTACCCCATCGAGAGCGCCATGCCCCCCGAAAAGACCCGCACCGGCCACCACTTCATGGACCGAAACCTGCCGGACCTGGCCCGCTGGACCAACCGGTACTGGTACCGCGAGGTGGACCGCTTCCCCCCTCGCACCGCCGGATTGGCCGTCGAATGGCTCGAGGAGAACTACCGGCATCACCCGTTTTTCCTGTGGGTCGATTTCTTCGACCCGCACGAGCCGTGGGACCCGCCCGAATACATGGTCCGAAAGTACGACCCCGACTACACCGCCACGCCCATGATCCACCCCAACTACGGCCGCGCGAGCGACCTGGCGCCGGAGGAACTCAAAAACCTGCGGGCACACTACTCGGCCGAGGCCGAACTCGTGGACCGGTGGGTCGGCCGCGTCCTTCAGAAAATCGACGACCTGAACCTCTGGGAGAACTCCATCGTCGTCTTCACCACCGACCACGGCATGAGCCTGGGCGAGCACGACCGGACCGGCAAGTCGAACATCAACGACCGCGACGACCGGGCCTGGCCGATCTATCCGGAGATCGCGCACCTGCCGTTCCTCGTTGCCGCGCCGGGCCTGGAGGGCGGACGCGAGGTGGACGCGCTGCTCCAGCCCACCGACATCCTGCCGACGCTGCTGGACCTGGCCGGCGCTGACGTCGAGACGCCCGAGCCGCTGCACGGAGCGTCCTTCGCGCCGATGCTGCGGGGCGAAGCGCAGGCGCCGCTGCGCGATGTCGCCATCTCCTCGGCCTTCATCAACTGGAAGCAGGGCGAATCGTGCGCGGGGCGCCTGACCCCCGCCGTCTACACCCGCCGGTGGTGTTACGTGCCGTTCGGGCCCGAGGGGCAGCGGGAACTGTACGACCTGGTGGCGGACCCTCTCGGCGAGACATGCGTGTTGGCCGACCATGCCCAAGTCGCCGACGACCTCCAGGCCAAACTCATCGGCTGGCTCAAGGAGATGGACGCGCCGGCCGAGACGATCGCTGCCCTCCAGATCGGCTCCTGATCGCCGGATGCCTCTTGAAACAGGCGCCTCGCTTTAGGCTTGCCACGCACCCGCCGTGGCGTTAAAAGGGCTACCTGTTCCTTGCCATGACGGGCGTTGCCCGGCGCCCGAACGGATTCGCCATGCCCGACGTATCATCCGACGAGTGGACCATCGGCCGCCTCATCGAATGGACGCGCGGCTTCTTCGAGAAGAGGGATGTCGCCCAGCCGCGCCTGGAGGCCGAAATCCTTCTGGCCCACGTCCTGGGCGCCGAGCGAATCGACCTGTACCTGCGATACGAGAACCCGGTCGCCGAGGACGAGCGGACCGCCTTCCGCGACCTCGTTCGCCGCCGCGCCGCCGGCGAGCCGACCCGCTACCTCGTCGGCACGTGCGAGTTCCTCGCGCTCGCCTTCAAGGTCACGCCCGACTGTCTCATCCCGCGGCCCGAGACGGAGATGCTCGTCGAGGAGGTCCTGCGCCTGAGCGGCGCCGCCCCGGCCCCGCTCCTTGAGGAGGGCGAGGGGGGCGAGGGGGGCGAGGGGGGCGAGATGGAATCGTCCGGCCCCCTCACGGCCATCGACCTGTGCACCGGCTGCGGATGCGTGGCGGTGAGTCTGGCGGTCCGCCTGCCGGATTGCCGCGTCACGGCGACCGACATCTCGCCGGCGGCCCTGGAGGTCGCCCGCATCAACGCCGAGGCCCACGGCGTAGCCGACCGCGTCACGTTTCTGGAAGGCAACCTGTACGACGCCCTCGATGCCGCCGACGCGGCGCCTGCGGACTTTCTCCTCTGCAACCCACCGTATGTCGCGGAGGCCGAGTGGGACGGCCTCGCGCGCGAAATACGCGAGCACGAACCACGCGACGCGCTCGTCGCCGGACCCGACGGAACCGAAGTCGTCGAACGGATCCTCAAGGGCGCGCGGGCCTATCTGAAGCCTACAGCGACGCTGCTCGTGGAAATCGGCGCCGGCCAGGGCGCCAGGGCGGCCGAGACGGCTTCAACCGTCCGCGGCCTCCTCGACGTCCGGGTCCTCAAAGATTACGCCGGCCTCGACCGAATCCTTGTGGCCCAACGCGAGCCCGAGTGCCCAAACGGGGTACGCGTCGCTAAGCCGTAACATTTAGCCGCCGGGCTTGCCCGGCGCGCGCTGTTTGAATACCCGGAGGAGCGAGAGGCTCAAGGTTAGCCGCCGGGCTTGCCCGGCGCGCGCTGTTTGAATACCCAGAGGAGCGAGAGGCTCATGGATGCAATGGTCGTCACCGGCGGACGCCGCCTGAAAGGCCGCGTTCGTGCGAGCGGAGCCAAGAACGCAGCGCTGCCCATCATGGCGGCATCAATCCTGGCCGAGGGGCCCATGCGCCTGAAAGGCGTGCCCGACCTGGCCGACATCCGGACGATGACACGCCTCCTGAAGACGCTCGGCGTCCGCGTCGAGCGGGAACCGGGCGGCGACATGATCCTGCGGAGCCCTCGCCGCACCACCCGCAACCGTGCACCGTACAAGATCATGAGGACGATGCGTGCCGGCATCTGTGTCCTCGGGCCTCTCGTGGCGCGGCGGGGCAAGGCGGAGGTCAGCCTGCCGGGCGGCTGTGCCATCGGCGACCGGCCGGTGGACCTGCACCTGAGGGGACTGCGGGCGCTCGGCGCGAAACTCCGCATCCAACATGGTTACATCGTCGGCGGTTGCCGGCGGCTGCGCGGGACCGAGATGTACCTCGGCGGGCCGTTTGGGTCCAGCGTCACGGGGACAGAGAACATCCTGATGGCCGCAGTTCTTGCCAGGGGCACGACCGTCATCGACTGCGCGGCGTGCGAGCCGGAGGTCCGGGACCTGGCCCGCGTGCTCGTGAAAATGGGAGCACAGATCCACGGAATCGGGTCGCCGCGCCTCGTCGTCGAGGGCGTAGACCACCTGGCGGGCTGCGAACACACCGTCATTCCCGACCGGATCGAGGCCGGGACGCTCCTGCTGGCCGCAGCCGCCACGCGCGGCGACGTGACGGTCGAGGGCGCGCGATGGGACGACCTGTTCGCACTCGTGAGCGTGCTCCGCGAGATCGGCATCGACGTCCAACATTTCGACGACACGATCCGCGTCCGCGCGAGCCGCCGCCCGAAGAGCATCGACGTGACAACCCTCCCGTTCCCCGGTTTTCCGACCGACCTCCAGGCCCAGGTCATGGCACTGCTGACGGTGGCCGACGGCATCAGCGTCGTCACCGAGAAGAT
>CAYVAM010000123.1:0-12233 GCA_964449275.1 uncultured Anaerolineales bacterium
TCGGTGGTGTAATAGATCGTTCCGGACGGCGCGCTCATCGAGAGGCCGAAGCCGGAGGCGATCTCGCCGCCGTGCTGGTTGAAGGACGCTGCGGTCAGCGTCGGATAGAGCCCGGCAGCGACGAACTGCCCAAGGACGATGCCGGAGCGTTGAGGCAGATAGTAGTTGAGAAGCCAGTCCCGGCCCGCGCGTCCGTCATTATAGTTCCCGTCGTCGTCGTACCAGTCGTCGAGCGTGAGCGGCGTGGAATGAAACATATCGCCCCAGCGTGCGGACTCGGCCACGATGGATCGTTCCACGTGGTCCGCCAGGGCGCTGTAACGGGTAATGAGCGAGTCCGGCGTGAGGATGCCCTCGTTGAAGAAGTACCGATGGATGCGATCGGCGAAGAGCATCCGGTACTCGGCGTTCTGTTTGAGGTTTTGATGCGGCTGTCCTGCCGAGGAGAAGTTATTGTTGAGGGCATTCTTATTAAGAGGCGATCGGCCGAGGTTGTTGCCCATGGTGTTCTCGTAGTCCCAGTTGTAGAACTTGAAGCCGGTGCTCTCGTCGGTGCGGTCGCGGCCGGCCCACCAGTTCTTCCAGGGCCAGTCCCAGTTGCCTCCCCAGACGTTGACGATGAGGTAGTCGACGTAGTTCGGAACGTCCAGCAGGTGCGGGTAGACGGAGTTGGGCGTGCCGTCGGGGTCCTTGGCCTGAAGTTCCATGTAGGAGGCGAGGGAACCGGCGGCCTGTTGGCACTTCGAGTTCATCTGGTTCCAGGCGGACGTGTCTCCGGCCGAGGCGCCGCCGTCGTGAATGGCGTCCCAATCTTCCTTCTCGCCGCCGTAGTAACTGGACGAGAAGGCGTCGTCGGGCCGCTCGACGGGGTTGTAGAGGCCCCAGTAGATTCCGTTGATGTACAGGTGGACGAAGGTTCCTTCCGGGCTTGCGTTGCCGGTTGCCAGTTGCAGGTTGCGGCCGAACTCGTCGCGGGTGTACTGCTCGGTGTACCTCGCCGCGTCCCACGTGTAGCCGTCGTTGGCGCCGGCCCGCAGTGTGATGGTGTCGAAGGAGTCGACGGCGTCGTCGCCGAACCACGCGTACCGCAACTTGGTCGGGCCGTAGATGTCCTTGAACAGCAGCCGCAGCGAGTGCTTCTTCACACCGGGCTGTCGGAACCAGCCGCCCTGGATGCGAATGCCGCAATCGACCTGGAACCCCTCGGTCTCGTCCGGATAGATGAGTTCTGCGGAGGTCTCGCGCTCCCAGGCCACGCCGGCCTGCTGCGGGTTGGCATAGATGCCGCTGGGGCCGAACATCTCGTCGATGTTCATCACGATCGAGAGGGTCGGCAGCGACACGAGGTCGTCTTTGATCGTGGCGGCGTAGATGCCGCCGTAGTTGTCGTCGCCGTTGGGGTTGCCGGCGGCGTCGAACGTTCCGATGACGTCCGGGTCCATGCCGTAGTTGACCGACGTGCCGCCCCAACTCGTCGGGAAGCCGGCGTCGAGCGTCGCCTGGTAGTTCTGCTTGACCACGTCATCGACGAAGATGTAGGTATGCGTATCGATGTTGGTGCCGATGTAGCCGGGCTTGGTGGCCAGGGCGCGCAGCGTGGTGGTGCCGCTGACGTGTATCGGGCCGGTGTACTCCTGGATTGGGCCCGTGTAGGTTCCCGGGTCGATCCACTGGGGCTTGCTGCCGTCGGTCGTGTAGAAGATCTCGGTTCCGGAGGTCGCACTGGTGATCTCAACGTCGAACGGCTCGTCGTAGAAACCGCGATCGAAGGTAAACTGGGTGTCGGCCACGAGGCCGAGATTGCCTTCGAGGTTCTCGGCGCCGGGCGTGGGGGTGGTCATGTATTGCGGCTGGTCGAGCGTGCCGCTGGCAACGAGTTCCGGCAGGATCAGGAAGTCGGCGTCGGCGGCCCCGTCGTTCAGGCCGTGAATCGCCAGAACGTTCGTGCCGACGTGCAGCGAGACGAGGTAGTCGCTGATGTCGATCTCTTCGAAGAGGACGGCCAGCGCGTCGGGATGGGCCTCGGTGGCGGCCGAGTCGTACTCGAGCGTCTCGGGGGCGTTGCGGCCGGCCACTGCCACGCCGTTCAGGTAGGCCACAAACCCGTCGGCGTATTTCATCCTGAGCGTCAGGACGTCGGCCCCCGCCAGGTCGCCCGCCTCAAACTCGATCCGCGTCCAGAGCGAGGCGTTTGTGCCCTGCATGGCGTCGGCCACGTCGGTCTGGATGTTCGCCTCGAAGGCCGGCTGGTTGTCGCTGAACCCCAGCCCCGTCGTCACGGGGACGCTCGTGGCAAACGGGAGGGTCAGACCGCCATTCGCAAGGCCCTTGCTGGAGGCCCGGACCCGGACGAAGTCGTCGGCCCTGTCCGAGTCGTGCCCCCCCTTGCGCTGGAGCCAGCCAAGCGGTCCGGAGGCCGGGACCTCCTGGAGCCGGATGCCGGCCAGGCCGTAACCCTTGGACCCGCTGGCCGTGCCCGAGCCGACGCCGGGCGTTGCGCCGGTGTAGCGGGTGGAGATGACGGAGAAATCGCCGTCGGCGCCGGGGTCGATGTCGGTCCACGCCGCAACGAATCCCTGACCCGACGCACTGTTGTGCCCGGTCCAGATCGCTACCTGGGTCGGGCTGACAACGACCACGCCGAGGCCGGCGCTGTGGGCAGGCATCGCGCCATCCGCATCATCGAGGGTCACCAGGGTCCACCGGTCCGTGTAGCCGGCGTTGCCCCGAATGGCGGTGCCGGCGAACGTGTAGGTGACGCCGTCGCCCGGATCGAGGCCCGTGAAGGCATGGGTGTAGGACTCGCCGCTCTCAATCTCGAGGCTGGTGCCGGCGCCCGACCCGAAATCGACGTAGCCGTCGAAGATGTCGTAGGCGTCGGTTCCAACGGAGGGCGCGGACCCGGTGTTTCCATAATAGATCTGGCCGACCTGCGACGTGGCCAGCGTAACGCCGGCGCCGGCGCCGGTCGCAATGTCCTTCAGCGTCCCCGAACTGGTGCCGTTGGCCGCGTAGGTGGTCGCAAAGGCGTGGGTGTCGCCGCCCAACACGTGATCGTTGAAGGCGGTGAACGTGGGTTCGCCGGCGCCGCCCGGCTCATCGTCGCCGACGTCGGCCCCGTCGCCGCTCCATGCATCTGCGACCGTGATGTGTGTAAAGCCGCCGTAGTCGATGTCGAGCGAGGCGATCTCGGCCGCCGAGTAGCCCCACCCGACGAAGTCCATGACGGCGCCGCCGTCATCGAGGATCATCGCCCAGCCGGGCCCGTCGGCGGCCCAGTTGATGGTGCTGCCCCAGTAGGCATCGCCGGGGTCGTCGGTCCGATAGAGCACCTCGCCCACGGCGACCGAGGCCGGCAGACTCCAGGCCACGCCGTGCACGTCGTTGATGTTGCCGGACGACGCATCGTTCACCAGCACCGACCAGCCCGCCGTATCCGCGGCCTGGTCGATGACGTTCTGGATTTCGACGAACCGGGTGTCGCCGGTTGCGATTTCGGTGACGACCACGCCGCTCTGGTCCAGGGCGAGGGTATCGAGCCAGCCCGAGTCGTCGTAGTCGGTCGCGGTCCAGGCCAGGACGTCCTCGCCCGGGGTGGGCACGTGGTAGGTGGCGGCGGCACCCGAGGACACCAACTCGTTCCACACGGCCGTCACGCGGGGCAGACCGTAGGAGACGTCCTCCACCTGTCTGGGGAACGTGGGATAGTACTCGTGGACAACGTCCTCCTGCCAGCCTCGCGGCTTGACGAGGGCCAGGTATTCGCCGTCCCGGCTCAGGGCGAAGTTCGTGTGCAGTTCGGTGCCGGCGACCGGAGGATCGTCGGTGTTGGACGCGAAAACGACCAGGTAGTCATCGCCCCCCACGTCACCGGCGGCCTCCAGGATAACGCCGGCGGGGAACGTCCATTTCGTCAGGTCCTGGCGGTCGTCGGTCAGGTGCCAACCGTCCAGGTTGATGGTCTCGGTGGTGGGATTGTAGATCTCGATCCAGTCGGAGGACTCGCCGAACGTGTCGAGCAACGTCTCGTCGTTGTCGGCCATGAACTCGGTGATGAGCGGCGTGCCATCGAGCAGCAGGCGCGGCTCAAGCGGCTCCATCGCGGGCGTAGGATCCCCCCTGGATGGGAACCTGAAACGCATCTCGCTCCTCCTCTGTGGTGCTGTCTGGATTTCCCGGCGCCGACCCCAGGCCACACCGTCGCTGCACCCAGGCTCGCACGCGGCCCTGCCGCAAGGGCAGACTCGCGGCGGCACGGACCGAACACCGCCCCCACACCTTAATTATACGCACGAAACGGCCAATGCCAAGTCGAGAAGGCAGGAATCTCCCATCTCGGGCCGTAAAGACCTGTTTCACCCGGCGCCGACGGCGGGATCGCCCGTTTGCGGACCAGAAAACGGGCCATCCTTGCGGATGGGCCGTGAATGTATGCGTGCTCTCGCAACGGCCTTCGAACGGCCCGCTTCTTCCTAACTTCCGCCGGCGGATGCGGCGAAGGCACTTCACGCTTGCCGGCATCGCCTCTGCGCGGCGGGCATTCGTGCCTGCCGCGCGACCCATGGGTATGGCCAACCGCGAACCGCGCTATGGGCGCTCTGCGCCCTACCGCTCGACGCCTTCGCGGAGCCATTCGGGCTTGAGCATCCGGGCGGATGCGGCCTTGGCCTTTGCGAGCCACTCGTCACGGGTCTTCGACGGCGCCCCAAAGGTGAAGTACGGCGACTCCACCCGGCCGTCTTTCATGCTCGCCGCAATCTTCGCAACGATCTTCACCTGCTCGGCCGCAACGTCTTTCCGCTCGCCGATGTCCGAGTCGAGGTTGTAGAGTTGGATGGGTGCGGCGGCGCCGGCGCGGGCGTTCAGGCGGACGCCTTTCCAGTTGCCCATTCGGACGGCCTGCATCCCGCGGCCGGAGTGATGTTCCCAGTAAAGGTACTCGTGGGGTTTCTGCACACCGCGCCCGAGGAGCGTCGGGGCAATACTGATGCCGTCGATTCCCTTGGGCGTGCGGTCGGCGGCGCCGGCGAGTTCCATCAATGTCGGCAGCCAGTCCCAGAAGGCGCACGGCAGGCGGGAGGTGGCGCCGGGTTTGATGCGGCCGGGCCAGCGGGCGATCATCGGGACGCGGATGCCGCCCTCGTACACGCTGCCCTTGAGACCACGCAGGGGCTTTGCGCTCTCGAAGAAGGCCGCGTCGACGCCGCCGGTGTACGTCGGGCCGTTGTCGCTCGTGAAGACCACGAGCGTGTCGCGTTCGACGCCCAGTTGCTTGAGCAGCGCGACGATGCGGCCGACGTCGCGGTCCATCCGCGTGATCATGGCGGCGTAGGCGGCGAGCGGCGTGGCGTGGCCGGAGTAGTGGCCGCCCTTGTACGGTTTCTCCGGCCACTTGCCCTTGTACTCGGCGAGGGAATCCTCGGGCACGTGTAGCGAGACGTGCGGCACGGCGTAGGGGACGTAGAGGAAGAACGGCCCGCGTCCGGCCGATTCGCGGAGGAACTTCAGGGCCTCCTCGGTAAACATGTCGTGGGAATACTGGACCCGTTTGCCCCCCAGGTTCTTTTCGAGGACGATCTTCTTCTGGTTCCGCCACATGTACTCAGGATAATGGCTATGGGCGTTCCACTGGTCGAGGTAGCCGAACCAGAAATCGAACCCCTGCTTGTTCGGCAGGCCGGTCGTGCCGGGGCCGCCCAGCCCCCACTTGCCGGCGGCGCCCGTGCGGTAGCCTTCGCGCTTCAGCAGTTCCGCCAGGGTGACCGTCTCGTCGGGGATCGGAAGTTGGCCGACGCGCGGCCGTCCCAGGTTGCCGCGCACGTGCGCGTGGCCGGTGTGGCAGCCGGTCATCAGCGTGCACCGTGACGGGGCACAGACGGGGCTGCCGGAATAGTGGTCGGTGAAACGCATACCCTGTGCGGCCAGGCGGTCGAGGTTGGGCGTGCGGATCTTCTTCTGGCCGTAGCATCCGAGTTCGTTGTAGCCGAGGTCGTCGGCGAGGATGAAAACGACGTTGGGTTTGGCGGCCGGTTTTCGCGATGCCCCGGCCGCGCCGGGCCCGGACGCCGCCGTCCCAGTCGAGGGCTGCGTCGCCCCCACACACCCGCTTGCGGCCGCAGCGGCGCCAAGGCCGATGGTTCTCAGGAACTGCCTTCGGGACAGGTTCGCCATAAGGCTCTCCTTGACTGACGTTCAGCGCTGAGCCGACGCACGTTCCACATCAGCGGTTCATTACCGAAAAAGGTACCAGGTACCTTTTTTCAAAAAAGGCCGATAACATCCCAGAAACGCAGAAACGGCAAAAAGGTTCCTGGTACCTTTTTCTGTTGTAGGCCGGCACGGTGCCGGAAAAACGTGCCACACCCTTGTCGCCGAGGGTCACTCCACCAACTCGTACTGGTAGTCCTTGTGGTTGTTCAGGTGCTTGCGGGCGGCGGCGGGGTCGGTGTAGGCGGCGAGAAACTTCTTGCCGCGACGCGTCTGGAAGAACGGATGGTCCTTGCGGACGGGCGGAAAGCGCCTGAGGATCTCGTCGAAGCGATTTCGGGCCGCCACGACCTCCGGCTCCTTCGAGTCCGTGACGTCGCGGTACCCTTTGCCGTCGCGGTTGCCGCCCGTGTCGTAGAAGCGTCCGCGGGGCAGGCCGAGGATCGGGTTGACGGCCTCGAGCAACCACCGCTTGTCGCGCAGCATCCGCGAGGCGCCGATGTAACTGGTGATCCACTCGCGCGAGTGCCGCTCCGTCTTGCCGCGCAGGTACGGCGCCAGGCTGTGACCGTCGATCTCGTAGCCTTCGGGCAGGCGGACGCCGGCGAAGTCGAGAAGCGTCGGCAGGATGTCGGTCAGGTCCGTCAGTTCCATCGACATGCCGCGTTTTTTGACGCCGCCGCCCCAGATGACGAGCGGCACGCGGCACCCGCGCTCGACGGCCCGGGTCTTGCCGGTGACGGCGCTGCCGTTGTCGGACGTGAAGATGACGAGGGTGCGGTCCACCAGGCCCAGATGCTCGACCTGCGCCAGCAGTCGGCCGACGCAGACGTCGACGAACTCGTTCAGCGAGGCGAAACGGGCCTGGCCCTCTTGCCTGGACGCCGGCTCCATCTCGCCAGGCTTGCCGCGCAGCGGGTTCGTGGCCTGCCCTTTTCGGGTGCCGTGCGGTGCGGCCATCGGGAAGTAGGCGAAGAACGGCACGTCGCGTTTGCGCTGGATGAAGTCGCAGAGGAAATCGGTGTGGATGGCGGTGCCGAAATCGTCCGGCTTGGTCGCCAGGAGTTTGTGGTTCCGGACGATGCAGGGGTGCCAGTACCGCGATGGGGTGTCGTCGTTTTCCCAGAGGCCGGTGAACTTGGGGCTGCCGGGAAGTTTCGCGAGTTCCTTCGGCCCCGACCACAGGCAGCACTCGTCGAAGCCGGCGGTTTCGGCGTAGGGCGGATCGCCCGTCACGTGCCACTTGCCGGCGATGGCTGTGGCGTAACCGGCCTGTTTCAAGAGGCGACCGAACGTCAGGTGGTCGCGCACCAGGTTGGCGTCTTCGCCCGGGCCGAAGAGTTTCAGCGCGTTGTGGTAGAACCCGGTGCGGCCGGCGTACCGGCCGGTCATGAGCATCGCCCGCGTCGGCGAGCACATGGGCGTGGCCCAGGCGGTCTTGAAGGCGACGCCTTCGCGGGCCATCCGGTCGATGTGCGGCGTCTTGATATCGGCGTTGCCGTAACAGCCGTACATATCCTGGCTGATGTCGTCGGCCATGATGACGATGACGTTGGGCCTGCGTGCGGCCGCCTTGCCCGCCGCGTCTGCTTCGGAAGCCGTACGTCCTGCGGCCTTGAGACATCCGCCTGCGGCCGCAACGGCGCCCAAGCCGGCGGCTCTCAGGAATCCACGACGTTTCATGGCTTGCCCCTTCTTGGAACCCAAAAAAGGTACCAGGTACCTTTTTGGTCAAAACGGCCTTCTTGCCATCAAAAACGCAGAAATGAAAAAAAGGTACCTGGTACCTTTTTCGTCGCGACGCCGGGCGGCGGGCTTGGCTGCGCCGTGGCGGTGGCGGCCATGTGGTGTTTCCACGCATCGACGGCTGCAAGCATCTCCTTGGCGCGGTCGGGGTGCTCGTCAGCAACGTCAGTCTTCTCGCCGATGTCTTTGGAGAGGTCGAACAGTTGTGCCTTGCCGCCGGCGATGACGAGTTTCCACGGCCCGTCGCGCATGGCCTGGCCTCTCCAGAAGAGTTTGCGGCGGCCGAGCGGCTTGCCTTCGAGCATGAGCGGCGCGAGGCTCACGCCGTCCAGCGCGTGCCCCGCGGGCGCCGCCGCACCGGCCAGGTCGAGCATCGTCGGCGCGAGGTCGAGGCTGATGCACAGGTCGTCCGTAACGGCGCCCGGCTTGATCCTGCCGGGCCACCATGCGATGGCCGGCACGCGATGGCCGCCCTCCCACGCACTGCCCTTGCCGCCGCGCAGCGGGGCGTTGGAACCGTACCGCGTGCCGCCGTTGTCGGAGAAGAAGATGACGAGCGTCTTTTCGGCCAGGCCGAGCGACTTGACCTTGGCGATGATTTCGCCGAGACCGTCGTCCATCGCTTTCATCATAAGGCGATACGTTTCCTTGGCGGGCCGCTTCTCGCCGGGGCTCTTGACCCGCTCCGGCCCGCGTCCGGGCGGGTCGCCGGGCGCCTGGAGCGGCGTGTGCACCGCCTCGTGTGCCACGTACAGGCAGAAAGGCCGGTCGCGATTCTCCTCAAGGAAAGCGAGCGAGTGCTTCGTGATGAGATGCGTGACGTACCCCTTCTCCTTGATCTGCTCCAACCCTTCCCACCAGTCGTACACGCCCATGCGGTCGTAGTGCGAGATGTAATCGACGTTGCCGCTGACGTACCCGCGGAACCGGTCGAAGCCGTGATGCAGCGGGTTGTAGTTCGTCGTGTACCCCAGGTGCCACTTGCCGAAGATGGCCGACGTGTAGCCGACGGTCTTGAGGAGTTTCGGGAAGGTGACCTCCGACGTCTGGAGGCCGAGGTAGTGCTCGGGCGTCTTCGGATCGGCGTTGATGACGCCGGGGATGCCCGCCCGCTCCTGGTACCGTCCGGTCATGAGGCCCGCGCGCGTGGGGCTGCACACGGCGCCCGAGGAGTGGAAATCGGTGAACTTGAGTCCCTCGGCCGCCATAGCATCCATGTGCGGCGTCTTGATCCAGCCGCCGTAAGCGCTCGAGTCGCCGTAGCCCATGTCGTCGGCCAGGACGATGATGAAGTTGGGCCTGCGTGCGGTCGCCTTGCCCGCCGCGTCTGTTTCGGAAGCCGTGCGTCCTGCGGCCTTGAGACATCCGCCTGCCGCCGCAGCGGCACCCAGGCCGGCGGCTCTCAGGAATCCACGACGTTTCATCGGCTTGCCCCTTCTTGGCGACTGCGTCGGTTAGCGGACGCCCACGGGCCCACAAAAAGGTACCAGGTACCTTTTTGGTCAAAACGGCCTTCTTGCCATCGAAAACGCAGAAATGAAAAAAAGGTACCTGGTACCTTTTTGTCTGCGGTTCAGGTCTGCTTCTTGCGTTTCCTCCTCTTCGCCGCGCCGACAGCGCGGGCGCGGGCGTCTTCTTCGGCCATGAACTTGGCGAGGGCGGACGGGTCGGCGCGGTGGCGGAAGGCGTCCAGCGCCGGGTCGTGCGTGCGGACCATCCACTGCTCCAACTCCGAGCGGAGGGCGTCGAGGTCCTTCTTAACCTTCGGGTCGCCGACGAGGTTCTTGAGCGCGTCGGGGTCGTTGGCGAAATCGTAGAACTCTTCGACCGTGCGGAGGAGGAAGAGGTCGACGCGGGCGCGGATGTCGTCGCTCGATTCGGCAGCCGCCCGCATCGCCTTCATCGAGCGGCCACTCTGCGACTCGTTCCGAAAGACCCGCTTCCCGTCGGACCAGGCGTTGAAGATATATCCGAACCGTGCGTTCTGGACGCACCGCATCGGGTACCGCTTGCGGCCGGCCGTCTGGTGGAACTGCGTGAAGACCAGTTCGCGCCCGTCCTGTTTCTTGCCGCGAAGGAGCGGCAGGAACGAGCGGCCGTCCATCCCTTCGGGCTGCTGGAGGCCGAGGGCGTCGAGGATCGTCGGCATGAGGTCGATGCCGGAGATGAAATGCTCGCCGTCGGCGCCGCCCGGTTTCACCACCCCCGGCCACCGGACCATCCACGGCGTGTGCGTGCTGTGTAGATAACAGTTGGTCTTGGCGAATGGCAGCGCCATGCCGTGGTCCGAGAGGAAGACGACGAGCGTATCGCCCGCGTGGCCCGCCTCATCGAGGGCCGCAAGGACCGCCCCGACCGTGTCGTCGCACCGTCGGACGGAGGAGTAGTACTCGGCGATCTCGCGGCGGACCTGTGGCAGGTCGGGCAGGAAGCCGGGCGTGCGGATCTCGTCGGGCCGGTAGGTGCGCGACGGCGGCGTGACCGCCGCAGTCTTGAAGCGTCCCCCCTCCTGGTCGCTGCCGGAGAACGGCCGGTGCGGGTCGTGCGAGTTGGCCATCAGGAAGAACGGCCGCCCGGCCTTCGCCGACTCCTCCATAAACCCCTTGGCAAACTTGTGATAGAGGCCGGGGTTGCGGCCCATGCCGAGTTGCGGCATGTCCTGGCTCATGTCCCACTTCAGCGACGCCTTCGACGTGCAGTGGCCCACCTTGCCGAGGATGCCGCACCGGTACCCGGCGGCCGCAAGTTGCTCGACCAGCAGCGGCGTGTCGGTCTTCGTGATGCGGTGGAACCCCTCGCCGCCGCTCCGATGCGGGTAGCGGCCGGTCATCAGGACCGACCGGCACGGCTGGCAGACGGCTATGGTGATGTGGGCATGGGTGAAGCGCATGCCCTGCCCCGCCAGGCGGTCGATGTTGGGCGTGATCTCCGGCGTCTTGCATCCGAACACGCCGACGGAGTCGCAGTTGAGGTCGTCGGCGGTGATGAGCAGGACGTTGGTGCGGGCCTCGGGCGACGCACCGGCCGCCCGCATCGCGCGCGACGCCGCCAGCGCTGCGGCGCCAAGGCCGAGCGATTCCATGAACCGCCTTCGCGATAGCATGGGCAACTCCTTAAGCGGTGCGCTGATGATGGTAATGCCAGTCCGCCCACATGGCAAGGCGCAAGGTAGCGCCGGGCGTCTCGGCGCGGGTGGCACGGCAGCGACGCAGTCGCGGCCGTGGGCGCCGTCTCTGATCACGGCCACGCTGACGCGTTGCCGTGCCACCCGGCTTATCGGCGGGACCTGGAACATGGCCACGCAAGCGTGGCCATGCCACCCGGCCGGGGGAGCGGTGTGCCCGAGAGCGCGGCGAAATCGCGAGGCTTTCTTTTGACATCTTCCATGCGGCGCGTACAATCGCGCTTCGCGTCTCATCGGATCGAGGACAAGGGATTTCGCATTTCGGCACGGAGGATACAGAAATGTCCAAACGAGTGCTCAAAGTCGGCCTGATCGGCGGCGGCGCCGGCGCGTTCATCGTCAACCCGCATCAGAAGGCGATTCACATGGACGGCACGCGGCGCGTCGTCTGCGGGGCCCTGCACCAGAACCCCAAGATCGCCATGAGCGAAGCACGCAAGTGGCCCTACCCCATCAAGGGCTACCCCAGTTACGACGCCATGATAAAGGACCAGAAGAAGTTGCCCATCGGCGAGCGCATCGACTACGCCGTCATCGTCACGCCGAACTTCGTCCACTACGACCCGGCGATGAAACTCATCAAGGCCGGCATCCCCGTCTTCTGCGAAAAGCCGCTCACCATCCGAGCCACGCAGTCCGAGAACCTGGCGGCGGCCGTCAAGAAGGCCAAGGTGCCCTTCGGCGTGGCCCACACGTACCTCGGTCACTGGTCGAGTTGGGTGTGCCGCTGGATCATCCGCAGCGGCAAACTCGGCAAGATCCGCTGGTGCGACGCCTATTACCTCCAGGGATGGCTCGCCACCCGCGCCGAGAAGCAAGGCGTCATGCAGGCCGAGTGGCGGACCAACCCCAAGATGGCCGGCGCCTCGTGCTGCGGCGGAGATATAGGTACACACGCCTTTATGCAGATGCGCTTCGTCACGGGGCTGAACGTGAGGACGGTGCGCGGCATGATCGAGACCTACCTGAAAGGCCGCCAACTCGACGACCACTTCACCACCTACTGCACACTGGCCGGCCCGATGGCGACGCGCGGCGGCGCACGGGCACTCATCCGCGCCAGCCAGATCGCCATCGGACACAAGAACGACCTGGG
>CAYVAM010000124.1:0-6205 GCA_964449275.1 uncultured Anaerolineales bacterium
CAGCGACACCATCTGGCTGGAGCCGGGTGTCCCAGCGGCGGTGAGTTTGACGGATTGTTTCTGCCGGGCCTGGCCGAAGTCGTCGGCAAAGAGGAGGAGGTTCCGCTCTTCGCGGGGCGCCTGGCCGGTGTTTCGGACCAGAAGATCGATACGGACAGGTGCGCCGACCGTGCGGCTGCGCGAGATGATCTCGGCGCTGGTGATAGCGACGTTCGTCATGGACGGCTCTGTGGGACGGATGATCGCGACGGGGATGTCGGGGTGCTTGCGTGGCTCCTGAAGTTCGCGGAGCCCCTGCCACGAGAGGGCTTGGCGGTCGGTGATGATCCAGAGGCGTTTGTCGGCCGCCTGGGCCTCCGCGAGCAGGGCGTAGGCGTCGCGGACCTTCCCGACGAGGTCGGCCTTGCGACTGGAGATGCGGGCGGCGTCGATCTGGCTGAACAGTCTGGCCCGGTCGGTGATGAGCCCCTCCGAGCGGGCGGTGGAAGGCGTCGCGGTCGCCCCGGGCGAGGCGACCGGGCGATCGGCGGCGCCGGCGGTCTCGGCCGGTTGGGGCTGCGGCGCGGGGTTCGTCAGGAGGATGGCCGTCTTGGTTGGCCGCCAGGGGCTTTCGAGGATGGCCCGGGCTTCCTGTTTGGCCTTGGTGAAACGGGTGCTGCCCTCGTGGCGGACGTTCATGGAATAGGAGTTGTCGAGGATGATGACGGCGGCGCTGGAGGGCTGCTCGCCGAACAGGTCGAAGTTTTCCGACAGGAACGGGCGCGAGAGCGCAAGCGCGAGCAGCGCGAACAGGAGCATCCGGAGGATCATGAGGAAGATGTTCTCGAGTTTGCGCCGGCGGGCGGTCTTCTCGGCGGCGCTCTTCAGAAACCGCAGCGTCGGGAACGGCAACTCGGGCGCCTTGGCCATGTGAATCATGTGGATGATGACCGGTACCGACGCCGCCGCCGCGCCGGCGCCGACCCATGCCACCCACCATGAACTGATGAAATCCATCGCGCTGCCTTATTTGCGAACGGCGCCGCGGGCGACGACGGCTAAACGCGCCCGCCAAGGGGGGCGGCTAAACGCGCCCGCCAAGGGGGGCGGCTAACGCATTTTCTGCCGCCGCGCCAGGTACGACCGCAGGAGGAAGTCGTACGGGACGCTCGTGTCCGTCAGGACGTACTCCGAGTCGGAGTCGGAGCAGGCCTTCTTGTACCGGTCGATGAAGCCCCGCAGTTCCGTCAGGTACGCATCGCGCACCGCCTTGGGGTCTACTTGGTACCGCTCGTTCGTTTCGAGGTCGATGAACTGGGTCAGTTTTGCGAAGGGGAACTCCAATTCGGCCGCATCGAAGATGTGGAACAGGATGATGCCGTGCTTCTTGTGCCGGAAGTGGCTCAGGGCGCGGATGACCTCGTCTTCGTTGTCATACAGGTCGCTGATGATGATGATAAGGCCGCGGCGTTTGATCATCTCCGCCAGGTCGTGAAACGGCTTGGCGCACCTGGTGACCTGTCCGGTCTGAAGCCCTTCAAGGCGGCGGCACATCTCGTTGACGTGAGCGGGGGATCCGCCGGGCGGCATGTATAGGCGGGTCTCGTGATCGAACGCGACCAGCCCGACGGTGTCTTGCTGCCGCGTCATCAGGTACGCCATCGTCGCGGCCAGAAACGAGCCGTACTCGAGTTTCGTCGGGCCCCGGCCGCTCGAGTAGTTCATCGACCCCGAGCAGTCCAGGAGGATGTAGCACCGGAGGTTTGTCTCCTGCTCGTACTGCTTGACGTAGTAGCGGTCGGTCTTGGCGTAGGTTACCCAGTCGAGGTGCCGCAGTTCGTCGCCGGGCGTGTAAGGACGGTGTTCGGAGAACTCGACCGAAAACCCGTGGTGCGGGCTGCGGTGGAGGCCCGAGATGAACCCCTCGACGGCCGACCGGGCAACCAGGTTGAGGTCGCCGAGGCGCATCAGCGTTTCGGGGTCGAGGTACCGGTATCGGGACGGCCGGGCCGTATGGATTCGGGTCATTCGGTTTCCTTGCTGCGCTTCCCCTGGCGGTACGTCATCAGGTGAAGCGTTGTCGTGCCGTACGATCGAATGTCGAACACGTCGAACCCGTGCCACGGACGCTCGATAGAAACGCCGCGACGGGCGCGGAGCATCGCGACGGCGCCGGGCTCGAGGCCCCCCAGCCGTCCGAGCGTTTCGGCCATGTCGGCCAGATGGCCCTGCCCGTCGGCGCAGGCGGTCATCTTGTACGGCGGATCGACAAACAGGAGCGAGTAGCCCCGGCCGCCCGGGTTGAGAATCCACTCGCCCGGCCGCAGAGCGTCGCGCCGCCGGATCCGCGCCCTATCGGCTAAACCCAGTTGCCGGCAGTTGGTTTCGACCGCTCGTGCGGCACGTGGGTCGGCGTCAACGAATGTACAGGATGCAGCCCCGCGGCTCAAGGCTTCAAGGCCGAGGGCGCCGGACCCGCAGAAGAGGTCGAGGACGGCGGTCGCTTCGGCGGCTTGGGAAGAGAGGATGTTGAAGAGGTTCTCTCGTACACGGTCGGTCATCGGGCGTGTCGTCTTGCCTTCGGGTGTCAGGAGTTTCCGGCCGCGATGGGTTCCGGCAATGATTCGCATACCGCTCCCCATGAAGAGCCATGCTAGCCGCCGGGAAACGGCAAATCAAGGGCTCTCGACCGCGGGGGTGTGACCACGGGCAAAAAGGTACCAGGAACCTTTTCTGCGTAGCACCCTCCGGGCCCTTCAGGGAAAAGGTTCCTGGTACCTTTTTGCCCTGCCGCCCGGCGAGTGAAAAGAGTCACCCCCAGCCGCGGGGCCGGAGCGAATCAGACAAAGGGCAAGTGACAAAGGACCCGTGACAAGTGACAGCCGTTACGACAGGTTCATCGCCATGAGGAACTCGGCGTTCGATTTGACCTTTTCGAGGCGTCCGCGAAGCAACTGAATCGACTCGACGACGTTCATCTCGGTCAGCACCCGCCGCAGGACCCACACGTACTTGAGTTCGTCCGGGTCGAGCAGGAGTTCTTCCTTTCGCGTTCCGCTGCCGCTGATGTCGAGGGCGGGGAAGACGCGCTTGTCCATCAGTCGCCGGTCCAGGTGCAGTTCCATGTTGCCGGTGCCCTTGAACTCTTCGAAGATGACCTCGTCCATGCGGCTGCCGGTGTCGACCAGCGCGGTGGCCAGGATGGTGAGGCTGCCGCCTTCCTCGATGTTGCGTGCGGCGCCGAAGAAGCGTTTCGGTTTCTGGAGTGCGTTGGCGTCCACGCCGCCGGAGAGGATCTTGCCCGAGTGTGGCATCTCGGCGTTGTGTGCCCTGGCCAGGCGTGTGATGGAGTCGAGGAAGATGACGACGTCCTTGCCGTATTCGACGAGTCGCTTCGATTTTTCGATGACCATCTCGGCAACCTGAACATGGCGGCTGCTGGGCTCGTCGAAGGTGGAACTGATGACCTCGGCGCCGGGGACGCCGCGCTGCATGTCCGTCACTTCTTCGGGGCGCTCGTCGATCAAGAGGACGATGACGATGCATTCGGGGTTGTTCTTGATGACGGCGTTGGCCATTTTCTGAAGGAGGACGGTCTTGCCTGCGCGCGGCGGGCTGACGATGAGCCCGCGTTGGCCTTTGCCGATGGGCGTGATGAGGTCCACGACGCGCATGTCGAGTTCGTCGGGGGTGGTCTCCAGCAGGAGGCGCTCGTCCGGGAACAGCGGCGTCAGGTCGACGAAGACGACCTTCTCGGAGAGGATTTCGGGGTTGTCGTAGTTGACCGCCTCGACCTTGAGCATGGCGAAGTAGCGTTCGTCGTTTTTGGGCGGCCGGATCTGCCCCGCCACGATGTGCCCGGTCCGCAGGCCGAAGCGGCGGATCTGGCTCGGACTCACGTAGATGTCGTCGGGCGAGGGCATGTAACTGTAGTCGGGCGAACGGAGGAAGCCGAACCCGTCGGGCAGGACCTCCAGCACGCCTTCGCCGAACATCAGGCCGTTGGCCTGGACGCGGTTCCGCAGGATCTGGAATACCAGGTCCTGTTTTTTCAGGCCCGCGTAATCCGTCAGTTTCTCTTTCTTGGCGACGGTGTGCAGTTCGGCGACCGTCAACTTCTGGAGTTCGGTGATGTGAAGGTTGCTCCGCTTGGCCGCCTCGTAGCGCGAGTGGGCCTCTTCGTCGAAGCCCTCCGACTTCCCGTTGTCCCTTGGTCTGGACCGGGTGGGAGGGCGCGAGGGCTTGGAGTTCTTCGTCGAATGGATTGTCTTGGCCATGTGACATCTTCCTCTTTTTGGGACTGACGTGGGCTTGTGTGCCTGAATCGGACCTATCGGTCAATGGGTAGGGGCTGGGGCAACGGCCCAAACACCACGGCTTTACGTCGTCACGAGCAAAAAAACCCTACGGATCTGTTCAAAGGTGTGTTCAGGAGAGGCACGGTTATCAATAATGTAATCGGCCCGGTCCTGCTTGGTCTTTAGAGAAACTTGCGAGACCTCGCGCCGCGCGATTTCCGAGGGGTCCCACCCCCTGACCCCTCCGACTCGGTTCTGGCGAACCTCGGCCGGCGCCTTCACGTATACCATAAAGTCGCACAGGTTGTCCAGTCCTTTTTCCAGAATTAGTGGGGCGTCCAGGACCACGGCGGGGGCGTCTCCGGCCCGGGCGGACTGGACGGCTCGGCGCAGGCGGCGGCAGATTTCAGGATGGACGATCTGCTCGAGCGCCTGCCGGTCCTCAGGATGGTCGAAAACTCGCTCGCCCAGACGCCGGCGGTCCAGTTTGCCGCCCGGCCCGAAGACCTGGTCCCCGAACCGCTCGCGGAGGGCCTGTTTGATGGCCTCTTCGCACAGAACCGCATGGGCGATGCGGTCGGCATCAACCACCTCGCAGCCCAGTTCGGCGAACTGCGACGCCGCCAGCGACTTTCCCGCCCCGACGCCGCCCAACAGGCCGATGACCGGACGGGGCGATTTCGGATTGCGGATTGCGGATTTCGGATTGGCCATCGTTAGGCGCTCCCCGTCCTCGGCCGGCCATTCCGCAATCCGCAATCCGCAATCCGCAATGCCGTCATTCGGCTTCCATCCAGTTCTTCCCTGTGGCTACGTGGACCGTCAGTGGGACCCGCAGGTCCATGGCGGAGACCATCTCGTCGGTGATCCAGTCCTGTTCCTCGGCCAGGGCCTCCTCGGGGGTCTCGAAAACGAGTTCGTCGTGGATCTGGATGAGCAGGCGGCTGGGCCGTTCCTGGCGGCGGGCGCGGCGCCAGATCCGATTCATCGCCACCTTGATCAGATCGGCCGCCGACCCCTGGATGACCGTGTTGATGGCCGTCCGTTCCGGGAAGTTCAGCCGCTTCGGGTCCATCTGGTCGATGCCGTCGATCCATCGCCTGCGGCCGAGGATGGTCGTGACGTACCCGTCGGCCTTGGCGCGCGCCAGGACCTCGGCCGTGAAGTCGCGCACGCCCCGGTACCGGCTGAAGTAGTCGTCGATGAACCGTCCGGCCTCCGCCACGCCGATGCCGAGGTCGCGCGACAGACCGTAGGCGGTCTTGCCGTAGATGAGGCTGAAGTTGACGATCTTCGCCACCCGCCGCATCTCCTGCGTCACCTCGTTCTCTTCGATGCCGTAGATCTGGCCGGCGACGAACGTGTGAATGTCGCGATCCTCGGCAAACGCCCGGACGAGCGCCCGGTCGCCGGAGTAATGGGCGAGCATCCGCAGTTCGATCTGCGAGTAGTCGGCCGCCAGAAGGACCCACCCCTTGCGGTCCGGCACGAAGGCGCGGCGGATCTGTCGGCCCTCTTCCGTCCGGATCGGAATGTTCTGAAGGTTCGGCTCGGAAGAACTCAGCCGTCCGGTGGCCGTCGCCGTCTGATTGAACGACGTGTGGATGCGGCCGGTTTCGGGATTGACCAGGGTAGGCAGCGCGTCCACGTAGGTGCCCTTGAGTTTGGCGAGTTGCCGGTACTCCAGCACCCGTTGGGGGAGGGGGTGGTGGCGGGCAAGTTCCTCAAGCACCCCCGCGTCGGTGGACGGTCGTTTGCCCTTGGCGGTTTTCTTGATCGACTTCAGGCCCAGTTCGTCGAAGAGGATCGTTGCCAACTGCTGCGGCGAGTTGATGGCGAACTGGCGCCCCGCCTCTTTGTAAACCGCCTTCTCGAGCACCGCCAGCCGCTTCTCGAGGTACGACTTGTCCAGGTTGAGCCGCTCCTTC
>CAYVAM010000124.1:6215-12166 GCA_964449275.1 uncultured Anaerolineales bacterium
CCGAGATCTCCTCCAGAACCTTGGTATCGACGGCCACGCCCGTCTCTTCCATTGAAGCGAGGACGGGCACCAGCGGCATCTCGACGTCGCGGGCCAGGGCCGAGAGGCCCTTCTCCCGGAGTTCCTCCGCAAGGCGCTCCTTCAGCCGCCACGTCACACAGGCGTCCTCGACGGCGTATTCCGCCACGTCGTCGATGGGCACCTCGTCCATGCGGCGGTCGTTTTTCTTGGGCCCGAGCAGGTCTTTGAGTGGGATCATCTTGTGGCCGAAGTAATCCAGCGCCAACGCGTCGAGGTTGTACTGACGACGACCCGGGTTGGCCAGGTACGCCGCCACCATCGTGTCGAAGATCGGCTCGGCGATCTCCAGCCCTGCGCGCCGGCAGACCAGCATGTCGTACTTGACGTTCTGGCCGACGAGCAGGCGGCTACCGGTTTGCGCTTTGCCGTGACTACCCCCCTGCGTAGGCAAGGGGTAGCCGACAAGCGGGTCGCTCTCTTTGCCATGACTAGCCCCCTGCGTGAGCAGGGGGTAGCCAACGAGTGTGTCGCTCTCGGCGCCGTTGCCCCCCGCCTTACGGCGGGGGCTGGTAACGGCGTCACCAGGCGCGGCGCGTGCTGCCAGCAGCGGCCCGAGCGTTTCGCGCACGGCATCCAGGCCGAGACACCGGTCCTCGTCGGGTCCCAAGATCGGCACGTAGTATCCTTCGTCCTCGGACCACGCCAGCGACAGGCCCACCAGACGCGCCTCGCTCGGCACAAGGCTCGTTGTCTCGGTGTCGAAGGCAAAGGCGGGCTGTTTCGCCAGGGCCTTGGCCAGGTCCGCCAGCGCCTTGGCGGTCTCGACCACGTGGACGGTAATGCCGTCGCCTCCGGCCGTCCCCTCCAGGCCGAACTCCTCGATGAACCGGTTGAACCCCAGGTCGCGAAACAGCGCAACCAGTTGCTTCGTGTCGAAGGACTCCGGCGTGCGGCAGGCGTCGAGGTCAATGTCCAGGGGCGCCTCCGGCAGCAGCCGCACGAGGTCGCGGCTCCGGAGGGCGTCTTCGGTGTGTGCCCTCAGGCGTTCGCCGAGTTTGCCTTTGATCGCCTCGGCGTGGGCCAGCAACTCGTCCAGCGTGCCGTACTCGGCGATGAGCCGGGTGGCGGTCTTCTCTCCGACTCCCGGCACGCCGGGGATGTTGTCCGATGCGTCGCCCATCAGGGCCAGCAGGTCGATCATCTGCTCGGGACGCACGCTCCGTTTTTTCTCGATGGCCGCCGTGTCAAGACGCTCGAACGTCTTCGTGTCGAGCACCGTCACGCCGGGCCCCACCAACTGTTCCAGGTCCTTGTCGCGGCTGCAGATGACGACGTCGAGCCCGGCTGCCCGTGCGCGCTCGACCATGGCGGCGATGCAGTCGTCGGCCTCGTATCCGGGCGACTCAACCGCCGGGACGCCCAGCAGCCCGAGGATCTCGTGGACACGCTCGATCTGCACCGGCAGGTCGTCCGGCATCGGCTTGCGGTGGGCCTTGTACTGGGCGTACGCCTCATGGCGGCGGGTGGGGCCGGGCAGGTCGAAACACGCCGCAAGGTACTCCGGCTTTTCCTCACGCAGGACCTTCAACAGCGTTGCCACGAACCCGTACGTGGCGCCCGTCGGCTCGCCCTTGGGGCTCGTCAGGGCCTTGATGGCGTAGTAACTGGCGTACAACTGGCCGTGGCTGTCGATAAGGTAGAGTCGCGGGGCCATCGGGGCTGGTCTCCTTTGCACAACCTAGCCTGCCGGCGCGGCAAGTCAAGCGCGATATTCGCGCTCCCGCGCCGGCCCCGTTCCTGCCCGCTGTACGCTCCCACGCAGGCGTATAAACCAGTGAGGATCGGGCCGCGGGGCAAAAAGGTTCCAGGAACCTTTAGTGCGGTAAGGGCGGAAGATGGTTTTTTTGTTGACAAGACCGGGGTCCAAATCTACGGTTGGCCGTGGGTTAGGGAAGAAGGCGCCCACCCGGCGTGCCGGTGCGCCGCTGCTCTTGCCCTTGCCGGTTCGCCGGCGTTCCCCATGGGCCATGCACTGGTTCGGATCGGAGGTTGATTGATGGCCAGGCGAATGATTCGCGCTCGACGCGCCAGCCCGTATCTGTTGTACCTGGTGATCGCGTTCTCGGTGCTGACGGTGGCCTGCGCCGTGGGATGGGGCTGGATGTACAGCAGATGCAACCAGACGGAACTCAACACGTTTGGACAGCTCCGTATTGAAAACGCCGCCGGCGACACCGAGACACTCTGGCGAACGCTCCTGGATACGTACAGGGACGACGGCGCCAACCTCTGGGACGTTATCGAGAAGAAGGCGGAGCAGTCCAACGTCTATCGGAGCGAGATTCTGCGGCTGACCGAGCGGCTGACGGGCGACCCGTTCAGCACCCAGCACGGGACGCAACTACGCCAGAGCGTCAGCGACGTCCTCAAGTCCACCAACGACGTCCTCGTTCAAACCGGCCAGGTCATCCGGGAATCCTATGCCGCGGGAGGCAGCGGCGCCGCCGACGTGAGGACGACCAGCATGGTGGCGGCCATCCGGTCGCTCGTCCAGCGCATCAAGGCGCTGGTCATGCAGGTCAAGCAGGACGCGACGACCGCCGGTGACCTCCAGACTCAGATCAAGGGTCTCCAGGACGAACTCACCGCCGCCAAGGCCGAACATGCCCGCCAGCAAGCGCAGTTGCAGCAGAATCTGGACGACGAGAAGGTCCGCGTGACGACCGCCCGCGACAACGCCGTCCAGCAAAGCGACCAGTTCAAACAGGAGAAGGACCGCATCCAGGATCGCCTCATCGCCGAACGAACCGGATGGACCCGCGAACGCGACAAACTCAATCGGCAGAACTCCGTCCTCAGAAACCAAGTCAAGGATATGTCCGAGATCGTCGCTATATTCCGTAAGGTGCCGACCGAGACGGGCGTGGACGGCCGCATCGTCAACATCGCCGAGCAGGGCGTTGTGGCCTACGCCGACCTCGGCAACAAAGACGGCGTGCTGCTTGGCATGACGTTCTCGGTCTTCAGCCCGAACGAACTCGGAAAAACCGTCCCCCAGCCCAAGGCCCATTGCCGCATCGTCAAAATCATGGATAGCGCCTGTGAACTTCGAATCTACGAACTCCAGGGCGACAACCCCGTCGTCATCGGCGACGTGCTCCACAACCCGGTCTACGACCGGCAGCGGCGGATGCGGTTCATGCTCATCGGCAAGATCGATATCGACGCCGACGGAGTCGATGACTCCGAACAACTCAAGGCCCTCATCCAGGAGTTCGGCGGACGCGTCGATACACGCCTGACCGTTCAGACCGATTACGTGGTGGCCGGGGAAGAACCCGCCGTCCCGGCGCCGCCTCCCCCCGGCGCGGCGGCGCAGGAACGGGCGGACTTCGAGTCCAAACGCAAGGACTTCATCGGGTACGTTGAGGTCAAGGCGAATGCCGAGAACTTCAGCATCCCGGTTCTCTCACTGAACCGGTTCCTCGGCCTCGTCGGCATCGCCGGAAAGAGCTAGCCGAAAGGACGCGGCGTTTCAAGGCGGGGCCGGCGAAACTGTCGGCCTCGCCTTTTTTCACCGCCGCTACGATGAGGCAACTTGCACCATCTTAGCCGCGACCCAACGGCCAGCGCGCCGGCGACCTCGAACATCGAGTCGGGAGCAGCCCCATGCAAATCTCGAATCGCGCGGCAGGCATCCGGCCGTCCATGACACTGGCCACGAGTGCCAAGGCCAAGGCCATGAAGGCTGCCGGACGGGACGTCGTGGGCTTCGGCGCCGGCGAACCCGACTTCAAGACTCCCCCCCATGTCTGCGATGCCGCCGTTCAGGCCGTCCGCGACGGCCATCACGGATACATCGTGCCGGCGTCCGGACTCGCTGAACTCAAAGAGGCCGTGGCCGAGTACCTGAAACGCAAGTGCGGCCTCTCGTACGAGCCGCCTGACGTGTGCATTACGACCGGCGGCAAGTACGCCCTCTTCGAGGCGTGTCTGGCGGTCCTGAACCCGGGTGACGAGGCCGTCCTGCCGGCGCCCTACTGGGTCTCGTATCCCGAACAGATCCGTTTCGCGGGCGCCGAGGTGGTCGTCATCCACGCGGGCGCCGAGCGGGGCTTCAAGATTACGCCGGACCAACTCGCCGCCGCCCTCACGGAGAAGACCCGCCTCTTCATCCTTAACTCGCCGTCCAACCCGACCGGCGTCGTCTACACGCGCGAGGAACTCGCCGCCCTGGCCGAAGTGGTCGCCGGACGCGACGTCTGGGTCTTCAGCGACGAGATCTACAACGAACTCGTCTACGATCACGTAGACACCTGCTCGTTCGCGACGCTGCGCGACGATCTGCCGGCGCAGACCATCACTTTCGGCGGGGCGTCGAAGACCTGGGCCATGACCGGCTGGCGCATCGGATGGGCCGCAGGGCCGCACGAGGTCATCGGCGCCATCGGCCGGCTCCAGAGCCAGTCTACGTCGGGCCCGACCTCCATCGCCCAGTACGCCGCCGTCGCCGCCCTGACGGGGTCCGAGGAACCCACCCGCGCGATGTACGAGGAGTTCGACCGCCGCCGCGTCTACATGGCCGACCGACTGAGCGCGATGGATGGCGTGACGTGCGTGCGGCCACAGGGCGCGTTCTATGCGTTCCCCGATTTCAGTGCCGTCTACGGCCGCGTGCTCGGCGCCGATGTCGAGGGTCCGAAGAGCGTGGCCTTTGCCGGCAAGATGCTTGAAGAAGCCAACGTGGCCGTCGTCCCCGGCGCCGCCTTCGGCGACGACAACTGCTGCCGCCTCTCCTTCGCCACCAGCATGCGTGAGATCGAAAAGGGCCTCGACCGGCTGGAGGCGTTCCTGAGAGGCTGAGACCCAACTCGTGCGTCGAACAGCGGTGTGCCACGGCCGGTCTTGCCCGGCCGTGCTCTTGGAAATCAGGCCAGCGTCTCTTCAATCAACCCGCACACCTTCGGCGCGAGGACCGAGAAGTCAAACTCTTTCCGGACCCGCCGGCGTCCCGCGCGGCCCATCCGTTCGCGCAACGCGGCGTCGGTTGCCAGACGTTCGACGGCAGCCGTCCACTGCTCGGCCGTCGTGGCGTGCAGGCCGGTCGCGTCCGGTCGCACGTACTCGGCGCACACGCCCACCGGGCTCGCGACGACCGGCAGCCCCGCCGCCATGTACTGAAGCACCTTGAACCCGCACTTGCCGCGCGTGTACGGCGTGTCCGGCAGAGGGGCGATACCGATGTCGGCCTCTGCCAGCAGACGCGCCTCCTCCCGGAGGCTCCAGGGCACGTTCTCGACCTCCAGGCCCGGCACGTCGAGGTCTGCGTCCGCGATGACGCGAAGCATGACGCCCGGCACGTCGCGGCCGACGGCCTCGAGCGCCCGCCCCAGCATCTTGAATTGCTTGAGTGTGCTGCGGCTGCCGATCCACACCAGCCGCACGCGCTCCCGCGACCCGTAGGCCTCCTTCGGCGTGAATGCGCCCGTATCGAGCCCCGTCGGGATGACCTCAACCCGTGCCGCCCCGGCCAGTTCGGCGTGCGACGCCAACTCGGGGCACCCCGCGACGACCAGGTCGGCCCCGGCCGCCGTTCGCTGGAACCGTCGCTCGCGGCCGGGGTGCGGAGCTTCGGGCGACCGGGCCTGGTACATGACGGCGTCGTCGAAATCGTAGATGAGCGGCCCGGCGTCGCCGAGCGCCAGGGCGTCCCACCACGTCAGTGTCTTTCGGTGCAGGAGGACGCCGTCGAACTCGCGTGCCCGGCGAAACTGTCCCCGCCGCGCCCAGCCGCGGGAGGCGAGTTCCACGACCTCCGCCCGGATACCGCGCTCGGCCAGCAGCGGCAGGTACGGCTCGACCCGCTGGCGAAACGGTGCGCCCGTGCGGTCGCGCGTCAGGACGAGCAGGCGTTTCGCTTCGGGCACTGG
>CAYVAM010000125.1:0-11970 GCA_964449275.1 uncultured Anaerolineales bacterium
AGGCGCCACGCCCGTTAGCCGGCGCGCCGAGTAAACTCGGCGGCTAACCAGGCGCTATGCCCGTTAGCCGCCGCGCTTGCGCGGCGCGCATAGCACACGTCGCGAAACAGGTGAGCACGCTGTGAGCGAAGGTATCAGAAAAACGCTCTGGCACGTTGCGAGGCTGCTGGTGATGGCGGCACTGGTGGCGTACGTCGTCGGCCAGGCGCAGTGGGATGATGAGATCGGGCCAGACGGCGTCCGCGCCGAGGGCATCAAGAGCATCGCGCTGCGCCTGGCCGACCACTGGGGCTGGGCCGCAGCGGCGCTGGCCGTTATGATGCTCCAGTCGCCCATCGGGGCCGTGCGGTGGCGGCTGCTGTTGGGCGTGCAGGGTATCCACATCACTTTCCTTGAGAGTTTGCGGCTGACGTACATCGGCTGGTTCTTCAACAACTGGTTGCCCGGCGGAACGGGCGGCGACTTCGTCAAGGCGTACACCCTCGCGCGGCAGACGCATCGCAAGACGGAGGCCGTGACGGTGGTGTTTCTCGACCGGCTGATCGGCCTGGTGGCGGTGTGCCTGCTGGGTGCGGCGGCTGTGGGCTACAGTCTGAACGACGAGCGCGTCCGCGTGGCGCAGGTCATCATCGGCGCGAGCCTGGCAGGCTTGGTTGGTGGAGGCGTTGCCTTTTTCAGCCTGCGGCTCAGGCGTCTGCTGCGTCTGGATCGGTTGCTGGCCCGTCTGCCGCTCGCGGGTATCGTCGCCCGGGTAGACCGTGCGGTGCTCGCGTACCGGCACCACAAGGCCAAGGTGGCCCTGGCGCTGGTCTACAGTTGGGGGATGCAGGCGGCGGCGCTGTTTGCGATGTGGTGGCTGGCTACGGGTCTGGGCAGCCGCGCGTCCTGGGACCACTATTTCGTCAACATGCCGGTGGTCTGGATCGGGTGGTCGCTGATCCCGGTGCCGGGCGGGTTCGGCGTGGCCGAGACGCTGGTGCAGAAACTGTTCACGCCGTCGGTGCTGGGCGGGCCGGCGCCGTTGCCGGCGGCCGAGGCCGCCACGCTGGCCCTGGCGATGATCCTGGCCTACCGGCTGGTCCAGATGCTTGTGACGGTGCCGGGCGGCGTGTTCTACCTGGCTCGCCGGACGGACGTTTCGCCCACGCACATGCGCGAGGCCCTGGAAACGGAGCCTGAGACCGATGCGTGAGGTTGTCGGCGCGATCCACCTGCATTCCTGCTACAGCGACGGCAGCGGGACGCTGCGCGAGATCACGGCCGCCGCAGCGAGAGCGGGCGTCGATTTCCTCGTCCTGACGGATCACGATACGCTCCGCGCGGCCGCAGACGGCTGGCAGGGTTGGCGCGACGGCGTGCTGGTGGTCGTCGGCGCCGAGATCACCTGCCGCGACCGGACCCACGTGGTCGCGCTGGGCGCGACCGACGTCGAGACCCTGCGGTTGAAACCGCTGAGGCGGGTGCTGTTCGACCTGACGAGCCAGGGCGCGGTGGCGATCGTTGCGCACGCCCATCCGGCCCACATCCTGGGCTATCCGTTGAAGGCGGGGGAACTCCTCGATTGGGAGGTCCC
The DNA here is from genome assembly GCA_964449275.1 of uncultured Anaerolineales bacterium. Taxonomy (GTDB): domain Bacteria; phylum Planctomycetota; class Phycisphaerae; order FEN-1346; family FEN-1346; genus JAUVZF01. The sequence goes on from CAYVAM010000125.1 coordinate 1,574, forward strand.
CGGATTCGCCGGCGTCGAATTCTGGTCGTTCATGCACGACATCTGTGACGGGCTGACCCCGTGGCGGATTCCGTCGTTCCTGCGGTCGTGGCGCCGGCGCATTCGCGGACCGCATCCCGATACGGTCGCCCACTGGGACCGCATCACGCAGGACCGGGTGTTTGTGGCCGTCGGGTCGCTCGACAACCACGCCATCGCGCTGCCCGTCCTGGGCAACCGCGTCCTGCCGTACGAGGACGTGTTTCGGACGCTGCGGACCCACGCGTTCTGCGACGGGTGGGCGGGCGACCGCGACGACGCCGACCGTCTGGTGGACGCCATCCGACGGGGCCGGTGCTTCATCGCCCTGGACCTGGAGGCCGATGCCCGCGGCTTTCGGTTCGAGGCCGAGCGCGACGGCGAGACGCTCTGGATGGGCGAGCAGCGCTCCTGGCAGGGACCCACCGTCCTGCGGGTCCACTCGCCGACGCCCGCTCAACTCGTCCTGCTTCGGGACGGCGAGCGCGTCTGCGCGGCCGAGACATCGTCGCTCGAACACCGGGCTGAGAAGCCGGGTGTCTATCGTGTTGAGGCCCGGATCGAGGGCCGGCCGTGGGTCTTCACCAATCCGATCTACCTGCGCCCGGGGGGGGTCGCGGATGAGTAAGTCGCCGGCGACGGCCGCGCGAGTGTTCGAGACGCCTCTCGGCCGCATCGGCGTGGCCGCCACGGCCCGTGGCGTCGTCCGCGTGATGCTGCCGAACAAGGTTGCCGGACGCGGATGCCAACCTTCAGGCGCATCCGCCGGCGCCGCGAAGGCCGAGGCCCATGCGGAGCGGGCACAGCGCGAGATCCGAGAGTATTGTGCCGGTCGCCGCCGCAGATTCACCGTGCCGATCCACCTCTCGGACGTCCCGCCGTTTCATCGGAAGGTGCTGATGGCCGCGCGGCGGATCCCCTACGGCCGCACCCTGACATACGGGGAACTCGCTCGGCGTGCCGGCAGCCCGCGTGCGGCCCGGGCCGCCGGTCAGGCGATGGCGCACAACCCCGTCCCGTTAATTGTTCCGTGCCACCGTGTCGTCGCGGCGGGCGGTGGCCTGGGTGGTTTCGGCGGCGGCCTGTCCCTGAAGCGGCGGCTGCTGGCCCTGGAAGGGGTTGAGCGGTTGGGCCGGCGGTAATATACTTGCCCGCTGCGGCGGGGGCGGATACACTTCCCGGTCGCCCACCCAACGGTTGTCAGATGAGGGACTTCGGCTTATGCGGATGCGGACGGTTTTCATCGCCCTCGTTCTCTCGCTGGTCATGGCCATCGGGGCCCGCGGGGCCGTCGCCGGGAAACTCGACCTGAAGCGGTATATGCCGGTGGCCCAGATCAAGGTCGGCATGATCGGCGTCGGCCGGACCACCCTCCAGGCCACCACCATCGTCGAGTTTAACATCAAGGTGCTGGCGATTATGAAGAACTATGGGCCGAAGCGCGATCTGATCATCTGCCGGTGCAGCGGGGCGGGCCTGGAACAGACCGGCGTCATCGCCGGCATGAGCGGCAGCCCGGTCTACATCGACGGACGACTCATCGGGGCGGTGGCGTACACGTTCCGATGGTCGAAGGTGCCGATTGCGGGCGTCCAGCCCATCGAACAGATGCTGAGCGTCACCGACGCGTTCCCCTGGAAGGTCGCCGGGCCTGCGCAGGCGAACAGCCTGCCTGGGACCTCTTCCGGCGCCGGGGACGGGGCGCTGACGGTCCCGGCGTCGGCGCTGGCGTCGGTGGACGTGCCCACGTCGTTTTCCGAGCGCGGTGCGTACCAGATGCGTCCGATCCGCACGCCCTTGATGGTGAGCGGTCTCGCGCAGCGTGCGATGGCACGGCTCGGGGAATACCTCGAACCGTTCGGGATGGTGCCGATGCAGGGCGGCGCGGCGGAACTGAACCTGCCGGATGCCGCCAAACTTGAACCCGGCGCCCCGCTGGCCGTCGTGCTGGTGCGCGGCGACATCCAGATGGCCACCATGGGCACGATCACCGAGGTCGTCGGCGACCGCCTCTACGGCTTCGGTCACGCCATGTTCGGGCGCGGCGAGGCGAACTATCCGATGATGACGGGCGTTGCGAAGGTCGTGGTCCCGTCGGTCATGAGTTCGTTCCGCATGGGTGCGCCGTCGAAGGAGATCGGGCGGCTGGTGTGGGATGAGGAGACGGGCATCCTCGGCCGCGTCGGAAACGACCGCGCCCCCCTGGTCCCCGTCACAGTCAAAATCACGGGGCCGAGTCGTGGCGTGGAGCGGACGTTCCATTGTGAGATGGTCCATCACCGTTCTCTCTCGCCGATGCTCGCGGCCGTCGTGGCGGGCAACAGCCTGACGGCCCAGTCCGACTTGCCCCGCGACCACACCGTCACGTACCGCATCCGTATCAAACCCGAGGGACGCGACCCGATCGTCCGCGACAACCTGGCCGTCTCGCCCAACGGCGACATGTATGTCGAGGCCGCGGTCCGAAGCATCGTGGGCCAGGTGATGGAGAACCCGTTCCGAAACCTGGCGGTGGAGTCGGTCGAGGTCGAGGCCGCGATCGAACCGGGCTCACGCCTGGCGGAGATCGAAAAGAGCCACACGCTTCGGAACAGCGTCCGGCCCGGCGGCACGGTCCCCATCGAGTTGAAGATCCGCCCGTGGCGCCGAGAGCCGCGCTGGATCAAGGTCGAGGTGAAGGTGCCGGACGACTGGCCCGAAGGCAAGTACGCGATCGTCCTGTGCGGCGCCGACGAGGCGCTCAAGCAGGAGATGCGGGAGGCGCCGGTTCGGTTCCAGCCCGACGATATCGACAGTTTGCTGGCCAACCTGGCACGCGGGGAGCGGCGCGACCGGCTGTTTATTCGCCTGTCGGCGCCGGGGCAGGGCATCGCCATCGGCCGCGACGAGTTGCCGAACCTGCCCGCGACGATGCGCTCGGTACTGCTCGGATCGGCCAGGCGGAAGGTGACCGGCGTCACGGGTTCGATCGTGACGACCCGACCGATGGAGTACGTCCTGAGGGGCGGACGCAGGCTCGAAATCACGGTCGATCGGCTGGCGCCCGAGCCGTAGCGAGCCGTTCGAGCCGTAGCAGCGGCGCCCGAGCCGTAGCGAGCCGTTCGAGCCGTAGCGGGCCGTTCGAGCCGGCCGCGGGAGCGGCCGGTGACGTTCCCCGTGATCCTGTGTTCCAGTGCGCGAGAGACGGCATTGCAGATTTCAGATCTGCGATTTGAGATTTCAGATCTGCGATTTGAGATTTGAGATGGGAGATTCAAGAGCACCGGAGTTATTCATGAGACAACGCTCGATTCTTCTCGTCTTCGTGGCGGTTGCGGCGACGGCATTTGCAGCGGTCGCCTCGGCCAAGACGCAGACGTTCCTGGAAACCAACGAGAACCAGTTTGCCAAGGGCGAAGTCGACGGCCTCGTCGCGACCAACCTCGGCACGCTCAGGTTGGGGCGAGACCTGGAGAGTTTGCTTGCCGAGACCGAGGGCGTCGATTACGTCGCTCGCGTCGCCCCGGGCCCCGACGGCAGCGTCTATGCCGTGACCGGCGGCACGGGGCGCATCTATCGGGCCAAAGGCGGCAAAGTCAGCCTCTTCGCCACGCTCGAAGACCACTACCTGTTCAGCGTCGTCGTCGATAAGAACGGCGACCTGTACGTTGGCTCGGGCGGTACGAAGGGACGCGTCTGGCGGGTTGTGCCTCAGGAGAAGGGCGACCCGAAGGCCGAGGTTCTCTTCGAGGCCGACGACGTCAAGTACGTGTGGGACCTCGCGTGGCTGGCCGACGGCTCCCTGGCCGCCGCCACGGGTGACCAGGGCAAACTCTATCGCATCCAGCCGAACCGCAAGGCCGAGGTCCTGATCGACACCGAGGCCGACCACGTCCTGTGCCTGGCCGTCGGCCACGACGGCGTGCTGTACGCCGGCACCGACGGCGAGGCCCTCGTGTATCGCTGGGCCGACAAGAAGGCGTTCATCCTGTACGACGCGGCCGAGAAAGAGATCACCGCCCTGGCGACCGACGCCGAGGGGAACCTGTACGTCGGCACCTCGAGCGGCGGGGCCGGACGGACCGGCGGTGTGACGATCAAGGCCGTACCTCCCAAGCCGCCATCCGGCGCCAAGCCCGCCGCCGGCGCGGCGACGCCGGCGACCCGGGAGGGCGCCGCCTCCGGGTCATCGAAGCCTTCACCCACGGGCACGGCCCTGGCGAAGGCCATCAAGATCGCCAACACCACCAAGGCCGCCCGTCCGACGGGGGCCGCAGGCGCGGCGACGGCGCGCGCGGGCACCGGGGCGGCCGTCTACCGAATCAGTCCCGAGGGCATTGTGTCATCGCTCTTCAACGCCCGCGATGCCATGATCCTCGCGCTGGTGCTGGCCGACGGCCGGCTGCTCGTGGGAACCGGTTCCAAAGCCCGGGTGCACGAGGTCTCGCTGGCCGACGGCGGCGAGGACCGCGCCACACTCGCCACCATCGACCCGAAGCAGGTCATGGCGCTGTTGGTCACGAAAGAGGGGCAGACGATCCTCGGGTCCGCGGGCCCGGGCCGGCTGTACACCCTCTCGAAGGGCTATAAGAAAGAAGGGACGTACACGAGCCAAGTCTACGACGCGGGGGGATCCGCCAAGTGGGGGGCGCTCCAGTGGCGCGGCGGCACGCCCGGCGGCACGGAGATTCGCATCGCGACACGCAGCGGCAACGTCCGCGACCCCGACAAGGGCATGTGGTCCGGCTGGTCGAAAGACCAGACGAAGTCTCCCGGTGGCATCACCAGTCCCCACGCACGGTTCCTCCAGTTCCGCGCGAAGATGAAGACGAACGATGCCGACGCCACGCCGGTCCTCGAACAGTTTGAGGCGGCGTACCTGCGGGCCAACGAAGCGCCGAAGATCCTCTCGATTGCCGAGGTCGTCTCGCGCGACCGGCAAACCCGCGCCCAGGCGGTCGAACGGTTCCGTCAGGCGATGAAAAGCCGCAGCCAGAGCAGCCAGAAGAGCGGTTCGGCGCCTCAGCCGCCCCCGCCCGCAGGGTCGCAACCCATCTGCGTCCTCCAGTGGCGGGCTCAGGATCCGAACGGCGACACGCTCCGCTACGACGTATATTTCCGCGGCCAGGGCGAACCGAACTGGGTTCGCCTGGGCCGGAACCTGGCCCGGCCCGAATATGCCTGGGATACCGCCACCGTCGCCGACGGGTGGTACGAGATCAAGGTTGTGGCAAGCGACCGGCACGACCGTTCGGCGGAGACGGCCCGCGAGGCCTCGCGCACGAGCGACCCGATCCTCGTGGACAACACCGCCCCGATCATCGAGAAGGCCCGGGTCAAGGTCCGAAAGGGCGACGGCGGCGCCGAAGCCGACATCACGTTCACCGCCCGCGACGCCACCAGCCGCGTGACCGGGGCCGCCTACACCGTCGATTCGGCGACCGAGTGGCACACCCTGGTCCCGACCGACGGCCTGTTCGACGGGCAAACCGAGCAGTTCCGCTTCACGGTCAAGGGTTTGGGGCCCGGCCCGCACCGCATCGGCGTCCGCGCCGACGACGAAGCGAACAACCGCGGCCACGCCGCAAAAACGTTGACGGTCGAGGAATAGAGACTACAATGGCCGCCGCGCGATGTTGCTTGGGAGCCTTTCCGGAGGGATGCCTTCCCGGTCTCCCCGCCAGGTCTTCATGGCGTTTGCGTCGTGTGTGGGTGTTGGACCTGCTTGTTCGGGGGAGGGGTGGAGAGAGGCTGAGATGAAGAACATTGTGTTGATCGAGCCGAAGTCGCCGGACTGGCACGTTTTCACCCGATGGAAGTTGCCGCGGCTCGGGCTGGTGGTTCTGGCGACGCGGCTCAAGGCGGCCGGATATGACGTGAAGGTGTTCGTTGAGGAGGTGTCGCCGGTCGATTTCGCGGCGCTGTTCTCGGCGGACCTGGTCGGCATCTCGACGATCACGTCAACGGCCCCCCGCGCCTACGAGTTTGCGAAGGCGGCGAGGCGGGCGGGGATTCCCGTCGTGATGGGCGGCCCGCACGTCACCTTTCTGCCGGAGGAGGCGCTCGAGCACTGCGATTACGTCATCCGAGGCGAGGCCGACGACCTCATCGTGGACTTCGTGAAACGCCTGGAAGCGGGCGCCGGCCTGGAGACCATGCCGTCGCTCTCCCGGCGCGCCGGTCGCCACGGCGACTCGCCTGTGGAGAGCGACGAGGTGATCCACAACCCCGCGAGCCCCACGCGTACGGACGTGGAGGCCCTGCCCGTTCCGGACCTCACGCTCATCCAGGGGTACGACGTGGGGACGGAGAGCAAGGCGGTGGTGCCCGTCCAGACGTCTCGCGGGTGCCCGTTCGACTGCACGTTCTGCTCGGTCACGAAGATGTTCGGACGGGCCTACCGTTTCCGGAGCACCGAGAACGTGATGACCGAGTTGCGGGCGCTGCGCGGACGGTACGTGTTCTTCTACGACGACAACTTCACGGCCAATCTGAAACGGGCCAAGGACCTGATGCGGGCGATGATCCGCGAGCGCCTGGACCTGAAATGGAGCGCCCAGGTCCGCTGCGACGCCGGACGTGACCCCGAACTGCTCGACCTGATGGTCCGCTCCGGCTGTTATTACGTGTATATCGGCCTGGAATCGGTCAGTCCGGCGGTCCTGGAGTCCTACAACAAGCGGCAGTCGGTTGACGAGATCAAGCGGGTGGTCCGCGAGTTTGACCGGCGAGGCATCCGAATTCACGGGATGTTCATCTTCGGCGCCGACGCCGACACCACCGAGACGGTCCGCGAGACCGCCCGGTTCGCCCGCAAACATCACCTGGCCAGCGCCCAGTTCGCGATCCTGGTTCCGTTGCCGGGCACGCCGGTCTTCGAGACGCTTGAGCAAGAGGGGCGGCTCCTGACGCGAGACTGGAGCCGTTACGACGGCCACCACGTGGTCTTTCGGCCCAAGCGGATGAGCACGCTGGAACTCCAGGTGGAAACCCTCCGGGCCTTCGGCGCGTTTTATTCGCTCTCGGCGGCGCTGCGGAGGCTGGCCCGGTGCGACTGGTTCACCCTGGCCATCAAGTTGTGGGGCCGGTACCACGCCCGCAGGTTCAGGAAGCGGATGGACGGCTTCGTCGAGGTAACACGCCAATGGACCCACGAGACCGGCCAGAAGGTTGAACTCCGCGCCCGCCGCACCGCCGACGACATCAAACTGGCCGTTGCCCGCTTCGACCTCGACGCCATGCGCCGGCAGCGGGAGGCGCAGGCCTGACGCCGCTCACCCGCCCGACCGGACACCTTCCAGCAGCCGCTCCGACTGCGCGCCGTGCGGCGTGAACGTCAGCCGGCGCGTGGTCTCGCCGGTCACGTCGAGGCGAATGTCAAGATGGTCGGGCGGCAGGGCGCCGGCGGCGCGGTCGGCCCATTCGAGGGCACTGAGGCCGTCGCCCGCCAGGATCTCGTCCGACCCGATGGCCGCCAGATCCGCCGCGCCCCCCAGCCGGTAGGCGTCCAGGTGGTAGAAGGGGATGCGGCCATCAAGGTACTCGCGGCAGATGACGAACGTGGGGCTCGTGACCTCGCGGGCCGACGCGGCGCCGAGCCCTTCGGCCATGCCTTTCGCCAAGCGCGTCTTGCCGCTGCCGAGGTCGCCCACCAGCGCCGCCACGTCGCCGGGCCGGGCGGCGCGACCGATGCGGCGACCCAGCGCAATCGTCTCTCGGGCGCTGTGCGACTCGGTGGTCCAGGCGGCGCTCATGATGCCTCTCCGGCGTCGGACCGGAAATGTTCGTAACCGCCGGGCTGGAGCGGCCGGCGCTCGCCGCCTGCGCGAAGGATCGTCACGCCGCCGCCTTGGGTGATGCGGCCGATGTGTGTCAGGCGCAGATTTCCGAGCGGATTCTCCTTGATGAGCCGCCGGCCGTCCTCGGGGGCCACCGCCAGGAGGAGTTCGAAATCTTCGCCGTCGTTCAGGGCGTGGTCCAGGGGGGAGCGCCCGTCTGTCTTGGCCAGCCTCTCAGCGTCGGATGAGATCGGAACGGTCTTGGCGTCTATCTCCGCCGCCACGCCGCTCTCGCGGGCAAGGTGCCCGAGGTCCGTCGAGAGGCCGTCCGAGAGGTCGATCATGGCGTGCAGGGTCACGGCGCGGGCCAGCAGCCGCGCCTCCTTGACGCGCGGCACGAATTCGAGGTGTCGGCCGAGGACCGAGCCGCCCAGGTCCCCGGTCACGAGCAACAGGTCGCCCGGCTCCGCGCCGCTGCGCCGGACGGGCTCCACGCCGGCCGGGCGCGCCACGAGCGACGTGCCGATTGCCAGCGGGTGCGGCCAACTGGTCACGTCGCCGCCGACGACGGGGCAGGCGAACCGCGCGGCCGCATCCGAAAGGCCCAGACACAGTTGCTCGGCGAACGCCATGTCTCGCGTTTCGGGCAGGCCGACCCACGCGACCGCGCAGACCGGTTCGGCCGCCATCGCTGCCGCGTCCGAGAGGCTGACGGCCATGGCCTTGTACCCGACCTGCCGCGGCGTCGCTGTCGCCAAGCGGAAGTGCGTGCCCTCGAGCAGTGTGTCGGTCGTGACGAGGCACCCGTTTTCGCCGAGGTCCACCAGCGCCATGTCATCGCCCGGCCCGATGGGGACGGCCGTCGCGTCGAGCCGCGCGCGAGCGCGGATCCAGTCGATCAGTTGCCATTCGCCTTTAGGTTCGGTCATTTTGCAGGTGTTGCTGATGAGTGTTGCGACCCGCGATTACCATCGCGGGCTGGTTTGTTTTTTGGCCGGCTTGAACGGCGTCGCTTTCAGGCCCGCGATTACCATCGCGGGCTGGTTTGTTTTTCGGCCGGATTGAACGGCGTCGCTTTCAGAACCATTTCGCGAGGTATCGAAACGCTTCGTCGGCCACTTCCCGGGCCTGAGCCTCGTACGGATACAGTTCGACGCTGATCCACCCGTCGTAGCCGATGTCTCGCAGGGCCGTGAAGACGGCGTCGAAGTCGATGGCCCCGTGTCCGGGCACCAGGTGTTTGTGTTCGCGCGAGGGGGCGATGTCTTCGAGATGGACGTGCCGGATGTGCGGGGCCAGCCGCCGCACCGCCTCGGCCGGGTCGACGCCGACGCAGTAGAAGTGCCCGACGTCGAAGTTCAGCGCCAGTTGCGGATGCGAAAGGCCTTCGAGCAACTCCTCGAACTCGTCCGGCCGCTCGATCAAGAGGTGCGGCTCCGGCTCGACCAGCAGGTTCACGCCGCATTCGGCCGCCGTCGGGAGGACGCGTTCGAGGCCGTCGCGATAACATTGCATGGCGTCATCGCGGTTCATCCCCTCGGGCAAGGGGCCGCCAGGCTCCAGGCTGATGCCGGGCGCACCCAGGTCGCGGGCCAGTTGGATCGCACCGAGGGTGTGCTCGATGCGCCGCTCGCGGGCCTCGGCGTCCACCTCGATCCACGACGGGTGCCACGTGTCGCCTTGGGCGAACAGCGTGAAGGCGTTCAGGTTGGTGACCGTGAGACGGAGTTCCTTCAGGAGTTCGACGACGCTTCTGCGTCGGCGCGAGTCCACGTGCGGCGGGTAGGCGTGTGGCACGTCGGCCATGATCTCGACACCGGCGTACCCGCAGGCCGCAATCTGCCGCAGGCTCTCTTCCAGGCTGACCTGCTTGAACGCGTTCGTGCTGAATGCGAGTTTCATCTCGCTGCGGCCTTTGCGTGCTGCGCGGTGGGCAGGACTGCCAACCGCGCTACCGGGTTCAGCGTGCCTGCAGGACGGCCCGGGCGACGGTCCGGCGGCGGACCACGTAGAAGAGGATTTTGTCGCCGGACCCGACCTGCACGAGGAGGTTGCCGAGCGTGTCGAGGTCGCCCACGCGGTAGCGATCGATCTGGACGACGACGTCGCCGGCCGCCAGGCCCGCCTTGTCGGCAGGGCTGCGCCCGTCCACCCCTGCGACCAGGAGGCCGCGGTCCACCGCCAGGTGCATGGCCGGGGCCAGGTCGGGGTCGAGCGTCTGAAGATGCAGGCCGAACAGCCGCCGGGCGAGTTTTGCGCCGTCCGGTTTAGGCGCCTTGGCCAGGGTCACCGTTTTCTCGATGAGGCGGTCGTTGCGGCGGATGCCCAGGCGGAGGGCGTCGCCGACCTTGCGGTCGAGGATCATGGTTTCGAGTTCGATGACGTCGGGGGCGGGTTTGCCGCCGACCTTTTCGATGCGGTCGCCGGGCTTGAGGCCCGCCTTCTGGGCGGGCGAGTTTCCCTCGACCCCTTCAACGGTGACGGCCGTGGGCGTGTCGGTCCGGAACTTCAGGCCCAGCCACGCGCTGCCCGGCCGGCGCAGGTTCAACAGGCCGATCATGATCTCGCGCACTTTGTCCACGGGGATGGCGAACCCGAGACCCTGTGCCCCCGCGCGGATAG
>CAYVAM010000126.1:0-11922 GCA_964449275.1 uncultured Anaerolineales bacterium
GCTTGGCCTTGTCGATGGCCAGGACGACGACCTCGATTTCCTCGCCGACGCCGACCACCTCGGACGGGTGGTTGATCCGCTTGGTCCACGACATCTCGCTGACGTGCACGAGCCCCTCGATGCCTTCCTCGAGTTTGACGAACGCGCCGTACGGGGTGATGTTGACGACCTCGCCGGAGACCTTCTCGCCGATCGGATACCGCGTCTCGATGTTTTGCCACGGCGAGGCGGTTTTCTGCTTCAGGCCCAGAGCCACCTTCTCCTTCTCGCGGTCGATCGAGAGGATCTTGATCTGGAGTTTTTCGTCGATCGAGACGACGTCGCTCGGATGACCCACGCGGCCCCACGCCATGTCGGTGATGTGCAGAAGACCGTCGATGCCGCCCAGGTCCACGAACGCGCCGAAATCGGCGATGTTCTTGACCACCCCGTCGCGCATCTGGCCGACACGCATGGTCGAGAGCAGTTCGCGCTTGGCGTGCTCGCGCTGCTCCTCGATCAGCCGCCGGCGCGAAACCACGATGTTTCGCCGGTCGGCGTCGATCTTCAGAATCTTGCAGGAGATCTCCCGCCCGATATACTGCGACACGTCCGGCGGACGCCGGATGTCCACCTGGCTCGCCGGAAGGAACACCGGCACACCGATGTCCACCAGCAGACCGCCCTTGATCTTGCGGCTGACGCGGCCCTGGACCACGTCGCCCTCGACGTGTTCGCTGAGGACCTTCTCCCAGCCCTTGATGCGGTCGGCCTTCCGCTTCGACAGGATCACCAGGCCGCTTTCGTCCTCCACGGCCTCGAGCAGCACATCGACCTGCTGCCCGACTTCGACCTTGCCGCCCTCGAACTCCTCAAGCGGAACGCTGCCTTCGCTCTTGAACCCTACGTCGATGACGGCATCGTTGCCGATGACGCGCACCACGCGCCCGGTCACCACGCTGCCCGTCTCAAACGCCTTAATGGAATCTTCGTAGAGTTGTTCGAGCCGGCCGTCCGTCTCGGCCTCGCCCAGGACCGCCCGGACTTCCTGTTCGATATCCGTGTCCTTCAGACCGTACTCGCGGTGGATTTGGCTTTTCTGCATGCTCTGCATTACTCGCTAATCCGTTCCCCGCTCAACGGCAAGAGAAGTTGACGCCCGACCGCCGGGCCACTTGCCGCCCTCGTTCCACGAGGCTCGCGGACCGCCACCGGTCCGCAAAAGAGCCGTAGTATAGTGCACCCGCACGCGAATGCAACATCAATTCCCCCGAACTTCGCGACCACCGCGCGGCCGCATCGAGCGCATCAGCCGGCTTCCAATCTCTTGCCTTGCAACGGGCACATTTTGTTCTTCACATCGTGTGCCTTGCCATGCACAGTATCTTTAGTTGGGCGCGTGCGCAGGGATTGGAAATGAAATGGGGGGCTGCTCATGTTATCCCTGGGGCAGGTGGCAGGCTTCACCAGCCGGCGGCGGACCGTCTCGTGGTTCGTGGCGGCCGAGCGGCCCAACGTGACCGACGACAACTGTCGCCTGATCGGCAAGGACAACGATTTCATCTACATTGCCGGACACGGATTGACGACGCTGACGGCAGTCTGCGGGAACACAGACACCCACCCCCTGGGCGACTGGCACAACCCGAACGGAAAGGAATTCACGCCGTCCGACGTCGGCACAGCCTGGGGCGACGGGGAATGCGAGTGGGTGACGTATGCCGTGTGTTCTCAGGTCAGGATCGCCAATCCCTCGGCCCCCCAAACCTCGGACAACGCGATCCAGTGGATCAAGAAAATGTCTAAGGTTCACGCCCTGCTTGGCTATAGGCAAAGTGCTCCAGGCAGTGGCACAGACGTGCTGATTGCGGCCGATTTCGTCAAGTACCTCCATGGGATGGGCGACTGTGCCCACAAGACGGTAGTGGACGCCTGGATGCAGGCCAATGTGGACAGGCAGGCAACCAATGCCACGGCCCTTGTCCAGAAGGAATGTGTTACGGACAAGTGTAAGACATTGAGCGCCTTTCCGACGGCGGAAACGGACGAAGCCAAGTACATCTACTATTACATCACGGGGACGACAGTGATGACACAAGAAATCACCCTTCCTTGAACGGGTCACGGAGGCGGACTTATGAGAGCGCTACGCCAGTGGGCCGCCTCAGCCGCGGCAATCATGGTGTGTATCTGTATCGCCTGGGCTGCCCAGGGTGCGGTCGGAGTTCAGGTCGCGGAGCCCTCCGCCATGGACGAAGCCTTCTACACGGCGTTGTGGGAGTTGATTCAGGGCCGGGTCCAGCAAGCCTACGAAGGGCTCGATCGCGCCCTCGACACTCAGAAACCCACCGAGAACTGTTACTTATACCTGCGGCTCTACAGGACGTGCTTCGACTTGGCCACGAAGGGCCTAATACCACTGGATCATAGCAAAGAGGGTAAGGCCCGGATTCAGGCCCTTCAGTCGAAAGACTCGCCCTCCGCCGTAGACCTCGTCAAGATAGCCGTGCTCCTTCCGGTAGGTCAGACGCCGGCGGATGTTCGGCCCCCACTCAAAACTATCGTGGCGCATCACGCCGATTCGCCCTGGGCGGGATGGGCCCGCTGGCGGCTTATCGAGGACCGGGCCGTCCGCATCCAGGAGGACGTACTCAAGAATGGGCAGCCGCTTGGGGTGCTGCGGCTCGTACAGCCGCTCGTCGCTTGCGAAATTGTAAGGTCGAGACCTGATGCGCCGCCGATCATGCGCAAGTGGAAACGCTTCGTGCTGTGGGGATCGCTCCAGAGGTACGGCCACTACGCGAGCGAGGTCGCCAAGACTCTTCGAGAACTTCATCCGGCCGATGCGCCCGCCGCGGCGGCCCCGACTCCAACCGTGCCGACTTGGCTGCTGTCGGAGCAGCGGCTATTGGAGTGGCTGCAGGGCCTAAGCGGCAATCCGCCGGAAATCGTCTGGAACTTCTTCCAGGACGTGCGGCGAAGCGGGGTCCGTTTGCCGGACGCGATTCCGGCGGACCGAGACGCGTTCGACCGCGGCGCCACGCATCGGTTCCGGTAAGGTCGGGATTCCGGGGGATTCCGGGGGATTCCGGGGATTCCGGGGATTCCGGGGACACCCATAACCGTGCCTGTCAAGGGTCCCCGGCCCGGGGCTCCGCCGCCGTTGCCGTTTTGTCGTTGGTCTTTTCCCTGACGACCGTCGTGGCTGTGGGTCGTTGCAGTTGTTGTTGCCGTCTCGCGTGCCTTGCACACACCCATGCGCACCGTGTCCGCGATGCGGCCGGTCCGAAAGGCCACTGCCGTACGTCACGCCTGCTCGGACTGCAAGACCTTAATCCGCTCGCACACGGCGTCGATGATCCACTGGGGCGTGGACGCCCCGGCCGCCACGCCGACGCGCGGCCGGTCGCGGAGCATCGCCCGCGTCACTTCGTCGCCCACCTCCACGTGATACGTCGGGACGCCCCGGCCCGCGCACAGTTCCGTCAGCCGGTTCGTGTTGGCGCTGTTGCGTCCGCCGATGACAAACATCACGTCCACGCCCCCGGCCAGGTCCGCCGCACCTCGCTGCCGCTCCACCGTGGCCGCGCAGATCGTGTTCTCCACGCGGACCTCCTCCAGGCCGCGCTCTCGCAACGCCGCAGCCATTTCCCGGAACGCCTCCGGCGAGAACGTCGTCTGGGCCACCAGGGCCACGCGGCCCGACAGGTCCAGCCGCCGGACCGCCTCGATATCGTTCACGACGACGGCGTCCGGCGCGTGGCCCCGAATCGCACGCACCTCCGGATGCGACGCGTCGCCCGCCACGATCACCCGGTACCCCGCCTCCTGGAGTTGGACCCCCAGTGTCTGAACGCGACGCACCAGCGGGCACGTCGCGTCGATGATCGCCAGGCCACGCCGCCGCACCTCCGCCACGATGTCCGGCCGAAGGCCGTGGCTGCGAATCAGCATCACCCCGCCCCCGGTCACCTCGTCGAGCGACTCGATGACACGGAACCCTTTGTCGGCCAGTCGCTCCATCTCTTGCGGGTTATGGATGAGCGGCCCGAGACAGTACACCGCCCCGCCGCTCTCCAGGGCCGTCTGAGCCAGCCTCAGCGCGCGGCGAACCCCAAAGCAGACGCCGCTGCCCTCGGCAACCCGGATGTCGGCGCCGCGAGCCGAACCGTTATTCCTTTCCGGCACCATGCCGTTTTCCCCACCCGACAACCAGTGACGGCGCCGCGGCGCACCGCGGCCTCCATCCTTTGTGCAATAGCAAACGAGATCAAGATGTAAAGAAACGTACGTCCCGTACGGGGCGTGGCGCCCGTTTCCCCTTACTCGTGCGTCGCGTCGATGCGGATGCCGTCGAGTTGGCTGCCGTCGCGGGCGACCAGCCGAGCGCAGAACTCCCACGGGCCGGTGTTCTGGATGACCTTTATGAGGAGCGCGTTCCAGCCCTGTTTCAACTGCACGTTCACGCCGTCCTGGTCGGGGACGCACGCGCGGCCGGTGTTAACCTGGTGGACGCGTTTGCCGTTCATCCAGACCTTGTTGCCGTCGTCCGTGCCGAGCAGCAGGCGGGCGCTGCGGGCCTTGTCGGACTGGACCCACGTGCGGACGTACGCGACGCACTGCTGGCGGTTCCAGGCGGCCAGCAGGTTGTGGATGACGGGCGAGCCTTTGCGCGTCACGACCGGCAGCGGCCGCCACGCCACCTTCTCGCCGGCCTTCTCCGGCGGGTACGCCGTCGCGAACAGTTGGTTATAATTCTTCTTCCGTTCGGCGTACACGCCGGCAACCTGCCAACCCATGATGTAATCTTTGTGCTTCGAGATGTTCGCGAGGATCTGCCGGGCCTGTTTCTTGACGCCCGCGTCCTTGGCGGCGGCGAGTCTGGTCGCGGCCGCCTTCGCCGCGCCGGGCGCCGACCCCATGACGGCCCGCGCGATTCCCAGGACGGCGAGCGTCGCTTCGGCCCGAACGGCCGCGTCGTCCATGCACGACTCGGCCACCGCCAGGGCATCCGAGTGAGCCACCTTCGCCAGACCCGCCAGCACGAGTTTCTTGTCTTCGGGCCGCTTCGCCAGCGCCATCAGGCCGGCGTACGCCTTCAGCGTCTCGGCCGTCGAAAGCCCGCCCCCCAGACCCAGCAGCCGCACGCACCCGCGAAGGGCTACCACGCGGTGCACCGTGCTCTCGGTCGAGCGGAAGACGTCCATCAGCGGCGCGACCGCCGCCGCGTCGGGCCAGTCGGCCAGGGCCCGGATGGCGGCGTCCCGGATGGCAGGTTCGGCATCCTTGACGGCGGCTTTCACGGCATTGAGGGCCTTGGCGCCGGCGATCCCGCGAAGGACGCGAAGCATGGACCCCTTGGCGGCCGTGCTGGTGGCCTTGGCGAGCGCGGCCAGGGCGGCGTCGGCGCGGGCGCCTTCGTCGGCGACCTTGCGGGCGACCTCGATAACGGTCCGCTCGGCGTCGTCGCGGCCGGCGTCGCCCCTGAGGCCGACGAGCAGGTCCACCAGGGCCGCGAGGTCCTTCGCCTTGGCCAAAACGCCCAGGGCGCGGAAGGCGGCCTTGCGGACGCCCTCGTCGCCGCTCCCCGCCTCCTTCAGGATGGCCGGGACGGCGCCCGCAGCGCTGCGGCTCAAGAGGATGTCGATGAGTAGGGCCCGGGCTTCGGGCTTTGCGCCGGCCATGCTCTTCGTGACGGCTTCATCGACGCCGTCGCCCTTCAGCCGCCGCAGGCTCAACAGCGCTGCCTGCTTCTCGGAGTCGGTCTTGGCGTCGGCCGCCGCGCGGGCGAGGAACGTGACGCAGGAGGCGTCGCCGATGTCGGCGAGCGCCGCGACGGCGGCGGCCCGGACCTCGGCGCTGGCGGAACCGGTTGCCTTCAGGACGGCCTCGTTGGCGGCCGTGTCGCCTCGGCTCGCCAGTGCGCCGATGAGCAGGACCTGGGCGTCGGGCGGCAGGTTGGGCATCTCGGCCGCCAGTTGCCTGGTGATGCCTTCGCCCTTGAGTTCCGGAATGTTGGCGATGGCGGCGGCACGCATCTTCGGATCGTTGCTCCGGATCGTCTTGAGGACGAGCGGGATGGCGTCGGCGCCGGCCGTCCGCATCAGTCCGAGCAGCGCTCCGCGATGGAACCGCAGCGGCGCATCGGCCGCCAGAACGTCGTTGTAGATGGCGGCGGCCGGCGCGGCCTGGCCGGCGGTGGCCATGCGTCCGGCGCACTGGAGGTACGCATCGGTGGCGGCCGGTCGGAGGACATCGGGCACGCGCTTTCGGGCATCGGCCAGGATCGTGGCAACTTCCGCGCCGCTTATCTTGCCGAGTGCGGACAGTGCGGACTCGGCGACCATCGGGTCGCCGGCGGCCGCCAACTTCGCCAGCGCCGCCGTGCTGGCGGCGTCGCGCCGATGGCCGAGCACGCCGCAGATGCAGACGGTCGCCTTGCCCTTCGTCCCGGCCAGGGCGCTGCGGAGTGCGGCATCGGCCTTGGGGCTGGGGTTGGGCTGGAGCGCCCAGCAGGCCATGTGGTTGGTCGTGGGGTCGGCGAGCATCTTTTCGAGAATGGGAATGCACGCCTCGGAACCGATGCGCGCGAGCACCTGGCACGCCTGGAGTTTGGCTTCGAGGTCGGCCTCCCCCGCCAGCAGGCCGATGAGT
The DNA here is from genome assembly GCA_964449275.1 of uncultured Anaerolineales bacterium. Classification (GTDB taxonomy): domain Bacteria; phylum Planctomycetota; class Phycisphaerae; order FEN-1346; family FEN-1346; genus JAUVZF01. The sequence continues at coordinate 6,634 of CAYVAM010000126.1, forward strand.
CCGCGCTCGGTCTGGCGCAAGAGGCCGGCCTTGCCCGCAATATGTTGCAGCAGGGTCGCCATGTTCTGGACGGGGGCGTGGTCCTCTCCCGACTTGTACCCGGCCAAGTCGGCGACGGCCTTGGCGACGTCGGCCTTCGTGACGGCCGGCGCCGGAGCGGCGGCGGCGATGCCGCATGCAACGACGACCAGAAGGGTTGCAGCCAATGGTTTGAGCGGTCTCATCATCTTGTTCTCCCGTAGCAACGTGATGGAGTCATCGGTTCTTCCGTTCGCAAGGGCGCGGGCCGAGGCGTTCAGATCCGCCACGGCGGCCGGATGGCCCGCGACCGCATCGTGTTGGCCTCCGGGTCGCCCGCAAACTCCTCTTTGACGGGGTCCCAGTGTAAGGTTCGCCCCAGGCGCAGGGCGATGTTCGTCAGGTGGCACAGGCTCATGGTGCGATGGGCGGCCTCGGGATGGCAAACCGTCCGCCGGCGCGTCTTCACCCCTTCGAGGAAGTTGCGGACGTGGTCACCGGGGTCGCCCCAGCCCTTGGCCGAGATGCCGCGGACCTTGAGGAGCGAGGCCGGCTCGCACGTGACGCGGTTCGTCGCGTCGTCCACCTGGATCCACCCGTCGGTGCCCACAAAGCGGATGTAACGGTCCTCGAACTTGCCCTTCGATTCCATGATGCAGCGGACGCCGCCCGCGTAGGTGAGGGCCACGCGGCACGAGACGGGCACCTCGGAGAGCGACTCGCGCGAGGCCCACTGGACCTCAAGAACGTCGGCCTTGACGGGGCCGGTGTGCTCGGCTTGGTTGGCCCACTGGGCGAGGTCGGTCCAGTGGCAGCCCATGCCATCGACCATGCCGCCGCCCGTGTCCCAGACGTACCGCCACCCGTTGACCCGCCCCCACGTGAACGGGTGCCAGGGCGTCGTGCCGAGCCACATGTCGTACCCGAAGCCGGCGGGCACGGGGATGGGTGGTGTGGCCTTGATGGGCCGGCACTCCCAGAAGTTGCAGATGATCTCCTTCAGTTCGCCGATACGCTGCTGGTGGGCGCACTCGACGGCGAAGCGGAACGAGTCCACCGAGTGCCGCTGGTATCCCGCCTGGTAGATGGTGCCCAGGCGGTCCGTGGTCTCGACGAGTGCGCGGCCCTCGGCCAGCGTCAGGCTGATGGGTTTCTCGCTGTAGACGTCTTTGCCTGCGCGGGCGGCATAGATCGAGCCGACCGCGTGCCAGCGCGCGCCGGTGGCGATAAGGACGGCGTCGAGGTCCGGCCGCGCAAACAGTTCCCGGAAATCGAGGTAGCCCGCGCACTCGTCGTTTTTGTAGTGCGCGTTGACCTGTTTCCGGACGCGGTCGAGTCGGTCGGCGCGGCAATCGCAGGCGGCGAGCCACTGAACGTCGGGCTGGCGCAGGAAGTGCTGCATGACCCGCGGCCCGCGGTTGCCGCAGCCCATGATGGCGCAGGTGACGCGCTCGCTCGGTGAGGCGACCTCGCCCGCCCCCATGACGGTGTCGGGGACGACGTACGGCGCGACGGCGGCCGCGCCGAAGCCAGCCGCTGCACGTTTCAGGAACTCGCGGCGCGAGTGCTTGGCGGTCCGACATAAGTTTTGCGAGGTGGGTCTCCGTACCCACCGCGCAAAACGGCGCATATCCGCGGCGGGTCCGGAGACCCGCCGCGCACCAACTTCAAGAGAGTTACGTCGTACCGCATTGCTCGTCATCACTTTCTCCGAGGCACGGTTCGTTGCAGCACAGCAGGACAGCAGAGCAAACCCGACCCACCACGTTATCGGCCGTGCGAAACCGCCGCAAGGGTTTCTTGGAAGAGCGAAGATGCCTCTGGCCGGGTGGCATGGCCACGCTGACCATGTTGGGTGTCGCGCGCCTCGGCGCCCATGGCCACGCAAGCGTGGCCATGCCACCCCGCGGACGAAACCGTCGCAAACATTTCTTGTCCGCCGGCCGGAGAATGCTTAGATAGCGTGCAGCGAGGAGTTGCCCATGGCGCCGATCCGACTGGCCGTGTTCGACATCGACGGGACGCTGCGGCGGGTGCGCAGTCCGTGGTGGCATCTGCACGAGCACCTGGGCGTGGCGGAGGCGGCCCGCGAGTTCGGCCCGATGTTCGACCGGGGCGAGATTACGTACGAGCAGTGGGCCGACCTGGACGCCGGCCTCTGGCGTGGCCGGTCGCGCGGCGAGATCGCCGGGGCGCTCGACTCAGATCCCCTCCGCGACGGGGCGGCCGAACTCGTCGGGTGGTTCCGAGAGCGGTCGATCCCGTGCGTTGCCATCAGCACGGGGCTGTCGATCTTCGCGTCCGCGACGGCCGAGGAACTCGGCCTCGACGAGGTCGTCTGCAACGAACTCCTGTTCGACGGCGACCGATGCCGCGGCGACGTGACGGTCCGCGTCACCGAACACAACAAGGGTCAGGTGCTGCGCGGCGTGCTCGGCCGCGCCGGCGCCGAGGTCCGCAACGTGGTGGCCTTCGGCGACGGGCCGGCGGACCTGGCGATGCTCCGGGCCGCCGGGACCGGCGTCGCCGTATGCCCGAGCGACCCCGCCGTCCGCGACGCCGCCGATTACGTGGTGGAAGCCGAGCCGATTGACCGTATCATTGGTGTCCTTGAAACGATCCAGGCCGAGTAATCGGCAGGGCTGGCGTGCGATGGCGCCCGGCACGCCGCGGCGGGATATCGCAATGTAAATGAGGAAGGGAGCACGATATGAGCGCGCGGGTCAACCGACGGGGATTCATCGGCGCGGCGGCGGCCGGCATGGCTGCAAGCCTGGCGGGTCCCGCCGTGCTGCGGGCGGCCGAGGGGCGGGGAAAGACGACACGGCCGAACGTCCTCTGGTTCATGTTCGACGACCTGCGGGCCGACGGCGTCGGCTGCTACGGGCAGCCGTGGGCCAGGACGCCGCACCTGGACGCGGTGGCGAAGCGCGGCGTGCGGTTCAGCCACGCGTACGTCCAGGGGACGATCTGCGTGCCGTCGCGGAGTTCCATGACGACCGGCCATTACTGCCACGCGCTCCACACGATGTACATGGGCAAGCCGCCCGTGCAGAAAGCGACGTATCTGCAGGCGAAGAAGCAGCCGCCGCTGCTCCTTTCGGCCTGGACCGAGGCGGGGATCACGGCCCGGAACATCGGCAAGTGCCACGTGTATCACAAGGCGTGGTCGAAGCACCGCGATATCCGGGGGGCGAAACCGCGCGACGACACGCGCCGGGACGCCGCGCGAAAGGCGTACCCCCTGGTGCGGCTGCCCGACCACGGCTGGGTCATCGGCGGGACGACCAACCTGCCGCCGGAGAAGACCCGCCCGGCCGCCATCGCCGACGCCGCCATCGATGCCCTCAACGAACTGGCGGCCGGGAAGGAACCGTTTCTGCTTCGCGTCTCGTTCCACGTGCCGCACGTGCCCATCACGGTGCCCCGCGAGTTCATGATCGACCCCGACAGCGTGCGCCTTCCGTACCCTTCGCGGCGGGAGGTCCAGTTCAAGCCGAAGTTCGAGACGCAGCAACTGTGGCGATACTCCGGCACGACGCGGATGACGCACGAGGAGGTGCAGATAGCGCGCGGCACGTACTACGGCGTGACGTCGCTGGCCGACGCCCAGATCGGGCGGATCCTGGCGACGCTCAAATCGCTCGGCCTCCGCGCCAACACGATCGTCGCCGTCAACTCCGATCACGGCCTCCAGATGGGCGAGCACGGGATGCACAAGAAACGGAACTTCTACGAGGAGACCGTGCGGATTCCGTTCATCTTCTCGTGGCCCGGGCGACTGCCCGAGGGCGCAACGTGCGACGAACTCGTCGAGATGATTGACTTCTATCCGACGCTGATGGACCTGTGCGGCTTCGAGGCGCCGCGCGACATCAAGGGGATGAGCCTTGCACCCCTTGCGCGCGGCGAGACGAAGGCGGGGCGGCCGGCGGTCTTCTCGGAAATCGATCACAGCGGGTCGATGTACCCGGAACTCAGGGAAAACTCCGGCCGGCGGATCATGGTCCGAACCAAGAAGTGGAAGATGATCTACTTCCGCGACTCGCGCGTCTCCGACCCCCACGGCGCCCTCTACAACATGGAGAACGACCCCGGCGAGACGCACAACCTGTACCCCACCTCCGGCTCGAACGAGACGGTCGCCGGCCTCGAGAAACTCGTGGACGAGTGGGACGGGGCGGCGTGAGGGAGGGACGGCTTTGACTTCCTGCGCTGTACGCGCAGCGGGCAGTCGTGCCAGGCGCGCACCGGCGCGGCAGAAGCACTGGCGGGCAAGCCGCCAGTGGCACCCGGCGAGCCAAGGCCAGAACATGGTCACCCTTCGGGCTGACCATGCCACCCGCCGCTCAGAATGACAGGATGAGGGGAACCCGTCACTTGGCCGCCGACAGGTCCTTCACGTAGATGTTCCGAAACTGGATGAGGCTGGAGGCCGGGCTGTATTTGCCGGTCTTTCTGTTCAGGCCGCCGTGATGCTGGAGAACGAAGGGGCCTTTGGCGGGCAGACCGGGCAGGCGGGCCTTGTCGATGACCGTCTTGCCGTTGAGTTCAACGGTCAGCGTCTCGCCTCGGAGTGTGATGACGAAGGTGTTCCACTGGCCGACGGGGTTGTCGGCCTTGACCTTGGGCACGCAGGCGGCGCGGACCTCGGGCGGCTGGCTCTTGTCGTTGCGGTAACCCCACAGTTCGCCCGACCCGCACGGCCAGCACCATATGTTGATCTGTGCCTTGCCCGTGCCGCGCAGGAAGATGCCGGAGTCGGCGTTCGGCGTCGGCGTCTTGATGACCTTGCCGCTGGAGTCTTTCTTGTAGGACCCGTCGGGCAGTATGGTGAACATGGCGTACAGGCCGCTCGTCTTCTTGAGCCGCCAGTCGATCGTCAGGACGAAGTCGCCGAACGATTCCTCGCTGGTGAGGTTTTTGTTGCCCTTGGCCTCGGAGGCGGCGTCGTAGTCAATGACGCCGTCAACGGCCTTCCAGTGGCCGTTGTCGCCTTCGGGCACCTTCCAGCCGGTCATGTCCTTGCCGTTGAAGAGGCTCTTCCATCCCTCGCCGGGCGGCGGGGCGGCGAAGGCGGTCGTCAGCAGGCACAGCGTCATCAGTACGGCGGTTGCAATCTGTCTCATGGTTTGGTTCTCCTAATGGGTTGCATGTGGCTGTTAGTCCTACAACGCTATATGAGACCTTCCAGCAAGGCCGTCGCCCAGCCGGGGAAATCGGGAGTCAGGGCCACTTGGCGGTCAAACCGGGGCCGTTTCCGGTTTGACC
>CAYVAM010000127.1:0-11869 GCA_964449275.1 uncultured Anaerolineales bacterium
ACCTGCCACCGCGTCCACTCGATGGGGTGGTCGGTGCACAACTCCTCGTACACGCGATCGTGTGTGCGGCCGTACTTCTGCTCCTTGGCCATGGCCAGGTAGCCGCGGTTGCACTGGGGGGCCTTCTGCTTGACGATATCGGCCTCGATGGTAACGCCGAGATGGTTGGCCTGGCCGGTGAGGTCGGCGGCCAGATGGTAGTCGGCCTCCTCGGTCTTGAATGCGTTGTTCCGCAAATAGCACCACAGGACGGTGAACATGCCGCGCTCGTGGGCCTGTTTGAAGGCTGCGCTTACTTCCTGGATCTGGCGCCGGCACTCGGCGGAGCCGTAGTAGATGGTTGCGCCGACGGCGGCAGCGCCTAGTTGGTAGGCCTGGTCCACGGAGGCAAACATCGTCTGGTCGTAGGAGTTCGGATACGTGAGCAGTTCGCTGTGGTTCAGTTTGACGATGAACGGAATCTTGTGAGCGTACTTGCGGGAGACCGCCCCCAGGACGCCGAGCGTCGAGGCGCAGCCGTTCGCGCCGCCCTCGATCGCCAGTTTCACGATGTTCGCCGGATCGAAATACAACGGATTCGGCGCGAACGATGCGGCCCCCGAATGCTCGATGCCCTGGTCCACCGGCAGGACCGAGAGGTGGCCCGTCCCGGCGAGCCTGCCCGTGTTGAACACGCGGTTCAGTTGGACCAGCACCGGGCTCGGCCGGTCGGTCTCGGCGTAGACGCGGTCGATGAAGTCGGGTCCGGGCAGGTGCAAGAGGTCTTTCGAGATGCCCTTCGCCTCGTACGCCAGCAGGTCGTCGGCCTCATCGCCGAGGTACTTCCGGATCGTGTCGATTGCAGCCATGGCTCTCCCCTGCGAATCCTGGCGTGCGGCACACCCCGCGGCAACTGCCCACCGCACGCGGTCCTTGCGTGATGGTGTAAGACTATACCGCCGGCAGGAGCGGCAGGTCAACGGAGTTTCCGCGACGGCGACAGCACGACGCCGGCTCTCCCTTGCGTCGGGCCGGGCATCGTCTATCATGCCGACAGTGCGGCGTGCAGCACGTCTTCAAGACAACCGAGCACACGCAGAGGAAAGACCATGCGAGCAGCGACCCTCGTTGCCCTGACGGCTGTGTTGGCGTCGGCAGGTGGCCGCGCGGCCCGTGCAGACGACGTCCGCCTGGTTGAGGACTTCGACGCGACGTGGAAGGAAGGACGGTGGCGGTTCTCCCGCGGCCAGGAGTTCCCCGGCGCGGCGGGGGCGCTGGCGCGGTCACAGGAGGCGGCCCACAGCGGGGGGCACGGCGGGCGGCTGGCGTTCGACTTTCGCGGCGGCGGGAACTACGTGGCGGCCGTGCTGCCGCTTGCCGACGCGCCGTCGATCCGCGCCGTGCGCGTCCGGGTCCGCAAACCGAAGGGCACCGGCCTGACGTTTCGGTACACCGACGCGACCGGCCAGACGCTCCAGAAGCCGTTCGATGCGCCGGCCGGGACGTGGACCGACGTCCTGATCCGCCTGTCGGGCTGGACGGGGCATTGGGGCGGCGCAAACGACGGCCGCATCCACGGGCCGCCAAAGACGATCGCCCTTCTGGCCGAGAACTCCGGGCCGGCGCAAGGGGCCGTGTGCTTCGACGACGTTCGCCTCCTCGTCGGCAAACCGGGGCCGGAGATGGTAACGGAGGAGGTGGTGGCGGCCCGGTTCGCGCCGGACGAGGGATGGCGCCTGGGCTCGCACGGCAACCGGGGGACGTCGAGCCTGGCGGGCCGGACGTGGCGGTTCGACTTCACGAACGGGGCGCAGCGGATCGGCATCGTGCCGAGGGAGTACTCGCTCATCGGCCTTCCGAAGCGGCTGCGGATTCGCGCCAAAGGGCCGGCGCCTGAACATCCTGTCCGCGTCCAGTTCGCGACCCATTTCATGACGTTCGAGAAGACGGTCGGTGCGTTCAAAGGTGCGGCCGACGGTGGGTGCGAACTCGCCTTTGCCGCGCCGCCGGGGGAAGGGTGGACGTGGCACGGCGGCGAAAACGACGGCCGAGTGCACGGTCCGCTGCGGCTGCGCGGCATCTGGCTTGAGGCGGCCGACAGAAAGGACGCCGGCGAACTGGAACTTGCCGAGATTCGCTGCGAGGCCGAGTGCCCGCCCGAGCGGCGGTGCGTCGTCTGGACCGAACGCGCCGGCGACGCCTTCGTCGCAACGGTGCGGTGCATGACGCGCGAGCCGGTCCAGGCCACGGTCCGGTGGACGGTCCGCGACTGGCCGGGCAAGGCAGTGGCCTCCGGCAGCAGGAACATCACGCTGCCCGCCGGCGCCGAACCCGTCGAGGTCGCCGTCCCCATGCCGGCGGGGGACCACACGTTCCTGGAGGCCCAGTTCGACCTGGACATGCCGGACCAGACAACTCCCCCTGCCCTGGCCTGCTACACGGCGCCGGTCGAGGGGCACGGCACGGCGGACCGCGACCCAACGTCGCCGTTCGGGATGGGGTTGTACCTATATCGGTACCCGAACACGGAGCAGGGCCTCTCGGAGATGGACCGCGCGGCAACGATGGCGCAGGCGGCGGGGGTGAAGTGGTCGCGCGAGGAGTTCGGCTGGGGGCGGGTCGAGCCGCGACGGGGGCAGTTTAACTGGACGTTCTACGACCGGCTGGTCGCGACGGCAAAGCGGCGCGGCATCAGCGTCTACGGCCTGCTCTCGTACTGGGCAGGGTGGACGAAGCCGTACACGCCCGAAGGCATTGAGGATTACTGCCGCTATGCGGCCGCCTGCACGCGGCGGTACCGCGACGACATCCGGCACTGGGAGATCTGGAACGAGCCGAACATCTTCTTCTGGCAGGGCCCGCGCGACATGTACGCCGACCTGTTGAAGCGGGCGCATGCCGCCATCAAGGAGGCGAACCCGGGGGCCCTGGTGCTCGGGATCTCGACGGCGGGGATCGACACCAAGTTCATCGAGCGGACGATGGCGCTGGGCGCGCCGTTCGACATCCTGACGATCCATCCGTACCGGCGGTCGCTGCACGACGAGCGGTTCGTGAAGGACCTGAAGAAGGCGGCCGACCTGGTTCGGCGGGCCGACGGCTCGGCCCGCGAGGTCTGGATCACCGAGATGGGCTGGACGACGGGCGTCGGTCACAACGCCATCAGCACGGGGTTCCGGCCCACAAGCCAGCGGGACCAGGCACAACTCGTGGCCCGGGCGTACCTCGATGCGGTGGCGTCGGGGGCTGCGCCGAACATCTCGTGGTACGACTTCCGCAACGACGGTCGCGACCCGTTCAACTTCGAACACAACATGGGGATCGTGACGCGGGACTTCGAGCCGAAGGCGGCGTACCGTGCGTTCGCGACGATGACGCAGATCCTTCGCGACGCGCGGTTCGCCCGGACGGTGGACTTCGGGCCGGACGTGCGGGCCTACTGGTTCGACCGAGCGGCGCTTGGCGCCGGATGCGTCCTGGTCGTCTGGCCAACCGACAGGGACCGGACCGTCGAGGTGAAACTGTCGGCGGACCTTCCGGTGCCGGTGATCGACCTGATGGGGACCCGTCGTGTGATGACGCCGCAGGGCGGCAACCTACCGATTGCGATGCAGGCCGAGACGCCCGTGTTTCTGCTTCTGGAGAAGTAGCCCGGCGCCACGGGTCGCGCGAGTGCGACAAAGCCTGAGCGCCCGAATGGCACCCTTACGACCCTTCACACGCCCCGGCGGCGGAGGCTGCTATGGCGGAGGAGCCCGCTTCCGACTTGACAGGACTTCCTCATGGATAGGCGTCGCCAGAAGTGCAGGCCCGGGGTCACGACGCCCGCACACACTCACTGGCTGCCGTTCTGAATCTCAGGCAGGACCTCATTGCCCCTCGTATCAATGAGGAGCGTTCTTGATCCGACTTCCACCCGCGCCTTGCCTCCCGAAAAAGACCACGCTCGGTCAAATCGCGGCTCAACGACCATCTCGCCGGCCTTGTTCACATAGCCCCACTTGCCGCCTTTCTTCACCGCGGCCAGGTCCTCCGAGAACATCCTGGCGTCCTCAAACTCCGGCGGCATCAGGAAAAAACCGCCACCCCAGAATCCATACTTGCCGTCGACCTGGATGATCTCCACGCCTTCCTTCAGGTCGTATTCTGATGCTGATATATATGTTACGGCGCGCCCGCTGTGATCAATATGCTGCCACGTCCCCCGAAAACGCACGTCTGCGAAGCCGTGCCGGAACTCAAATGCGTCCTCGAACTGGGCCTCAATCACCACCTTCCCGTTCCGGTCAACGTAGCCTTGCTTGCCATCGAAGTAGTCGTCCACGGTGATGACGGCCAGGCCATCGGAGAAGAACGACGCCCCGGAGAAGCGCGGCTGAATGGCGAAGGTGCCATCGCGTTTGATGTACCCCCAGCGGCCGCCCTGGGCATCACCCACGCGCACCGCCGCAAGACCTTCAGAAAAGGGCATGGCGTCGTCAAACTGAGGGGGGATGACCACGGTCCCCGACTCCGCAACATAGCCATACTTGCCATCGATTCGCATGGGATGCGGGCCGTCGTCTTTGGTTGTCCGCTCGGCCCGGTCCTCTGCCCGATCGAAACACCTCGTCTGGCAGACTTTCATCAGCCTGAGAAGCTCTTCTCCCGACTTCGGTGTCAGATTGTAACCACCCCACTGTCCCCAGACCTTGATCCAACCCAACGGGGCGTAAGGCAGCGAAAGATCACGCTCGCCCCCGCCCCTCACCTTGGCGATTCCGGGGAGAGGGCATTTCAACAGCGGAAGAAACGTGCGGCATTCGGCGCCGTCGAGAATCCGCCGTGTTCGCTCAGGGCCCAGGTCGGCATGCGGAATCACCGACGCCTTCGAGGCGTCCCCGGGCTCGGGGTATTCTGAAGCGTTCGGGTCGTAAATCGTGATATCCGTAATCTGTTCGGGCGTGATGGGCGGTGCACACCCCCACCCATGCAGCATCAGCCAGAGCCCTATGGCGACCGCCGTCGCGCACACCGCTACCACCTTCCAATACATCCCCTCCTTGCCAATAGCCATTGCATACACACCTGTATCCAGGCGGCAGTTCGGGACCACTGCGCACAAGGCCGACAGCCCCTCATAGGCGCCATCGTACCATCCCATCCCCATGCTTGCCAGCGGAAACGCGAACAATGCCCCGGCGGGTGGTGGCAACGGTTTCTGGCAGGGCCGTTCTGCCCAGGGCTGGGCGGCGGGCCTGTCATTTCGACCGAGGTCGCCTTGGCGACCGAGCGGAGAAATCTCGCTGTACGAGACGGCAAACGGCGAGACCCCTCGACTCGCTGCGCTCGCTCGGGGTGACAGATGCCACACCGCGGGGCTCTACGTTTCGAAGAGGGTTACGCCTGGGACGGCAGCAGTGCAGCCGAGGCCGTGAGCGTGACGTGACGACCACGGCCACGCTTGCGCGTTGCCGCCGGCCACGGCACGAGCCGCACCCGTGCCAGGGTGCCACCCGCCTTTGGCCGGTGCCCAACAGCGAGATTTCTCCGCTCGCCCCCGCTTGCGCGGGGCTCGGTCGAAATGACACCACTCGGAGCCGACGCGAGAGACCCGTCGCGGCGGCCTGGGAAGGCCGCGGCGCGGTGGGCAGGATTGCCCACCGCGCCATCGCCATGTCGCTCCATGCGAAGTTGACAAAAAAGCCCTACTTGAGGCCGGTGACGTGGTAGCTGAGGGGTGCGAGTTCGGTGCCGTCGGGCAGGCGGTGGGGCTTGTCGCCGAAGTTCACCGTCACGGTCACCCCGCCGGCGAAGACGGTCTGCTGGACGGCGCGGGCGGGCGTCAGGAAGCGGTGATCGGTCATCTCGCTGCAAGCGGTGGCGCGGGCGACGGGGCAGGCGGTCCTGTAACTCGCGACGAAGCGGTCCTTGTGCTCGTCCCAGTACGGGCGGCGGAACATGAACATGGGCGGCGTGCCGTAAAGCACGTTGAACAGGTCGCGCTTGTCCCAAAGCGCGGGCAGTTTGTTGTTGTAGTCGCCCCAGTACCACTGGGCGACGACGCAGTCGTGGTAGACGAGTTCCCACAGCGGCAGGCGGTAGCGGTGGCCCACCTGGAACGTCGCGACGCGGTCGGGCACCTCGTCCAGGATGCGGGCCATGTCGCGGCCGGCGTCGGGCACGCGGTACGGGCCGAGGCTCATCATGCCCTCGAAGTAGTGGACGTACGGGACGGCGGCGTCGTGGCCGGTCTCGGAGCCGCAGACGAGTTTGTGTTTTTCGCTGACGAGGCGCAGGAGTTCCATCTTGGATCGTCGGCTGTCGGACCGCGTCATCGGGTGGCCGGGGTGGTAACATTCGCGCCACGGCGAGGCGGTGGTCGTGTCGATGAAGCGGCAGCGGTAGGGGTGGGTCGCGAGTTCGGCGGCGATGCGCCGGTCAAGATACGGCGGCGCCTGGCGGTCGCACAGGACGCCGCACGGGATCATCGACCCATCCTTCGCGCGGACGCGCCAGCCGCGGCGCCACTGGCCCCGCGTATCGAGCATGAGGTCGTTCGGCCAGGCGTCGGTGGTCCAGTCGGGATGCACGCCGCGCAGTGCCCCGAAGTTTTCGGGGTTCATCACGTCCTGGACGATGTCGTAGCGGCTGGTGAGGACGCCGGGAAGTTCGTTCAAGGCCCGGAGCGCGTCGGGCGGTTGGCGGTGGCTCCAGAGGATGCGTTTGATGCCGGCCGCCTGCATGTCGCGCACGATGGCCGGCGCGTTCCTGTCCCAGCACCAGACGTTGACGGCGCCGAGGAGCAAGTCGACGTTGGGGTTGTCGCGGCGTTTCTCGGCAAGGGTTTTGAAGCGTCCGATGCGTTTGGCGTAGGCGCGGTAGCGTTTGCACATGGCGACGTGGCCGCCGGAGTCGAAGAAGACGTAGCGCAGCCGGCGCGGATAGCCGAAGCGGCCCTTCTGCGGGTCCCACTCGGGGGCGATGCAGAGGCGGCCATCGAGCCGCGCGATGCGGATGGAGGCGTCGTCGGGCGTCTCGATGATGGCCATGTGGCCGCAGCGGCCGTCGGTGACGCCCCAGAACGCCATCGAGATGCCGTGCCCGCCGTAGGCGATGAGCCGCATCGGCCGGATCGTCTTATCATCAACCGGATACGAGATACCCTCGTTCATGGGGACGACGAGATAGGCGGGCGACTTGCCGCCCGCAACGGCGTCGGCCGTGAAGGGGTGCGGGAACGCGAGGGGCGATGCGAGACGGCCGTCGGCCGAGAGGGTGAGGGTGCATTCCGGCCGGTCGCCGTCGAGTGCAATGACCGCCCTGCCCTCCAGTCCCGACGCAGCGTGGATCCAATCAAAGGTGATTCGGCCGTCGGCCTTCGCACGGGTGATGACGACGCCGGGGCGGAAGCGTTTCTGGGACCAGGTCTTGCCGGTGCGTTTGTCGAGGCATGCGAGCGTGGCGTCGGCCGTGTGCAGGGTCACGGAAAGGGACGGGTTGGCAATCACCAGCCGCTCGGGAAGGTCGGCGGAGCCGCGCATGGCAGCGAGGTTCCCCTTCTTCTCGATGGCGAAGGAATCGAACCAGACCGTGGCCGGACCGTGGCCGATAAGGCGCGGGACGATGGCGGTGACACCGGGGGGAATGATGAAGCGGGAGCGAAGCGGCTGCCAAGCGTCGGCTGCGGATGCCGTGCGAGCGCCGTAAGTCCAGGAGTGGACCTTCCCCCCCTTCTCGTAAGCGACGACGCAGAGGGTGGCGGTTCCTTTGCCCTTGACCTTCACGCGGCCACTCAGCGCGACGATGTCGCCTTCGGCAATGGCGATGCGCTCGCGGCGGTTGAGGCTCCAGTCCTTCGCGCCCGTGTGTTCGATGCGGACAACGGGTGTGCGGCCGCCGGGAACGTTGGCGTCGATGCGAGCCGTGCCGGTGCCCTTCTGGCGGGTCCAGAGGGGATGCCAGGGGCCGAGGTCGGGCGTCTCGGCGGCGGCGAGGGCGGTGCAGAGCAGGCAGAGGGTAAGCCACACGATGGCGAAGGCGAGCAAGGTGGCGCCGCGGTTCTCGTCCACGTGGAAGCCTCCTGATCCTCCGAATGCCCCGTGAGGGTAACCCCGACAACAGGATGGTGCGAACGAAAAAAGGAACGACCGACCGTGACCAAACACGACGCAAAGGCGCGGTGCGGCGCGAGTTCGGCAAGTGACTCCTGCCCAGTTTGCGGTGGGTCAACTCAGATGTCTGCCCCCATAGAAGAGCCTCGGGCGTTCGCCCCCCACGGGGCGTCTGCACTGTAGCCACGGGCGCCAGCCCGTGGTGATGGGAAGGTCCCCTCACCCATGAAGCCCTGTAAGGGCGCTTGAATCGTCAGTCGCCCCTACGGGGCTCTGGCCTCTCAGCCATCCACGCCACCACGGGCTCGCGCCCGTGGCTAGAGCCCAACCGTGCCTCACGGCACGGACGGCCCGACTGAGAATGAGTCAGGTCCGGCAAGTGTTGACAACGGGTCTGAGCCCAACTAAAGTCGGGCCGGTCGCGGTCCCTGGGACCTTTATTCGGGAGATTCTCGCATGGCACGAAAACGGCGGCTGAACCGACGGGACTTTCTGAAAGGCGCAGCGACCGCAGCGCTTGCCGGGCCACTGATCCTCCCGGCGTCGGCGTTGGGGGCGGACGGCCGCGCGGCCCCCAGCAATCGCATCCACGTGGCCGGCATCGGCATGGGGGGACGCGGGACGTACGTCTTCGGCAACCTTACGCGGCGTCCGGGCGTCCAGGGTGTGGCCATCTGCGACGTGATGGGCCGGCGGCGCGAGACGTTCAAGGCGAAAGGCTTGGCGGTGTACCGGGACTTTCGGGAGATGTTGGCGCGCGGCGACATCGACGCGGTAACCGTCGCGACGCCGACGCAGTGGAAACCGCTCCATTCGGTGGCGGCCGCCAAGGCCGGTGCGGACGTGTTCTGCGAGAAGCCGAGCACGCTGACGATACGCAACGGCCGGGCGATGGTTGAGGCGGTGCGCCGGTACGGGCGGGTGTTTCAGCACGGCACCCAGCAGCGCAGCGCCAGGGAGTTCCGGTTCGCCTGCGAGATGGTGCGGAGCGGGCGAATCGGCACGCTGAAGCGGGTCGAGGTGTACGTGGGCGGGCCCGCGCACCCGTGCAATCTGCCGGGCGAGCCGTGCCCGAAGGACATCGACTGGAACCTGTGGTTGGGTCCGGCGCTGTGGCGGCCGTACAACTCGCGGATCTGCCTGAGCGGATGGGAAGGCTATGAGGAGTTTTCGGGCGGCGGCATGACGGGCTGGGGCAGCCACCACTTCGACATCCCGCAGTGGGCCCTTGCGGCCGACGAGACGGGGCCGACCGAGATTCTTCCCCCCGGTTCAGGAGATCACAACGGCGTGACGTTCCGGTACGCGTGCGGGGTAAACGTCTATCACATGAACCGCATGGATGAGTGGGCGGTGGTCTTTGAGGGGACACAGGGCAAGGTAGCCGTCAATCGCAAGAAACTCAGGACGTGGCCCGCGAGCCTGATGCACGAGGAGACGCGACCAGACGAGGTGCACCTGTATCGCAGCGACGATCACGGCGGGAACTTTCTGTGGGCGATCCGCACGCGCGAACCGGCCGTGTGCGACGTCGAGATCGCGCACCGGACGATGACGGTGTGCCACCTGGGGAACATCGCGTACCGGCTGCGACGTCCGCTACGGTGGGATCCCGTCAAGGAGGAGTTCATCGGCGACGAGGAGGCGAACCGGTTGCTGGACCGTCCGATGCGGTCGCCGTGGGTGCTGTAGGCTTTCAGCCGGTTTTTTTAACGCAGAGAGCGCAGAGAAACAACGATCATAGGCAAGTTCTGCTGGACGCAGAGGACGCATTTCCCGCGTGCGTGCAGAGCACGCACCCTACAACTATCGATCTTGGCGAGCGTGCGTCAGCGGTCGTTGCTCTCGGTCACGAGGATCTTGTCGAGTTGCACGATCAAGGGCGGCAGATCGTCGGTGATCGTATCCCAAACGAGTTTAAGATCGATGTCGAAGTAGGCGTGGATCACCCGGTTGCGCATCCCCACGATGTCGCCCCACGGGATCTGCGCATACCGATTCCGTTCTTCGGAACTCACATTGGCGGCGGCTTCCCCCACGATCTCGATACACCTCACGATCGCCAGAGATAGCATACGGTCCGTGGCCAGGTCATCGCGGCTGCGACCCTCGGCGAATGTCACCGCCTCCTGCGCGGCTTCCAGCATGTGTTGGATGCGGATGAAGTCATCCTTCTGCATACTGGACCTCCGCCTGGGCGAGCACCTCATCGCGGAAGTAAGGGCTCAGATCCGCTGGGGTGCGGATATCGACTTTGCGGCCGAGCAGGTCGGAGAGTTCCCTTTCGATGCCTGCCAGTCGAATGAGACCGACCCTGCGATCCGGCTCAAACTCGACGAGAACGTCGACGTCGCTGGTGGGTGCGAAGTCGTCGCGGAGGACCGAGCCGAACAGGGCGAGGCGTCGGATGTGGTGGCGACGGCAGAAGTCGGCGACCCGAGCGCGATCGATGGCGATCCTCGCAGGCATCAGCGGCCCTCCTCGGTAGGAGCCTACCGTGCGGTCCAAGCGGGGTCAAGCGACAAGGGCGGTGCGAACGCTGCGCGGCTGCGCAAGCCACCGCGCCACACGGGAAGGCTCGCGGGCGCGGGGAGCGAAAAGGAACATCGATCATAGAAGACCGCGTGCGTGCAGAGCACGCATCCTACAACTGAGGAAAAGACATTTCAGATTGGAGATTTCAGATAGCAGAGGGGGCAAGCGTGAGCAGGCAAGTGTAACACACACGGCCCGCACGAGCCGTGGCACGGTGTGAGGGAAAAACATCTCAGATTGGAGATTTCAGATGGCAGATGAGGCAACTGCAAAACGCACGGCCGGGCAAGACCGGCCGTGGCACGGTGTGAGGGAAAACATCTCAGATTGGAAATTTCAGATTACAGATGAGGCAACTGCAAAACGCACGGCCGGGCAAGACCGGCCGTGGCAGTCGGCATAAGCACTTCATATTGGAGATTTGAGATTGGAGATTTCAAATCTCAAAGAAGACACAGACAGAGGCACGGCCGGTCGGTGCAAAAAAGAGCCGGGCCGTTCAGGCCCGGCTCTCAAAGGATAAATCCGGCGGCCACCTACTCTCGCCCTTGCGGACTACCATCGGCCGGGACGGGCTTAACTGCTGTGTTCGGAATGGGAACAGGTGTAGCCCCGCCCGGAAAACCACCGGAAATTTTCAGAGGCGCCTCGTCTGCGATTGTCAACACCGCACGGCGAGATGCTTCGCTGCGCTCAGCATGACAACATAGCGCGGAGGCACCTGGTATTCGGTTGTGAAAGGCGACCGCTCGCTTACGCTCGCGGCCAGTCGGCTCGTCGGCCAGTCGGGTCGCGGCTCGCGGCTGGTCGCATCGCCCCCCGGTGTATTCACCGGGGGCT
Organism: uncultured Anaerolineales bacterium; assembly: GCA_964449275.1. GTDB lineage: Bacteria > Planctomycetota > Phycisphaerae > FEN-1346 > FEN-1346 > JAUVZF01. The sequence continues at coordinate 11,448 of CAYVAM010000127.1, forward strand.
AAAGGCGTGTCGGGATGAATAGTGGCAAAAGTGGGCAGGTGCTGAGGCGCGCTTCCGCTCGCTAACGCTCGCGGCTAGTCATGCGAGGGAAGGATTAATGTGGTCAAGTAATCGGCCATTAGTACCGGTCTGCTGAGGACATTTCTGCCCTTACACGTCCGGCCTATCAACCTGGTGGTCTTCCAGGGGCCTCTCGTCCCCGAAGGGACCTGGATACCTCATCTCGAGGAGGGCTTCACGCTTAGATGCTTTCAGCGTTTAGCCGTTCCGTGCTTGGCTACCCTGCGGTGCCGCTGGCGCGACAACAGGTACACCCTGGGCACGTGCCTCCAAGTCCTCTCGTACTAGGGAGACACCCTCTCAAGCATCCTACGCCCACGGCAGATAGGGACCGACCTGGCTCACGCCGGTCTGAACCCAGC
>CAYVAM010000128.1:0-11850 GCA_964449275.1 uncultured Anaerolineales bacterium
CCCGGCGCTACGAGTATGTTCGGATCTCGCCGGCAAAGGTTGCCACCGCGCCTCGCCGGCAGCGGGCGTTTCGCTGGCGAGCGTGCTGTAGCGCCGGGCTTCATGCCCGGCGGCCGTCAGCCGGTGGCGCGTGAGGCATGCGCCGGGGATAAACCCCGGCGCTACGAGTATGTTCGGATCTCGCCGGCAAAGGTTGCCACCGCGCCTCGGCGGCAGCGGGCGTTTCGCCGGCGAGCGCCATAGTGAGGCCGGAGAATGCGCGGAACCCCATGTGGCAAGCCGCGTCTATTCAGGAAAGCGCATGCGAGTCTTCGCCGCGCCGGCGGGGAGAACGCATGTCCGACATCGAAGCGATCAAGGACCATTACCGAGGGCATGACCATGCGAACGTCTCGAATCTGGCCGATGGTTGTGGTTTTGACGATGGCCGTCTTCCTGCCGATGGTGGAGGCGGTGCACGCGGCGCCGGCGGAACCGGCCGCGAAGCCTCTCTCGGCGGAGGAGGCGAAGGCCGTCCGCGAACAGAGCATCTACATCCCCTATGAGAAACTCCGCGAGGTCTTCGAGAAACAGGGCCGCGGGGTGTTCCTCCCGTACGAGAAGTTCCAGGAACTCTGGAAGGCCGCACGTGATAAAACCGCCGCGCCCCCCGAGACCAAGCCGCCCATCGACGCCCTCATCACCGAGGTCTCCGGCGTGGCCACCGTCTCGAAGGACGTGGTCACGGTGGAGGCCACGCTGAAGTTCGAGGTCCTCAAGGAGGGCTGGAACGAGGTCCTGCTCCGCCTGCGCGACGTCGCCCTGACGAAGGCGACGCTCGCCGGCGGGCCCGCGCGCATCGTCTCCGACGCCAAGGCCGGCTACAAACTCCTGGTCGAGAAGAAGGGCAAAGACCCGCAGCAGTTCACCCTGACCCTCGGTTTCGCCAAGGCCTACTCGAAGGCGCCGGGCCAGAACAGCGTCTCGTTCGAGAGTCCGCAGGCCCCGGTCAGCAAGTGGGAGGTCCGCATCCCCGAGTCGGGCGTCAAGGTGAACATCCATCCGCTCCTGGCAGCCACCGAGGTCCCGCCCGCCGCCGGCGCCGACGCAAAGGAGACCGTCGTCCTGGCGTTCGTCGGCGCGGCGCCCACCGTCCGGATCGACTGGACGCCCAAGGCCGAGGGCGCCAAAGGCCTCGCGGCGCTGGCGAGCGTCCAGATCGAGCAGCAGACGACCATCGAAGAAGGCGTCACGCGGACCCGGGCGACGCTGGCCTACGAGATCAGCCGGGCGGAACTGGCGAGCCTCCAGGTCGAGGTCCCCGCCAACCAGAAGGTGGCCGGCGTCTTCGATCCGAACGTACGCGAGTGGTCGGTGGTGGCCGCCGGAGGCGTCCAGAAGATCACCGTCCAACTGTTCGAGCCCGCCAAGAAGACGCAGAACCTGACGCTCGAACTCGAGAAGTTCAGCGCCGAGCAGGCGGCCCAGGTCAAGGTGCCCGTCATCAAGGCCCTCGGCGTGGGACGCCAGCAGGGCGTGGTCGTCGTGACGGTGGCCTCCGGCCTGCGGGCCGAGGCCGTCGCCCACGCAGGGCTCCTGCAACTCGATGCGGCCGAACTGCCCAAGACGCTCGCCAAGGGCAAGTGGGATTTCTCGTACCGCTACGCCGCCCTGCCGTTCGACCTGACCCTCGGCGTCGAGAAGGTCCAGCCGCGAATCCTTGCCGACTCGCTCGTCGAAGCCCACCTCGGCACCGAGGCGCTGACGGTTGACCTGCTGACCGTTTACACGGTCGAGCGGGCCGGCGTGTTCCGCTTCGAGATCGACGTGCCTGCCGCTTGCGACGTCCGCAGCGTGCGCGGCGTGGCGGTGGGCAAGGCCGTGCGGCCGGCCCAGGTCGATGCGCATCACCTGGAAGGCCCCAACAAGACGCGCCTCGTGGTGAACCTGTCGCGCAAGGCCCTGGGTAAAGTCGCGCTCGCCGTCGGGCTTCACAAGACGCTGCACGAGCCGGACCTCCTGGCGCCCACCGGCAAGGCGGCCAACATCCCGCTGGCCATCCCGCGCGTCGCGCCCGACAGCGTCGAGCGCGAGACGGGGCGCCTGGTCGTCTATGCCCCGGAGAGCCTACGCGTCAACCCCGATAAACCGGCGGGACTGCGGACCGTTACGTTCCAGGAAGCGACCAAGGACATGCGGCGGACGCAGCGCGGCGGCGAGCGGCCTGTCCTGGCGTTCGCCTACACCGACGAACCTGCCTCGCTGGCCCTGGCTGCCGAACGCCGCAAACCGCACGTCACCGCGCGGCAACTGCTGGTGGCGCGGATCGATTCGGGGGTCGTCAAGTACTCGGCCACGCTCTTCTACGACGTCCTCTACAGCGGCGTGAAGAATCTGCGGCTGGACGTGCCGCAGGACCTGGCCGCCGACATCCGCGTCACGCCACTGGCCATCCGCCATGAAACCGTCGCCGAGAAGCCCGCTCACCTGGCCGACGGCTACGTCGCCTGGCAGTTGACCGGCGACGCGGAGTTCATGGGCTCGGTCAAGGTGACGCTGACGTGGGAGAAGAAGATCGAGAAACTCGACGTCGGCAAGAGCGTAGACCTCGAAATCCCGCGCCTCATCCCACGCGGCATCGACCGGGCATGGGGACAGATCGTCCTGGCGAAGGCCGAGACCATCGACGTTCAACGGGCCGAGGGCGAGGACAAGGTCAAGGGTCTGCGGCCCATCGATCCGCAGCACGACCTCATGCCCGGCGCGGCGGTCAAGGGTGCGGCCCGGGCATTTGAGTTCCACGAGGACTGGGCCCTTACGGTCGTCGCCACGATGTACAAACTCGAGGACATCAAGCACACCGCCATCGAACGGGCCCTCGTCCGGATGGTCGTCACGCGAAGCGACCTCATCAGCGTCCAGGCCCTGTACCGTGCCCGGAGCGCGCGGCAGCGGCTCCTCGTGAAACTGCCCGCCAACGTCAACTTCGACACCGAGCCGCTGCGGATCAACGGTCGGCCCGTTTCGCTGGAGCGCGGCGACAAGGAAGGCAGAAAGTTCTACGTGCCGCTCGTCGGACAGGCGGCCGGAGAACCCTTCCTTCTGGAACTCAGGTACACCGTCAGCGGCGCCGGCATGACGCTCGAGTGCCCCGTCTTTCCGGAAGAGCCCGCCGTCCAGAAGGTGTACCTCTCGGCGTGGCTGCCCAGTGAATGGGACTACCTTGGCTCGATCGGCCCGTGGACCGAGGAGATGGGCTGGCGGACGGACGACTTCGCCTGGTACCTTGTGGTGTATCCGGTCCAGGCCAACATGTCGCTCGTCGATTGGGTCCGCCAGGGTCTCAAGACGGAAGGCGGCGCGGAGCAGAACTTCCAGACCGACGGCCGGCGGTACCTGTTCTCCACGCTCAAACCGGCCGAACCCCCCGAAGGCAGTCTCCGCCTCGTCGCGATGGACGGCGACTACCTGGCCGTCCTCGTCTTCGTCGGCATCCTGGCGGTCGGCATCGTGCTCCTGTTCACCCCGTGGACGAAGCGGTGCATCGCCGTGGGCGCCTTCATCGTTCTGATGGTTCTGCTGGGCGTCTTCGCGCCGACGTTCGCGGTGCAGGTGGCCGGCGGAGTGATGGCAGCCGCAGTCTCCATCGTGGCGGTCATCTGGATCCTGTGGTACCTGCTGTGGACGCGCCGGCACGATCCGCGCATCCTCGAACGCAAGGAGGCCCGCCGGGCGTCACGCGAGGCGGTTCTCGCCAGGGCCAGGGCCGCCGCGCTGCAAGCGGGCGCGCCTGAGGCCAAAGCGACGCCGGCCAAACCTGCGGCTGAGGACCTGACGCAGCCCGCCGAGGAAGGCCGGCCGCCGCTCCAAGACGATGACGCACACAAGGAAGGGGGTGACGACGATGCGTAACATCCTCCCTATCCTGGTGCTTGTCTTCGCTGCCCTGGCGGGTCCTGCTGCGGCTGTCAGCAAGCCGCCGCCGGCAGCCAATCTGAAATCTCAAATCTCAAATCTGAAATCTCAAATCTCAGATCCGAAATCCGAGAAAACGGTCCGCGAACTCCTCGTACCGTTCGAGGACCTCAGCGTCCTGCTCGAAGGCGATCCGAACCGCGTGCTCCTGTCGCGCAAACAGTACCAGGCGCTGCTCGAAAAGGCGAAGAAGCAGGCCGAGGCCCGCGCCCCGCGCCGGGCACTTCTCGTTTCGGCAGATTACCACGCCAAGGTCGGCGACGAGCGGGCCGAGATCGCCGGCACGCTCACCGTCAGTGTCCTGGAAGACGGTCTGCACGCCGTCGGCCTCGACGTCGGAGGCGTGGGCCTGCGCGGCGCTACCCTCGACGGCAAAGGCGCCCCGGTCGGCCTCTCGGACGACGGCCGGCTCACACTCTTCGTCGAAGGCAAGGGCGAGCACAAACTCGTTCTCGACGTGGTGGCCCCGCTCCAGACCACCGCCGCCCGGCAGATTCTGAACTTCCGCCTGCCGACCCCTGCGCCCGCACGGATGCGGCTGATCATCCCGGGCGACGTCGAGGTCAAGTCCGGCGCGCCGGTCGTGGAGCGCGTCTTCGACGAGGCGGCCCAGGTTACGCGCATCGAGATCCTGCCGGCCCGCGGCGACGTCTCGCTCGTCATGACACTCAACAGCCGGCTCCTGCGCAAGGACCGCATCGTCGTCGCGCGGTCGGTCTTTCTGGACGAGGTCACGCAGGCCTACGAGCGCCTCCACGCCACCGTGTCGATGGGCATCCTGCACCGGGCCGTCAAGGGGTTCCGGTTCGCCGTCCCGGCGGGGTTCGAGGTGACCGACGTCCGCTCCCCGAATCTGGCGCGCTGGGCCATCGTAACCGAGGGCAACCGCCGCATCCTCGACGTCCACCTTCGCGACGAGACGACCGAGACGGTCGTCCTGAACCTGTCGGCCGTGCGGATGAGGCCGGACCTGGGGGCGTGGGCGCTCGCGAAACTCGAGCCGCTCGACGTCGTCGGCCACGTGGCCGTCGTCGGCCTGGCGGTCGAGGACCGCCTGAAGGCCGAGGCCCTGTCGCCCGAAGGTCTCATCGCCATCGACACGGCGGTCCTGACGAAGGCGCTGCCGGCTACGGTGCTTGAGGCCCGTCCTGGTGCGGCAAAGATCCGCCCGGTCGCGGCGTACTACGCGCCGCAAGCGGCGTTCGGTCTGACGGCCCGGTTCGTCAAACCGCCCGCGCGACTGCGCGTGACGACCAACCTGCTGGCGATCCTCGAGGACGGGGGCCTGACGGTGCGCGGCGGGTTCGCCTTGGTGCCGGAGGAAGAAAAACGCTTCGCCTTCGATTTCTCCGTCCCCGCCGGATGGGACGTGACCAGCGTCACGGCCGACGGCGGCGGCGTGACGTTTGAGCGGTACGGCAAGCCCGGCCAGGACGGACGCGTCCACGTCCGCCTGGCCAAAGGCGTGCCCGCAGGGGCCGAGCGGCAGGTGCTCTTCACGGCCGTCCACGTCCCCAAGACCTGGTTCAGCGAGTGGGACAGGACGGCCGTGGAGTTTCCGGTCTTCGCCGTCTCGGGCGCCGCCCGCGACGTGGGCGCCATCGCCGTGGACGCTCGCGATGATATGGTCGTCCGGCCCGAGGCGCTCCAACGCCTCATGCCGCTCGATGAGAACGAGAAGACCCGCTACGGTCTCCAGGGCGTGGCCGCCGCTCTCGCCTACCGATACGACGCTCAGCCGTATCGCGCCCGCTTGACGGTCGAGCGGACCCTGCCGCGCATCACCGCCCAGACCTTCTCGTTCTTCCGCGTCGAGCGTGACGTGCTGGCGGCCCATTACGAGATCGTCTACGACGTGACGCAGGCCAGGACGCGCCGGCTGACGCTCCTGCTGCCCGAAGACACGCCCACGGCGCTCTCGATCCGCGGCCTGGGCGGCGTGGCGCTCAAGGAGTACACGAGCGAGATCGTCGGCGAGGAAGGAAACCGGCGGCGCCGGTGGACCGCCCTTCTGGCCGAGCGCCGAAGCGGCGCCGTCCGCCTGGCGGTCGATTTCCAGCAGCGGCTCGGCGAACTCGAACCCGAAGACCTGGCCCTGCCGATCATCGAGGCCGACGCCGTGGCGTACCAGTCTGGCCTGGTGGCCGTTGAGGGCAGCCCCGAACTCGACGTCGTCGTTAAAACCGTGGCCCGGAGAGTCGACATCGGCGAACTCGTCGATGCCGAGTACCAGCCGGGCCGCCGCCTCCTGGGGGCTTACGGGTTCGTCGGCGATACGGCGCCCGTCGCGGTGTCGGTGGCGCGGCATCCCACGCTGGGTCTTCCGCCGGCGATCATCCAGCGGGCGGAGTTGGCGACGGTCCTGTCGGCCGACGGCCTGGCCCAGACAGCCGCCCGGTTCCTCCTGCGGACCAAGGCCCTGTTCCTCGAAGTCCGGTTGCCCAAGGACTCGACCCTGTGGTCGGCCGCCCTCGACGGCACGCCCATCAAGCCGCAGCGTGAGGCCGAAAGCATGTTGCTGAACCTTCCGGCCGCCGCCGCCGGGGCCGTCCGCGACCTGCGCGTCGTCTACGAGACGCCGGTCGCCGGGATGGCGTTCTGGAAGGGGCTCGACGTTCCGGCCCCGCGCCTGTTCCTTCACGCCGAGTCCACCGCCGAGGGGGAAGAGGTGCCCGTGGCGGACCTGGAGTGGCAACTGTTCATGCCCAGCGGCTACCGGGTGGTTCGGGCTGAGGGCAGCGTCGTGACCGACCAGGTGGCGGCCTCGCCGCTGGCCGTCGCCAGCGTGGCCGGCGCCTTTTACGCCGGCTCGGGCGGCGTGGATTTCGACCACGGCGCCCTGGGCCTCGTCCTGATGGGCTTCGGCGGATGCGCGATGAAGGAGATGGCGCGCACCGGAACGAAGAACAACTTGGTGCGTTTGGGCGCGGACTCGTCGGAGTCCGAGTTCGCGGGCGAGGAGTCGGACGAGGGAGGGGCCAAGACGGGGGACAATTTGGGGAGCATCGGAACCCTAAGCATGAGAGAGAGAGCCTCGCGGAGCGCCCGCCCACACGGTGGCAAGGATGCCAACGGGCTTGCGATTCGGACGGGGGGTCGCGCCTCGGCCGACGAGGCGCTGGCCGGGGCTAAACCCGCCGAGAGGCAGCCTTCCGTCAGCACGGCCCCGGCGCCGAAGGCCCAACCGGCGGTGCCGGACGACAAACCGGCGCCGGCCGCACTCAAGCCTCCCACGCCGCCCAAGAAGCCCGTAACGCCCGCGAAGAAAGAGGATGCCAAGAAGAAAGCCAAGCGGGCCTGGGCACTGGAGGGCGTCGCGAGCCTCAAGATCGACCTCGTCAAGACCGGCGAGGCCGTCACGTTCCAGAGCCTCGGCACCGAGCCTCGCCTCGCCCTGACCGTCGTGGACGCCGGCCGCATGCATTCGCTGGCGTGGGCGCTCGCGCTGGCGGTGATGGTCGTCGGTCTGGCGCTGACGGCGCGGCCGGCGGCCGCCAAGGCGGCCTACGTCGTCGGCGTGGGCCTGGTGGCGACGCTCATTCCCGTCATCACGGGCCGCATCGAACTGGCGATGCTCGTCAACGGGGCGTTCTACGCGGCGTGCCTGCTGATCCTGTACTATCTGGTGGCGGGTTGCGTGCGGTGGTTCGTCGGGAAGGCGCGCGGCGTCTTTGCGCCTCGGGCCACGGCGGCGGTTGGCATCCTGCTCGCGATGGCCGCAGGCGTGCTTCTGGCCGGCGGCGCATCGGCCGTCGCGGACGAGAAGGGCGCGCCGTACGTCATCCAGGTGGTGCCCCCGCCGAAGCCGGTCAAGGTGCCGGCCGACGCCATCATCGTGCCCTACGATCCTGGGTCCAAGACGGGCATCAAGGACGCCGACCGCCTGCTCGTGCCGTACGCCAGGTACGTCGAACTGTGGAACCAGGCGTATCCGGAGAAACCCATCGGCGAGAAGAAACCGCCGGCCCCGTACGCGCTGGCCGGGGCGGCGCTGGCGGCCACGCTCAAGGGCGAGGAGTACCTGCTCGTCGAAGGTCATATCGACATCGACGTGTACACCGACGCGTACGCCGTCGTGCCACTGCCGCTGGAGGGCGGTGTCCTGGCGAAGGCCGACCTGGACGGCGCTCCCGCGCGGCTGAGCGTTGCCGAGGCGGCGCCCGCGTCGAACAGGAAGAAGTCGTCGAAACCGCTGCCGAAGTCCTTCGTCGTGCTCTACGTTTCGGGTAAAGGGCGGCACCGGCTGGACCTGGCGGTGCGGCTGCGGCTGCACCGGCGCGGCGGATGGCGCGTGACCGAAGGGCGGCTGCCGGTCGCGCCCGCCACGGCCCTGGCGCTGACCGTCCCGGACGCCGGGACAGAGGTCCGCCTGGGCGGCGTACCCGACCGCGCCTCTTACGACACGAAGGCGGCCGGGCAGACAATCGAAACGGCCCTCGGCGCGGGCGGCTCGGTCTCCATTCAGTGGCGGCCGAAGGTCAGCGAAGGACAACTCGACCGGACCCTGACCGCCGTCTCGAAGGCCGTCCTCGACGTCCAGGAGGACAGCCTGCGGCTGGTGTGGTCGCTTCACCTGGAGTTCCGGCACGGCGAGCGCGATTTCTTCACCGTCGAGGTGCCCAGCGGCTACACCGTCGAGAAGGTGAAAGGGACCAACGTTCGCGGGTGGGAGGCCAAGCCAGCCGGCGACCGGCAGGCGGTGACGGTGACCCTCCTGAAACCGGCCAAGGCGTCGGAGGACTTCACGGTTACGATCCGGCGGCAGGCCGACGGGGGCGGGTCGCCCGTGGCGGGCGGCGAGTTCGTCGCGCCGATCGTCGGCGTGACGGGTGCGCTCAGGCACACGGGGCAACTCGTGATCCGTCGCAGCCCGCTCCTGGACATTCGGACGGTCGCTACCAGCGGTGTCCGCCGCGACGATCTGCCCCCCGAACCGAAGAGGACGGGGCCCGGCGGAGAAGCCGTCGAGAGCCCCCTCGGCATCCGCCCGTATCAGGCGTTCCGGTTCGTGGCCACGCCGTTTTCGGTCCGGCTGGCGGCGGCGCCCGCCGTGGCGAAGAAGTCGGCGACCGTCCAGATGATCGTGCGCGTGGCCCAGCGCGAGCGAAGCATGGAGGCCCGGGCGACGCTCACCGTCCGGAACCGGCCGCTCTACTGGGCCCGGTTCGTCGTGCCGCCCGACCTGAAAGTGGACCGCGTGCTCGCGCCCGGCACGTTCGAGTGGGCCCTGACCGACGAGGCGGGTCGCAAGGTCCTGACGGTGTACCTGGCGAGCGGCGTGCAAGGCGCATGCCCCATCGTCATCCAGGGCAAACTGGGCGAGGACCGGGAAACGCTCGAGACCGCCGTGCCGCACATCGAGGTCCTGGACGTCGATCGCCAGGAGGGCGACATCGTTATCCAGGTGGACCCGGCGTTTGAGGTGCGGACCGAGGCGCTTGAGAACATCGAGCGTGTGCTCCTTCGCCGCGCCGGCGGGTGGCTGAGCAGCGACCAGAAGACCCTGGCCGCGCTGGCCCTCCATTACACGCGTCCCGATTACGCGGGGCGGCTCGTTCTGACGGCGAAAAAGCCGGATGTCACGTGCTTCACGGTCACGAATGCGCGGGTCACGGACCGGTCGATCGACGAGACGATCCTCATCAGTTGGACGATCCGTGGCGCCGGCGTCCGCGGCGTTTCGCTGGTGCTGCCGGCGTGGATGAAGGACGCCCGGATCAGCGTGCCTCTGCTGAGGCAGAAGACGATTACGCCGGTGGCGGACGATGCGGCGTCGGTTCGCGTACGGCTGGAACTCCAGGACGAGGTCATGGGCGAGTTGCGCGTGCTTATCGAGAACGACCGTCTGCTGGCTGGCGGGACGCACGACGCGCCGATTCCGAGAGTCGAGACGGGCCGGACCGACCGCCGATACGTGGCGCTGGAGAGCGCCGGTCGCGATGAGGTCATCGTCGAGACGCGCGAGGGCCTCGAGCCGCTGAGTCCCCAGCAGAAGGAGTGGGCGGCCGTGGCCCGGATGCTGCGTGGCGGCATGACGCAGGCGTTCATCGTGTCGCCCGGGGCCGAGGCGCCGCGCCTGGCGTTCAGCACGAAAGAGCGGGAGACCGTGGAGACCGTCGAAGCGAAGATCGGTCTGGCCCAGACGGTCCTGGTTTTCGACTCCAGCGGCGCCTACCGGGCCCAACAGACGTATCGCATGGACAACCGGACCGAACAGTTCCTCGAGATCGAACTGCCGGAGGCGGCCGCACTGTGGACCGCCGTCGTGGCCGGCCAGCCGGTCAAGCCGACGCTCATGGACGAGGCGCGCAAGGTGCGCATCCCGATCGTCAAGACCGCCGAGGGCGACCTCGATTACGCGGTCATCCTGAAGTACGGCGGCAGCATCGACGACCTCGGCGCGCTGCGTGTGTCGGTCGCGTTTCCGCTTATCCGTCCGGTTAACATCAACGCGGAACTCAGCCAGGTGCAGGTGTACCTGCCCGAGACGCACGCCTGGTTCTGGTTCCGCGGAACGATGAGCCGAGTGACGGAAGAGGGCACCCTCCAAGCGGGCGTCCTGGCGTACCTGAACAAACAGGCCGGCCGCCTGATGCAGACGACGCTGCGGTCCGACAACCCGTTTGCCCAGACGCGAGCGAGGTCGAACCTTTTCCAGGTTTCTCGCGAGATCAAGACGCACAAGCAATCGCTGGGACAGAAGTACTACGGAAACGTGGCGCTGCAATCGGAACTCTCGAACGCGGGCGTGGTCCTCAAGAACGTCGACAAGGAGATCCAGGCCCAGGAGCAGGCCCAGCAGGTAACCGTGGATTTCAACGACGATCTGATAAGGCAAGCGTACGGAGAGCAGGACAATCGCCGGGCGCGGAACCTCGTCCAGGACCTCGGCCCCAACTGGAAGGCGCAGCCGCAGCAGGCGGGTGCCCGACAGGCCGACCAGTTCGACTTCAACGAAGCCTGGCTGGCCGGGAACCGCCTCGTCAACAAGGAGGCCGAAGCGCAGCAGAAGAAGGGCGCCGCGCGATTTCAGGTGGGTGGACAACAGGGCGCTGCGGTGCAGCAGCAGGTCCCGGGGCCACAGTCGCAGGCCGCAGGACAGACGTTCCAGAGGTTCGCCGGAAAAGACTTGGCCGACCGGCAGGGGGTCCAGCAATTCGCCAGGCAGCAGCAGCGGCGTCTCAGCCAGAGCGAGGTCGTCGAGCGGTACCAGCAAAAACTCCAACAGCGAGGCGAAATCGACAAAGTGGTGACAAAAGCCGGTAAGAGGCTCACGGTGACAGGACGGGGCGCAGGAGGGAGAGCACTCGGCAGCTTCGTGGGTTTCGAGGGTGCCGCAAGTGACCTCCTCACCCACGCCACCACCATCTCTCTGGGTGGGCACCCGTGGGTTGCCAGGGCGGGTGAGGTCCCAGCGGGCCTTGCCAGCCTGGACGTCGAACTGCCCCGCCGCGGCACGCTGTACCAGTTCACCATGCCGCGCGGCGAGGTCGAGATCACGGCCCGGTCGGCGTCGCTGCCGCTCATCGAGGGGCTGGAGCGCGTGGCCGGTGTGGTGGTGCTCGTTGTGGTGATCGTGCTGGTGCGGCGATGGGTTCGCGGCCGCGAGATCGGTCTGAAAACCCAGGGCACGATCTCGACGGTGGTCATCATCCTCGGCGTCATCGGCGTGGCGTTTGGTATCTTCCCGGTGGCGGGCCTGCTGGCGCTGGCTGTCGGCGTCAGCATGAAGACAAAACTGTTCTTCGCCCGGCGCAGGCCGGCAGCGGCGTGAGGGGAGGCGTGCGGCTAAGCGGGAGCGAGGAAGTCTTGCCGAACAGCCGTAGCGCCGGAGGTACTTCTTTAGCGTGCTCTCGAAGCGATGTCATTTCGACCGAGCCCTCGCCAAAGGCGAGG
>CAYVAM010000129.1:0-11829 GCA_964449275.1 uncultured Anaerolineales bacterium
CACGGCGGGTAAACTTGCGTGGCCATGTGCTGCCCCTGCGGCGCGCCGCCAACACTGCCACCGAACAGCAGCCGGCCGCGCCGGCGTCCCCGTCCTGGTCGCCGCTCGAAATGAGTCTGCGAGCGTCGTCCGACACGATGGCCGCCGCGTCAGCCCTCGACGCCGAGGACGGACTCGTGGACGTTTTGTCCGTGCCGGCGTTGGACGTCGAGGTCGTCCTGTAATCCTCGCGAGGTCCGTGCTTCTTGCCTTTGCCGATGGTGAGCGGCGTCTGCGCGTTTCTCTGTTTGGCGTGGGCGGACTATCCGGGCCTTTCAGGACTTGCGGTAGTCCTTTCCCGCGAGGCTGTCCTTGCATGAGACCCGCCAGGCGTTGAGCGTTGCCTTCATCTTCTCGAGGATCTCGGGCTTCTCGGCGGCGAGGTCTTTCGTCTCGGACCGGTCGGCGACCAGGTCGAACAGCATCCACGTCTTGCCCTTGTTTTGGCTGATGAGTTTGTATCGGTTGTCAATGAGGGCGATCTGACCGCTCGACTCGAAGCCCAGGGGGTGCGGCCGCTCCGTCATCTTGCCCTCGATGAGCGGCAGCAGGCTGACGCCGTCGAGCGGTTCGGGTTGGCCCTTCATCTTGAAGCCGAGGGCGTCGAGAACCGTCGGGAAGTAGTCACACGTGGAGCAGGGGACCTCCGTCGTGCGCGGCTTCCTGATGCGTGCGGGCCACTGGAGGAGACCCGGCACGCGGACGCCGCCCTCGAAAAGGCTTCGCTTGCGGCCGCGAAGGCCGCCCGTCGAACCGGGCCCCGTCTTGTGTTCGGGGCCGTTGTCGGCGCAGAACCAGAACATCGTGTTCTCGGCGATGCCGAGGTCGCGCAGTTCGTTTTGCAGGCGTCCCATCTGCTCGTCCATTGCCGTCAGGCACCCGTAGTAGTGCCGCTCCTTCTGATTGTTGACGCCTTGGTACATCGCGAGGTGTTTCGGTCCGGCGACGACCGGCTCGTGCGGCGTATGGAACCAGACGACCGCCAGGAACGGTTTGCGGCGTCGGACGGCGTCGCGGATGAAGGGGATGGCCCGGTCCATGATGATGCGCGAATCGTCTCCCCCGAGGTTCTCGGTGGTCTTCTTCCCGGGTCCGGTCCAGTAGGACGTGCCGTAGGGCTCATCGGCGCCGGGTTTGAGCATGGGGTTCCAGGTCGGCACCTTGGCCTCGGTCGAGAAACAGACATCGAAGCCGTTGTCCCACGGCGGCGAGTAGTGGGCGGTGCCTTTCGGCCCCCCGCGATTCGATTCCTTCTCCGTCTTGGTGAGCGTTCCGAGGTGCCACTTGCCGAAGTGGCCCGTCGCATAGCCCTGCGTCTTGAGGGCTTCGGCCAGCGTGATCTCTTCCGGCCTCATGTGTCCGACGTTCGCAAAGAAGATGCCGTACCGGTACGGATGCCGCCCGGTGACGGCGCTTCCGCGCGTCGGCGAGCAGACGGGCGCCCCGGAGTAGAAGCGGTTGAATCGCAGGCCCGAGCGGGCCATCGCATCGAGCGTAGGGGTCTTCAGGGTTTTGTGGCCGTTGTAGCCGGTGTCGCCCCACCCCTGATCGTCGGTCATGGCAAGGATGACGTTCGGCCTGTCGGCGAGCGACGCTTCACGGGCATGGGATTGGCCAGCGCACGACGCCGCCAGCGGGACCACAGTCATCGCTGCCGCACCACCCGCAAGGCGTTTCAGGAACGAGCGGCGGGTAGTTGTATGTGCCATCTCTTCTCCTTTCGGCGGCCGCGTCGTTGGGACGATCACGAGTTTTGCGGGCCGTTCTGCTTGGCTCAAGGCAGTCTCAGGATTCCTGACCCGTTCACAGCCCTTCGTCGCCGCCGACGAGGGGGACGAAGCGGCAGGGGCAGAACTCGTGGTGTTCGAGTTCCTCGCCCCGCTTCGCGATCTTCACGAGAATCTGCGCTCCCGGCCTGCCCACCGGCGTGACGATGAGCCCGCCGTCGGCCAACTGGTCGATCCACGGCTGCGGCACCTCTTCGGCGGCCGCAGCGCACAGGATGCGGTCGAACGGCGCTTCCTCCGGCCATCCTGCCCGGCCGTCGCCCGCGCGGTAGTGCACGTTGTCGCAGCCGAGCGATTCGAGCACCCGGCGAGCCTTCGTCTGAAGCGACTCGCGGACCTCGATGGTGTACACGTCGGCCGCCAGTTCGGCCAACACGGCCGTCTGGTAGCCCGATCCGGTGCCCACCTCGAGCACCCGTTCCGGCCCTTCGAGCGCCAGGGTCTGCGTCATCAGGGCGACGATGTACGGCTGGCTGATCGTCTGACCGAGACCGATGGCCAGCGGAAAGTCACCGTACGCCGACCGCTGCTCGTCGGCCGGGACGAAGCGGGCACGGTCGATCCGGCGAAAGGCCTCCAGAACACGGGGCCCGCGGATGCTGCGGCTCTCGAGTTGCGTCCGGACCATGTGGTCGAGTTGTTCTCGCGTGTCGGACATGACGTTTGCGCTTGCGCTGTGTCAGTGCTCATTTGCGGCGTGCCACTGGCTGCTTGTCAGCCAGTGCCCACCCGCACAGGAACTTGTCGGATTGTTGCGCCGACCTGGGCAGGTCGCCGCGCGGCGCAGGCTGCGCTCATGGCCACGCAAGTTTACCCGCCGTGGCGGGCGTGGCGATGCCACCCGGCCTGCCTCATGCGTCCTCGATCTGCTGGACGAGTTCCCAGTCCGGCTCAACCGGCCGGCGCTGCTCGACGACCACACAGCCGTCGTCTCCGCGGCGAATGACGAGGCATTTCCTCCAGTCGGGATCCTGGCGAGGCAGCGGCTCGACGGAATCCGGAGAATCAAAGTAGAGATGAGGCCCGCGGCTCTCGGTCCGCGTGCCGCAGGCCGCCAGGACCATCTCGGCCACCTGGGCGATGCTGCGGGTTTCGGCGAGGAACTCCTCGTCCGCCGCGCCCGCATCCCACGGGCGTGCGTTGAGTTCGGCGAGTTCCTTCAGGCCGTCTTCCACGCCGGCGGCGGTGCGCTTGACGCCCGCCCGCATGGTCATCAGGTGCTGGATGGCCCTGCGGACCTGGCGAACGTCGATGGCCTCGCCGCTGGTATCCGTTTTCTCGCCGGCCGTCTCGACGGACTTGCCTGGTTTCGATGTCGCCGCGAGGGCGGCAGCCTGCTCGCCGGCGATCTTGCCCATGACCTGGCTGTCCATGAGCGCGTTGCCGCCGGGACGGTTCGCGCCGTGCTGGCCTCCCGCGACCTCGCCGCACGCAAACAGGCCCGGCACCGTTGTCTGTGCCTTCTCGTTGACCTTGACGCCGCCCTGGAAGTGTTGGCAGGCGGGGGCCAGTTCGATGCGGTCACCCTTTTCGAGATCGATGCCGCGTTCGGCCAGCCACGCCACGCTCGGCAGGTTGATGGCCTTGAGGCGCTCGAGCGGCGAGGCGGCCAGGGGCGGTTCGGTCAGGGGCAGGTCGGCGATCTTCGGGTACTTCGACCACAGGTCCGAGTCGAGTTTCGACATGTCGAGCCGCTTCGGGTTCTTCGAGAAGTCCATGTACACGGTGTGGCCATTCTGCATCTCGGAGAAGACGGCGATGTCGATGGTGTGGCTCTCGTCGCGATACGAGAGCGGCCACGAGGCCCCCTTCATGAAGAGGAGCGCGTACACGTCCTCGGGCGAGGCGCCGTCCGGGAAGTAGTCGAAGAGGAACTCGCGGTCGTCCTCGGTGACAAGTCGCGGCAGGGCGCGCATGAGGCTGCCGGAGCAGGCGAGTTTCGTCTTGACGCTCGAGAGGCCGATCTGGATGAACTCCAGGTTCACCAGTTCCGCACCGGCCCGGTAGGCCATGGCGTGGCCGTCGCCGGTCATGCCTTCGGGAAAGACGTTGACTTCGAAGACCTCGCCCGCCCCGCCGGTCGCAAGGACTACGGCCCCGGCGGCGATGGTCCTTTGATTTGAGATTTCAGATTCCAGATTCCGAGCGTCCGCCAGGCGCACGCCGGCGACGCGCCCCGATGCGTCCAGCGCCAGGTCGGTGGCCATCACGTTCTCGATAATCGCCAGGCGGCGCCGCGTGAACTCGTTCCGCAACGCCTCGTGGATGTGGTTGGCCGTGTACGGGCCCGTGTAGCACGCGCGGGCATATTTCGACCCGTCGGTCACGAACTGGTCGGCCAGGCCGTCGTCGTTCTTGACGAAAGGCACGCCCAGACGGTCGAGGTAATGGAACGCCTCGCAGGCGCCCCGGGCGAGAATCCTTGCGAGGCTCGCGTCGGAGACGCGCCCGCCGATGCGGTAGATGTCCTCGGCGTGGTACCGCCAGGCGTCGGGCCCGCCGGGCTCGGTGTGTTCGAGCGTCGCGTGGAACGCCATCCGGTCGGAGCAGGCCAGGGCGGTGACGCCGGCCTTGCCGAGTTCGCCCTTGGTCAGGACGAGGACGCCGGCGCCCGCGTCGTCGGCCGCCAGCGCCGCCCGAAGCGCAGCGCCGCCGCTGCCCACGATGACCACGTCCGCGCCCGTCGGTTCCGTCATGCCGGAGGACTCCTTCTCTCGCAGAAGGACCGTGCCATCGAGTGTCGGCAGTCGGTCGCCTTCCCGATGGAGAGGCCACTATAATGGCCACCGGCCGAAGGGTCAAGGCGGCCGCGGACGGGGCTTGCTTGACCTGGCTGCCGCAGTTCGGGATAATCGCCGACCGGGAAGGAGGTGCGCGGTGGCCGAGGTCATTACGCTGCTGACGGATTTTGGCGTGGCGAGCACGTATCCGGCGCAGATGAAGGGCGTGATTCTCGAACGGGTTCCGGGCGCCGTCGTCGTGGACATGTCGCACGCCGTACCGCGCCACGACGTCCACATGGCGGCGTTCATGCTGGCGTCGGCGGCGCCGGCTTTCCCGGAGGGCACGGTTCACGTGGCGGTGGTGGACCCGGAAGTGGGTGGGCCCCGGCGTGTGCTGGCGGCCGAGGCGGGCGGATACCTCTACCTGGCGCCCGATAACGGTCTGCTGACGCTGGTGGCGCAGCGGCGGATGCTGTTGGGCGGGTCGGCGCCGGAAAGCCGGGTTGTGGCAGTCGAGAACGAGAGTTTCTTCCGATCCGAGGTCTCGAGCACGTTTCACGGCCGGGACATCTTTGCACCGCTTGCGGCGGCACTGGCGTCGGGCACGGCCGTTGACAGTCTCGGCCCGCAGGTCGAGACCATCGAACGGTTCGACGTGCCGCTGCCCGAGCGCGAGGAGAACACCATCCGCGGCCACGTGCTTCACGTGGACCCGTTCGGCAACCTCGTCACGAACGTCGCCGGCGAGATGCTGATGGAGCGAGACCCGGCGGCCGTTGAAATATACATCTCGGGAGCCGTCATCCGCGGACTGCGCCGGGCCTACTGCGACGTGGCCGCAGGCATGCTGCTGGCCTACGTCGGCAGCGCGGACCTGGTGGAAGTGGCGGTCAACCGTCAGAGCGCCGCCCTTCGATTGGGCGCGGCCATTGGAACGCGGCTGACTGTGAGGCTGCCGTCGGCGTCATGAGCGAACCAAGCGACCTGTCATCGCGTCTCCGGCGGGCCGACGAGGCCCACCTGTGGCACCCGTTCACGCAGATGGCGGAGTGGGTGGGCGGCGACCCCGTCGTCATCGCGTCCGGCGAGCGCGAGTTCCTCATCGACACCGAGGGCAACCGGTATATCGATGGCGCCTCGAGCCTGTGGTGCAACCTGCACGGCCATCGGCGGCGGGAGATTGATGAAGCGATCCGGGCCCAACTGGACCGCGTCGCCCATTCGACACTGCTTGGCCTGGCGTCGGCGCCTTCCATCGAACTGGCTGAGCGTCTGGCCGCCATCACCCCCGACGGGCTTACGCGCGTCTTCTATTCCGACTCCGGCGCGACGGCGGTCGAAGTGGCGCTGAAGATGGCGTTTCAGTACTGGCGGCAGTGCCGGCCTCCCCGGCCCGAGAAGACGAAGTTCGTGTGCCTCGACCTTGCGTATCATGGGGACACGCTTGGGGCGGTGAGTGTCGGTGGAATCGACCTGTTTCATTCCATGTATCGGCCGCTCCTGTTCGAGACCATCCGTGCGCCGTCGCCGTATTGCTACCGCTGTCCGCTCCGGGAGGATGCCGCAACGTGCGGCGTGGCGTGCGCGGGGGCGATGGAAGAGATTCTGTCGGCCCGCGCCGACGAGGTGGCCGCCGTCATCCTGGAACCGCTGGTCCAGGGGGCGGGCGGCATGATTACACATCCCGATGGCTACCTGACGCGAGTCGCCGACGCCTGCCGCGCACGCGACGTCCTGCTCATCTGCGACGAGGTGGCGACCGGCTTCGGCCGGACCGGCCGCATGTTTGCCTGCGAGCACGAGGGCGTAAGGCCGGACCTCATGTGCCTGGCGAAGGGTATCAGCGGCGGGTACCTGCCGCTGGCAGCCACCCTTGCGACGGACGCCATCTACGAGGCGTTCCTCGGGCGTCACACCGACGGCCGCACGTTCTTCCACGGACACACCTACACCGGCAACGCTCTGGCGTGTGCGGCGGGCGTGGCCAGTCTGGACGTGTTTGAGAAGGACGGCGTGCTTGAGCGCATTGGCGAACTCCAGGCCGCGCTCGCGCAAGCACTGGCGCCGCTGGCGGCCATGTCCCACGTCGGCCAGGTACGCCGGCGCGGCTTGATGGTAGGTATCGAACTGGTTGCGGATTCCAGGACCCGCGAGCCGTACCCGCCCGGGGAGAGGCGGGGGTGGAACGTCTGTGTCGCGGCCCGGAAGCGCGGTGTCTGGATCAGGCCGCTCGGCGACGTGGTGGTTCTTATGCCGCCGTACTGCATCAGCGACGAGAGTCTGGCGCGGCTCGTCGAGGTTGCCGGCGCCGCTATTGCAGAGGTGACCGACGCGTGAAGAAGGGCCTGTTCATCACGGGGACCGACACGGAGGTCGGCAAGACCATCGTCACGGCGGCGATCGCGATGGTCCTTCGCGCCGACGGCGTAAACGTCGGCGTGATGAAGCCCGTGGCGACCGGCTGTGTCCGGAGGCGGGAGGGGTTGGTGTCGGAGGATGCGGAGTTCCTGGCGAAGGCGGCCGATGCGCCGGAGCCGCTGGAGGAGATTTCGCCAATCTGTCTCGCCGAACCGCTGGCGCCGACGATCGCAGCGGCCAGGGCCGGCGTCAAACTGGACCTGGCGCCGATGTGGCGGGCGTGGGATCGGCTCAGGAAGGCTCACGACGTTATGCTCGTCGAAGGCATCGGCGGGGCGCTCTGCCCGGTGACGCCCAAGCGGAGTGTGGCGGATCTGGCTCAACGTTTCAACCTGCCGGTCCTGGTGGTGGCGCGGCCGACGTTGGGGACGATCAACCACACGGCCATGACGGTCGAGGTGCTGCGGGCCAGGGGATTGGAGGTGCTCGGCATTGCCGTTAACCGCTACCAGCACGATACAGCCGACGTGGCCCAGTTGACCGGTCCGGACGAGATCCAGCGCGTGACCGGGGTGCCCGTCCTGGGACTTGTGCCGGACGACCCGACGACGGACTTCTCGCGCGGCGTGGTGGGCGAGGACGTGCTGGCGGGCGTGCGACAGATGGCGTTGCGATTGCGTTAAGGATTGCGGTCGGCAGCGCGTGCGCATCAGGATGGCGTGGCGATTTGGCCTTGACACCTCGGCCGGCGCGAGTATGCTTATCCGGGCCAACCCGGTGGGCGATTAGCTCAGATGGCTAGAGCGCCTGCTCGACACGCAGGAGGTCACTGGTTCAAGTCCAGTATCGCCCACCATTTTTGTACGGGCCGCGGGGTGCGGTCGGCTTGCTTGAGCGCTGAAGCCTGCCTTTGCTGCCCCCGATGAGTGGAGCATGCCGGGGGTTTCATTTCGCTCGATGTCCGAATCGGCAGGGGACCGAGATTTTTTTGAATATTAGCACTTGCCGTGGATTAGCAGATTGGTATAATGCCGCACTTGTGTTTGTCATCCCCAACGGACGGGTGAGGGTTGTCCAATTGGGGCTTTGCCGTTTGCAGTGACGGGGGTTACGATTTATAATCTCTACGGGGGGCAAGGCAAGGAAAGGGCAGGATCTATGGCGAAGAAAATCGGCGCTAAAGCGAAGGTAGAGTTGTCGGAGTGGGCGCGTGGCTTTGCGTTGCTCTCAGACCCCACACGGCTGGGCGTTTTGAAGATGTTGGCGGCCGGCCCGAAAAACGTGACCGCGCTGTGCAACGCGCTGGGGCTGAAGCAGCCGACCGTCAGCCACCACCTCGGCCTGTTGCGGATGGGGCGTCTGGTCATTGGGACGCGCCAGGGCAAATCGGTTGTCTACACGACCGACAAGAAGAGCCTGAAAGAACTGGCGGCCGCAATCGCCAAACTCATGCCCTCCAAGTAGGGCATCGTATCCGAAGAGATTCGCCCCGGCGCGACGCCGTTTGGCCGGGAAGGCGGGTGAGACCTGTGCCGCGAATGCCGGCCCAGGTCTTGGCTGCGCATCGGGCGCCGTGCCCGGACGGATGGGCCGCGAGTAAAAAGCGTTTCGATGACGGTGGGTCAAGGGGCGGATGCAGTGCGTTCCGGGACACCGTGACACGAGGGGACGGGGCAACCCGTCCCCTCGTCTTTCTCTTGGAATGCGGCGGCCGGCATGGCGGGGGGCGGTCCGTCTTTCGTTGCGCCCCGGAGGGTGCAGCCCATGTTCCATCTTCGCGAGCATCGCACGACCGTCGGGTCGGAGATTCGCGGCGGCGTGGTGACATTCCTGACGCTCTCGTACATCGTGTTCGTTCAGCCGGCGGTTCTGCACGACGCCGGGATGCCCCGCAACGACGTCTTCGTGGCCACGTGCGTTTGCTCGGCGCTGGCGTGTTTTCTGATGGGGCTGCTGGCAAACTACCCGTTTGCCCTGGCGCCGGGGATGGGCACGAACTTCTTCTTCGCCTACACGGTTTGCCTTGGGATGGGGTTTGCGTGGTACGAGGCCCTGACGGCGAATCTCATTGCGGGTGCGGCGTTTCTGGTGCTGAGTTTCTTCGGTCTGCGTGCGACCGTCATGCACGCGGTGCCGGAGGGCCTGAAGTACGCCATCGCCGTGGGCATCGGGCTGCTGATTGCCTTCGTCGGCCTCCAGTGGGGAGGCATTGTCCAGAACAGCCATGCCACGCTCGTCCAGTTGGGCCCCCTGACCAGCCCGGTGGTTCTGGTGTCGCTGGCGGGGGTGGTTCTGACGGCCGTCCTGGTGTCGCTGCGTTTCAAGGGTGCGATTCTGGCCGGGATCCTCGGAACGGCGATCATCGCGTTGGCCGCGAGTTGGGGCGGGGGCCTCCGGTACCGGCCGGCGAACGGGTTGCAGGTGATCCCTGCCTCGAAGATCGGCGAGCGTGCCGGCGCGCTGGCCCGGGGCATGGCCGATCCGGTTGCCGCCGTCGATCCGCGGAAGGTGAAGATGATGCTGGCCGAACTGCCCGAGACGTGGGATATGCCCGATTGGCCCGCCGAGACGCTCGGCGCAGCACTCACCAGGTCAGGGGACCTGTTCCACAACCGGCCGCTTACGAGCGTCCTGCTCGTCATCTTCATCTTCTTCTTTCTCGATATGTTCGACACGGTTGGCACGCTCATCGGCGTCGGCGAGCGGGGAGGCTTCCTGGATGCGCGTGGCAGGCTGCCGCGCGCTCGATTGGCGTTGTTCTCCGACGCCGTCGGCACGGTGGCCGGGTCGCTCGGCGGCACGAGTACGATCACGACGTACGTCGAGAGCGCGGCGGGGGTCCAGTCGGGGGCGCGGACGGGCCTGGCGGCGATCGTCACGGGCGTGTGCCTGCTGCTGGTCCTGCTCGTTTCGCCGCTCGTTCATGTGATCGGTGCGGGTGTTCAGTTTGTCCACGTCGAGACGGGCGAGGCGCTCGTCCAGGTGGCGGCCGGCGAGGTCGCGGTGGTGCCGTTCCGGCCGGTGGTCGCGCCGGTGCTGATCCTCATTGGCGTGATGATGGTGGGCAGCGTGGCCAAGATCCGGTGGAGCGATTACACCGAGGCGATTCCGGCGTTTCTGGCGATTGTGATCATGCAATTCAGTTTCTCGATCACCGATGGCATCGCATGGGGATTCATCTCGTACGCGCTCCTGAAGACCGTGACCGGACGCGCGAGGGAACTGCACTGGCTGGTCGTGCTGTTCGCCGTGCTGTTTGTCGGCCAGTACGTGGCCCGGGCGGTGCTCATCGGGCGGTAGGGCCGGGTGGCCGTTCCGCCGCAGGCGTGACGTGGTGCGCGCAGCGGCCAGACACGTCGCCGCACTCCAGGCGGCGAGCCCCAGCGATCATTTCAACCGGCCGGCGATCTCCTTGGCGAACTTGTCGACCTTTCCCTTGACCTCGTCGGCGCCGTCGCTTACCAGAACGATCGTGCTGGGGCCCGGCGTGCCGTTACAGGCCTTGACAATGCTCGCCACGGCCTCGACGGATTTTGCGCACTTCGGTTCGGACTTGCCCATGATGAGGGCGGCAAAAGGTTTCTTTGCGAGCCGCTCGCCCCCCGCGACGAAGATCTCGAAAAACCGCTCGTCGAACATCTTGTGCATCTTCCAACTCACATCGCAGAAATAGGACGGGCTGGCGAGCACGACCAGGCGGGCGCTGAGAATCTCGTCGCGGCTCTCGACCTCGCCGGCCGCTACGGCTCCGGCGCTGAGGCCTTTGCCGCGAAGGGCCGCGGCCGTCTGCTCGGCCAGGGTCTTACAGTTGACGGCCGTCGGTGTCGGGCACGAGACGGCATCCACGTTTGCCGGTGTGACCTTCTCGGTCACGGGGGTGCCGCCGGCGTGGATAATGAGAACGTCGGGCGGCTTCTCCTGGGCCGGCGCCAGGGGCGAAAGCGTCGCACAGCCGGCAATCAGTGCCGCCACAAGCAATCCGGAAATCATCGGTCGTTTCATCGTTTCCATCCTTTCCTGTTGGGTGGTCCGCAATTTTCAGAGCCCCAGGACGTCGGCCATGGAGTAGAGGCCGGGTCCGCGGTCGGCCACCCATCGGAGGGCCCGCAGGGCGCCGCGGCCGAATGTCTCGCGGCTGTGGGCGACGTGCTTCAGTTCCAGGCGTTCGCCCAGCGTGGTGTAGTAGATGATGTGCTCGCCGACGATGTCGCCGCCGCGTATGGCGTGCAGTCCGATCTCGCCCGGCCGGCGCGGTGGGTGGCCCGGCCCGCGGCCGTGAACGACCGTCTCGTCGAGGTTGCGGCCGGTGGCCCTGGCGATCTCCTCCGCAATCTTGATGGCGGTGCCCGAAGGGGCGTCTTTCTTGAACCGGTGATGGGCCTCGACGATCTCGATGTCGTACGCATCGCCCAGCGCCCGGGCCAGTTCGGCCGCCGTGTGGAACAGAACGTTCACGCCCACGCTCATGTTCGGGGCCAGGACGACGGCGGTTTCCTTGGCGGCCGCCTCGATACGCTCGCGCTGCTCGTCGGAGAAGCCCGTCGTCCCGACGACGCACGGCACGCCGGTTGCCGCACACGCCGCGATCCGCTGGATGCTTCCGTCGGGCAAGGAGAAGTCAACCAGCACGTCCGGCGTCTCCGAGAGGTCCTCGCTGACCTCCAGGTCCAGGTCCGCGCCGCCGCCCAACGCGCCGGCGCTTGTGCCCAGACACGGATGGCCGGGCGCTTCGAGAGCGGCGACGAGTTGAAGGTCCTCGGCTTCCGCGATGAGGCGAATGAGGGTCCGGCCCATGCGGCCGGCGGCGCCGGAAACGGCGACGTGGATCATGTCTCACTCCTTGTGTCCCGCGCGGTGGGTGGGGACACCCACCGCGCAAAACTGTGCTCCTTGTGTCGTGGGGGGGGGGGGGGGGGCCCCCC
>CAYVAM010000130.1:0-11791 GCA_964449275.1 uncultured Anaerolineales bacterium
GCCGCGCGGCGGGCAGGATTGCCCGCCGCGCACATTGTGGGCCGGGGCATGGAAACCCGTTGACGCGGGACGGTCGGCGCTGATACGGTTCGCGTGTCACGTCACAGGCCAAACGGCCGGAAAGGAGCCGCCATGAGCGAGACGCTGGCTTCGTTGCCTTCCCCGCAGGATCGTGCTGCCGCCACGCTGGGCGTCCTGGACGCCGTCGGCATGGCTTGGCGGCTGATGATGAGCGATTTCTGGCGCCTGTGGGTCGTCGCGTTCGTGATGATGCTGATCCTGATGGGCGCCGGCGTGTTCGGCCTGCCTGCGCAGATCCTGGTCCAGCCGCCGCTGATGGCCGGTCTGTTCTACGTCATCGCCAAGCGTATCGACGGCGGGCGGGCCGAGGTGGGCGACCTCTTCGCCGGGTTCAAGGAACGGTTCGGCCCGTCGGTCGTTGGGATGCTGCCCGTCATGGCCGCAGGACTCGTCTTCGGTGTCCTGATCGGACTGACGATGGCCGTCCTCTTCCTGGTGGGGGGCGGTATCATTGCGGCGGCCGAGGGCGACGAGTCGGTTGCGGCCGTCGTGGTGATCGGCGGCCTTGTGCTGTTCATTGCCATCGAAATGTTTTTGATTCTCGGGTTGTGCGTTTTTGCCATCTTCTTCCGATTCGTGCCGGCGGCCGTGTGGGATTATCCGGAGTCGGGCTGGGATGCGGCCAAGGCGTCGATGCGCCTGGTGAGGGAGCATTTCCTGTCGATGATCGGCTTCTTTTTCGTGTTCTGGGCAATCGGGACGGCGGCCAACCTTATCGGCATGCTGGCCTGCTGCATCGGGGTATTCTTCACGACGCCCGTGCTTATCCTGTGGCAGTTTGCGACGCTGGTTTACCTGTACCGCTCTTGGACGGGCCGGCCGCTGGTTCAGGCGGCGGGCGAAGCCGATTCCGCGGCGGGTGAAAACTGATTGACGCCGCTTCGGGCACAGTGGTACCGTCTTCCGCACAGAGAGGCGCCGGGATGGGCGGCGCCTGAGATCTCGGATTGGAGATCTCAAATCTGAGATTTCAGATTGCGGGTTGGCAGATTTCAGATTGCCGATTTCAAATCTGAGATTTGAGATTTCAAATCTGAGATTTCAGATTGCGGGTTGGCAGATTTCAGATTGCGGGTTGGCAGATTTCAGATTGCCAATTTCAAATCTGAGATTTGAGATTTCAGATTGCGGGTTGGTAGATTTCAGATTGCGGGTTGGCAGATTTCAGATTGCCGATTTCAGATCTGAGATTTCAGATTGCAAATCTGAGATTTCAGATTGCGGGTTGGCAGATTTCAGATTGCTGATTTCAAGTCTGAGATTTGAGATTTGAGATCTGAGATTTGAGATTTGAGATTTCAGATCGTTTGCGAACCTGGACAAGGAGCCAGTCATGACCGACCTTCTCTCTGACGACGTGCCGCAGGACGTGCCCGGCGGCGAGACGCTGGGCGTGATGGACGCCCTCCGCATGGGTTGGCAGATTCTCCAGACGGATTTCTGGCAACGGTGGCTGATGGTGTTCGTCGCCACGGTTATCCTGATGGGGGCCGGGATGATTCTCGGCATCATCCCGTATCTGGGCATTTGCTGCCAGTGGCTGCTGGCCATCTTTGTCCAGCCTCCGATGATTGCGGGGATTGTCTTCGCGGTCACCCGCTGCATCGACGGCGCCCCAGCCGACGTCGGGAGCGTCTTCGAGGGATACAGGCAGCGGTACTGGCAGTCGGTGGTCTCGGTTCTCGTGCCCAATCTCTGCCAGATTGGGCTCGCGCTCATCGCGGGCGGCGTCATAGCAGCCGTGGTCATCGTTGCCGAGGAAGGAGATGAAGAGTTGGCCGGCATTCTGGGCGTATCGCTGGGAATCGTGGTGTTCCTGCTGGCGATCAGCGTCCTGGTCTTCAGTCTCTTCTTCATGTTTGCCCTCGTGTGTGTATGGGATTACGCTGAGTCTGGTTGGGAGGCGGCCAAGGCCTCGATGCGGCTCGTCAAGCAGCATTTCTGGTCAACGGTAGGTTTTGCAATCATGGCCTGGCTGATCGGGCTGGCAGCAGCGATCGTGGGTTTCATCGGCCTCTGTGTTGGCATTCTGTTCACCGTACCGGTCGCGTCGCTTTGGCTCACGGCGTCGATGATTTACCTTTTCCGCTCCTGGACGGGCCAGCCGCTGGTTCAGCCGATTGCCGTGGAGCCGCCTGCCGAGGGCGCCGGGCCTGTGCCGCCGACCGATGTTCTGCCGCCCGGCGTTTGAGGCTTATGCGACACGAAACGATGGATCCTTCTGAGGTTGCCGGACCGAATCGCACCGTCCGCCGCTCCGACCGCATCTTCCACGGCATCGTGGCGGCGGGACTGGCGGTGATGTTTGCGGCAAGTGTGCGGCCGATGGACCTCGCGGACCTGCCTCCGACGTTCGGTGCAGGCGGCAGCGGCAACTCCATCTGTCTGCTGTGGCGGACGACCGGCATGCCGTGTCCCACGTGCGGCGTCACGCGGTCGTTCTACGCTCTGGGGCACGGGGCGCCCGGCGCGGCGGTGGCGTTCCATCCGCTCGGACCCGTCCTTTGCGCCGTCTTCGTTATCGTCATGGTGCGTTCCGCGGGGGTTGCGCTGTTGGGCCGCACGTGGCTCGAGCGGACCGCTCGCGTACTCGTCTGGTCGATTCCGGTGCTGGCGGTCGCGACGCTGGTGACGTGGGCCGTGCGGATGGTTTTTTTCTTCGCCGACGGCACGGGCGTGCAGGCGTTTCGCGCGTCGCCGCTTGGCCGCCTCATCGCGCTTCTGGTGTGACGCTCCCCGTCCACGCCGCCAACCGGCCTAAAGGGGGCGCGTACCGAGCCCGCCGCGGAAGCGGCGGGGCATCTGCCAGCGCGCCGCACGCTGACGTCGGACTTCGGACTTACGTCCTGAGCGCTTCCATCGACAGGATGGTCGCGGGCAGGACGATGAAGATGGGCAGCCACGCCGCCAGGAGCGGCCCGACGTGGCCGGCGTTGCCGAAGGCCGTCGAGACGAACCGCACTGCGAACACGCCGATGAACAGCGACGTCGCGACACTGATACCGACGACGTAACTGCGATCCTCGCGAGCCGCCACGAACGGCATTCCCAACAGCAAAACCAGGATGTTCAGAATCGGCCCCGTCATGTGCTGGTGCATCTCCACCTGTAACTGCCGCCGGTTGCCGCGCATCGGGTCCTCGGCCAGCGACTTCAGTTCCGCGTACGACATGTACCGATAGAAGTCGCTGGCGCGGTGTCGCAGGAGTTGGCGGGGCCCGATGTTGGTGTAATAGTCTTTCTGCGGTTCGCCTTCGGGGCCGGTTGGGATGCGGTTGATGAGGGTGGCCTTCTCGATAGGCGGCAGTTTGATGCCGTTCGTGAAGACCCAGCGCCCGCGTGCCTCGTCCCATTTGGCGTTCTCGGCTTCAATCGTGCCGAGGGCCTCGTACTTGGAGTCCCTCTGGAAGATCCGGACCCTGGCCGAGAAGACGACGCTGCCGTCCTCGAACACCTTCTTCTCGGCCCGCATCTCCTGGGTCTTCGGGTCGTAGGTGGGCGCGTAGATGATGTTGTTGTGCTCGTCGCGGACGAAATCGACGGAGAAGTTCTCCTGGACGGCCAGGTCGTCGGGGTCGCGCGCGAGTTGGACCGAGATGCCGGGGATGATGAACTCCTGGTTGACAATGTAGAACCCGTCCAGGACGAGGGCCACCAGGATCATCGGCCACATGACACGGTACAGGCTGACGCCGGCGGCCTTGATGCTCGTCAGTTCGCGGGTTCGGTTCAGGCGGACCATGCTGGCTGCCGCCGACACCAGCAGGGCCGGGGCCGCCAGCAACTGGAAATAGTTGAAGGCCCTGTAAAAGTAGTAATCGGCTATCCCCGCCAGCAGTGCCCAGAGGCCCGCCTGCTCGGTCTCAGCCGCCAGGTCGAGGAACTTGTTGCGGTTGAACGAGAAGTCCAGCAGCAGCGCCAGGCCCATGATTGCCGCCAGGCAGATCGCGAGCGACACGAGGAACGTCGTCAGGATGTATCGGTCGAGGATCTTCATGGGCGGCGCCCTTTGAGGAGATCGCTCAGCCGAAGCGGCGACGTCCAGACCCACGCCAGGTACGCCAGGATCGCCAGCCCCAGCACCAGCACCTGCAGGTTCGGCATCCAGATCAGCCAAACCAGGTCTTCGGGATGGTCGTACTCGCGGGCCACCCTTGCGGTGATGAACATGGTTGCCCCGCTGGCCCACATCCAGGGCACCAAACCGACGCCGAACGCCGTCAGCAAGTGACCGCTGTGGAAATACATTCCCAGCCCCGCGCCCACCAGAACGAGGCCGAAACATCCGATGGCGGCCGCCAGGCGACCGTGCAGATCGGCCATGGAACGGGCCAGGACCTTCTTCGACGCGACCGCGAGCGCCGTCTCCGAGGCATCGTCGGGCAGAGCGCGGACGCGGTCCGACAGTTCCGGCCGACGCATCCACGCCATCAGGTGCCACAGGTCCAGATCGTCCTCTTCGCGCGGCACGATGGTTGGGAGCGTCAGACCGACGGCGTGCGTGCCTCGAACCGGCACGGCGTGGGCCTCGTCCACCACAACGGCTTCCCAGAGGGCGAGTTTGACGCGGTTGCGCGCCCGGTCGAACGTCACGCGTCCGAACGGCGCGTAGCAGTAGGTCTGGCCGTCCTTGCTGCGGTACTTCACGGTAGGCCCGTACAGCATGTCGCCGACCACGCGGTCCACGGTCATCTGGAAGTTGGTCTCCCTGAGGTGGATTCTCCCCGTCGATGAGAGCCGCGTGAAGAAGAGCCGCTCAACGTCGGCCAGGGCCAGGCACTTGGCGGCGTAGGCGCTCGCCGGCAGGGGCCATGCCGCAAGGAAGAACGCGGCGGCCGACGCCACCACCGCCAGCACGATCGTCGGCCAGAAGAGACTCCAGATGGGGATGCCGCTCGCGCGACAGGCCATGACTTCGTTCTGGGCGGCCAGGCGGCCGTAGGCCAGCGTTCCCGCCAGCACCGCCGCCAGCGGCAAGGCGAAGTAGGCCGCCTTGGGCATGCACAGTGCCATGTACAGGGCCGACGTGAACGGACCGAGACCGTAGTGTTCCAGCGCCCGCAGGACCATCCCGAACGCGACCACGCCCGTGACCGCCGCGAGACCCAGCGTGAGGGTTTTCAGCATCTCCCTGAAGATGTACCGATGCAGTATCCGCATGGGCTGCCCGTCCCGTGGGGCCCAGAGCCGCCCCGGTGTCCAGCGCCGGATGATACCAGACGGCGGCGGGCGAGTATAGGGTTTCGTGGATGAGCGTGCGCGCCGCGGTGCCGGGTGCCACTGGCACCTCGCATCACCGGCTGCCACTGGCGGCTTGTCCGCCAGTGCTCCGCCGCCCTCAGGGGAAGCCATGGACCGTGGGCAAGTCCGGATCCGTCGCCGAATCCCCGTGATAGTAGTGCCAACTTGACCATTTCCATTGGCCAGGGTCTGGACACAGACCGCGCCTGACCGGATTGCCATGCGTATACTCCACTGCGGCCCGAACCGCATCCGGATCAAGAAGGTTACGGTCGTACCCGGAACCCTCCTGCCAGAAACGGAAGGCCATTTTGCCGGGGCGCTCGCGTACGGTGAGCCGGCTGAGCCATGGGTCACCGCGTGCCTGCATCACCATCTTCACGCGGTAAGCGTGAGGCCGCTTGATGGCACGCAGCAGTGATGACACGCGGCACTCGGGACGACAAGGATACACGATGAGGTGCACGTGCTCCGGCATGTAGACGAAGCCGATCAGACTGAGCCCGTGGCGCATGACCGCCCGGTCGACGGCCTGAGACAATAGGACCTTATAGCGGTCTGCATCCAGGAGTGGTAGCCGGTGGCAGCAGGAGAACGTCAGTTCATGAGCATGGTCCGCCACATCGAAATGCTTGACACGTTTGCGATGATTGCCAGGAAGAGACATGCCGTTAGTCTATCCGGAAACGCACTGGCGGACAAGCCGCCAGTGGCACCCGCGCCGCCACTGTCTGGGAAAACACACTGGCGGGCAAGCCGCCAGTGGCACCCGCGCGCATCACGCCAACACGCGCGCTTTGACGATGGCCTCGTCCAGCCGCGCGAGGCATTCGTCGCGACCGAGAATCTCCATCGTCTCAAACAGCGGCGTGGAGACGCGGCGGCAGGTGACGGCGACGCGAAGGGGCATGAACAGGTCGCCGGGCTTCCACTCCATCTGCTCGGCCAGAGCGCGCAGGGCCTCTTCGAGCGCTTCGGCCGTCCATTCGCCGGCAGTCCCCTCGCCGGCGAAGGCGGCGCGCATCGTTTCAATGGCCCCAAGGACCTCGGGGCCGGCGCGGGTGGGCTTTTTCTTCTTGCCTTTGGTCGGAATCAGGTCGGCGGGCTCGTACGGTTCACGGTCGATGAAGAAGGCCACACTATCGGCGAAGTCGCTCAGTTTCCTCAACCGTTCCTGCATCAGCGTGACGATGGCGGTGACCTCGGCGTCGGAGTACTTCTCGGCCAGGTCGTCCGGCAGAAAGCCTTCGTCGCGCAGCCGCGCGGCCAGTTCGTCGGCCGAGAGGCGGCGGATCCACATCCCGTTGAGCCACTCGAACTTTTCCATATCGAAGACCGGCCCGGTCGTCGTCACGCGGTCCCAGGAGAACGCTTCGAGGAACTCCTCCCGCGTGAAGACCTCCTGCCCGTCGGGCATCGAGTGGCCGAGCATCCCGAGGAAATTGACCACCGCCTCCGGCAGGTACCCCTCGCGGCGGTACCACAGGACGTTCGTGGGGTTCTTGCGTTTCGAGAGTTTCGAGCGGTCGGGGTTGCGGATGAGCGGCATGTGGTAGAACAGCGGCGGGTCCCACCCGAGGGCCTCGTACAGCAGGACGTGTTTGGGCGTTGAGACGATCCACTCCTCGGCCCGGATGACGTGCGTCACACCCATCAGGTGATCGTCCACGACGACCGCCAGGTGATACGTGGGGAAGCCGTCGCTCTTCAGGAGCACCTGGTCGTCCACCTCGCGGTTGTCGATGACGATCTCGCCGCGCAGACCATCGGTGAAGCGCGTCTGGCCGTCGAGCGGCACGGCGAGGCGGATGGTGTGCGGCCGGGCGTCGTCCACCCGCCGCTTGACTTCGTCGGCCGGCAGGCCCCGGCACTTGCGGTCGTACCCGGTTGCCTGCCCCGCCTTCTGCCGGGCCTTGCGGACCTCGGCGAGCCGCTCCGGGGTGCAGAAACAGCGGTAGGCGTGGCCGCCCTCGATCAGCCGCTCGGCGTGCTCGCGGTACAGGTGGAGGCGTTCGCTCTGTCGGTACGGTCCGACGGGGCCGCCTGCGTCGGGGCCTTCATCGTGGTCGAGGCCGAGCCACGCGAGGGCGTCGATGAACATCGCCTCGGCGCCCTCGATGAAGCGGGTGCGGTCGGTGTCCTCGACCCGGAGGATGAACTGCCCACCTGCCTGACGGGCCACGGCCCAGTCGATGAGGGCGACGTACATGTTGCCGATATGCGGCTCGCCCGTGGGGCTGGGAGCGATGCGCGTTCGGACGGCGGCGCCGGGGTTGGTCATGGGCTCTTGCCGAACGATTCGGGGTTGAGCAGCACCCCCCCGCCGCCGGGCTTGGCGTCGGAGCCGTCGCCGGGAAGTTCGCCCTTCGGTTTCGGGAGGTCGATCTTGGGCAGGTCCGGGATGGAGGTTGTGCCCTTCTTCGGCGCGGGCTTCTCCGGCGGCGTGGGTGTCTTCGCGGGGGCGGTCGGTTTCTTTTGCGGCGTCGGCGATGTCTTCTCGGGCGTCGTTTTCTTCGGCTCGGGCTTCGGCTCCGGTTTGGGTTTGGCTTTGGCCGGCGGTTTCGTCGGCGTCTTGGCAACAGGTTTCGCCGCCGCGGGCTTGGGCGGCGCGGGCGGCTTGAGGGGTATCGCCCACCGGGTCACCTGCTGCCGGATCGCCGGCTGGTCGGGGTTCGTCTCGAGGCTCTTGTGCCACTGTTCGAGGGCGCTCTGGCGGACCCTGTCCTGCTCGGGCCGCCTGAGGTACAGGATCATGTAGATAGCGGCCAGGCTGTTGCGCGACTCCCAATCATCCGGGTGCTTTTCGAGAAGCGGCTGCAACTGCTCGATGGCTGCCCCGTACCATTTCTGCTTGCTGTACACGTAAGCGAGGCGTTTGCGGACGGCGGGCGAGTCGGGGTCCAGTTCGGCCGCTTTCTTGAGTTCCTCCAGCGCCAGGTCGTACCGTCCCTGCCTGAGGTAGGCCGTGCCGAGGTTCACGTGGACGGGGCCCTGGTTCGGATCGAGTTTGATGCTCTTCCCGTATGCCGTGACGGCGCGGTAGGAGTCGCCCTGGGCATCGTAGACGGCCCCGAGGTTCGACCAGGCGAAGGCGTGCAGGGGGTCGAGTTCGGTGGCCCGCTCGCAACTGGTCTGGGCCTTCGAGAGGTCGCCCAGACGGAAGTACACCACGCCCAGATTGATGTGGGCCGGCGTGTAGTCCGGGTTCAGGTCGATGGCGTTCTCGTAGGTGCCGGAGGCCTCCGTGTCGCGTTCCAGCGCCTGGTACACGCGGCCGAGGCGGTAATGATACGCGAACTCGTACGGTTCGGCGCGGATGGCCCGCTTGTACGGCTTGATGGCCTTATCGAATTGGCCCTGCTCGCGGTACGCGTCGCCGAGTCCGACGTGCGCGATGGCCAACCTCTGGTCGAACTCGATGGCCGCCTCGAACTCCTTGACGGCCTTCTCAAGTTCGCCCGCCTCCATCGCCAGGTACCCGGTACCGTAATGACGGAGGGCCTTCTGGCGACTACAGCCGGCCGCCACGGCGACCAGGACCAGCACCATGCCGATTCGCTTCATAGAGGGTATCCTTCCACGGTCTCTCCCACGTAAAGCGGAGATTCTATCGGCGGGCAGCGGGGCTGTCAAAGCAAAGCCGTAACGAAACGCCGGACGGCCCCCGCGCAAAGCAGCGTTGTAGTACTTTGCTGCCCGTCGGTTCGAGCGCCGGAGGGTATGAGACCGCGGCGGCTGCCACCTCCGCTGTTGTCAACCGTTCTGGTGCGCTGCTATAATGCCGCGACTTGGTCTCAGGATGCCAGGGAGGTACGCACGATGAGCGGATGCGACAGACGCGATTTTCTGAAAACGGCGACGCTCGGGGCGGCGGCGATGGGCATGACGGCGCGGCCGGCTGCGGCCGAGGCGCGTGCGGCAAGAGGCAAGGGCGAACCGTCGAAGCGGCCGAACCTTATCTACGTCTTCGCCGACCAACTCGGCTACACGCGGTGCGGATACGCGGGCGACGAGAAGGCCAGGATGCCCAACCTCGACGCCTTTGCCGCACAGGGCGTCAACTTCCGCCAGGCCGTCTCGAACATGCCCGTCTGCTCGGCACACCGGGCGTCGCTCCTGACGGGCAAGTACCCCACCACCACCGGCATGGTCATCAACGAGTTGCGCATGCGGACCGACCACGAGTGCGTCGGCCACGTCCTGTCGCGCGCCGGGTACCAGACCGGTTACATCGGCAAGTGGCACCTGTACGCGAACCAGTTGGGCCGTCACGAGGATCCGAAAAACAGTTTCGTGCCGCCGGGGCCCAACCGGCTCGGCTTCGACGGCTATTGGGCCGCCTACAACTTCCACCACCTCTACTACAAAGCGTACTACCACACGGACTCGCCGGAGAAGATCTCCTACGGCGAGGGCGCCTACGAGCCTGACGGCCAGACCGATTTGGCGATCGGGTTTCTGGAGAAGGCGGCCAAGTCCGACAAACCGTTCGCGCTGGTCCTCTCCTACGGCACGCCGCACGACCCGTGGGCGCCGAGCAACGTCCCGACGAAGTACCGGGAGATGTTCCAGGACGTCGCGCTGCCGAACCCGCCCAACTACAAGCCCGAGAACGACCCCTACGCCGACGGGTGGGGCCGCCTGAATCCCAACCAGCGCAAGAACCTGTCCTCGTGGCGGCGGCTCTACTACGCGATGACGGCCAACCTCGACTGGAACCTCGGCCGCCTGCTCACCGCCGTCCGGAAGGCCGGGCTCGCCGAGGACACGATCCTCGCGTTCTCCTCCGACCACGGCGAGATGTTCGGCGCCCAGGGCCGGCGGGCCAAGAACACCTTCTACGAGGAAGCCGCACGCGTGCCGCTGCTCGTGCGGTGGCCGGGCAGAATCCCCGCGGGAGAAGTCTCCGACGCATGCATCTCGACCGTGGACATCATGCCCACGCTGCTTTCGCTCGCGGGGCTGGCCGTCCCGAAAGACGCCGAGGGCATGGACCTGGCACACTGCGCCCTCGGCAAAAAGGGCCCCGAACCCGATGCCGCCTTCCTCCAGAACACCGGGGCGTGTGCCGCCTGGCAGGACGGCCACGAGTGGCGGGCGCTCCGCGACAAACGGTACATCTACGCCACCTATCGCCGCGACAGGTCGGAACTCCTGTTCGACAACATCGCCGACCCGTACCAGATGAAAAACCTGGCCGGCGACCCCGCCCACAAAGCCACGATGGACCGGTTCCGCGACATGCTCGCAGCCAGAATGAAATCCCTGAACGATACGTTCGAGACGTGCACGTGGTACCGCGACAACTGGACCCGCGACCGCATCATTCTCCGCGGCGCCAAGGCGTAGGCGACGGCGTCGGCGCGTGAGTGACGCGTCACTCGATCAGAATGATATCGCTCAGATCGAGGTCAACTTCAAACGTCACCTCGTTGGCGTTGGCGGCCGCGAACTCGAGCGGCCCGTTCTCAACCGAACGGACGCTCTTGACCGGACCGGCGGCGCGCATCTTCACTTCAAGGCCCTCGATCATTTCGTACGTGAAGTTCGCCAGGACAAGGGCCGTCCCGGCTTCGGCGTCATAGACGCCGGCTTCGACCACGGGGCGTGAGAGTTCGACCAGCCTCGGCGCCTTCCGCCGCCGGGCGAGATCCGCGATGAAGCCCCGCTGCGCCTCGGGCCACCTCTCGGCCAGGCGGTCCGGGACGAACCGTGCGTCCTTGGCGTACGAGATGCCCGGGCACGCCCCGACGTACACGGCCCGCCCCTTGCCGAACGCGTGCTGGACCACGGCCGGTGACCCGTCCCGGAAGGTGCCGATGACCCGCGCGGATTGCGGCTGGAAACGGACCTTTGCCCCGATCGCGCCGAAGCAGGCGCCGTCTGCGCCGCTGAGGCGAACCTCGTCCACGTACGGTACGGCGTTCAGCGCCCCGCGAATGTGATACCGCCCCGGCTGGATGGTTGTTTCGACCTTCGGCCGGATGCCGAAGACGCCCGCGAGGCCCGATGCCGGCTCGCCGAACTCGTTGCGGCTGCCGGCCGCACACGACCCGTACAGATAGCCGCCGACCTCCACCCATCGCCGAATCGCCCCGGCCGCCGCTTCCTTGATGCAGGGGTCCGTGACGTAAAGACAGTCGTAGTCGCTCAATCGTCCCGCTTCAACATCCTCCTCGGTAAGCATGTCCACAAGATATTGGCAGTGGACGAGTGCCAGGTACGTCGCCCGGCGCTCCAGCATGTGGATGTAGCCGAACGGCTGCCACAGATCGGACGAGACGCTGTAGAGAAGCGCCAGGCGTGTCTTTCGCGTCCTGCCCGGTGCGACGATATGCTCCGCCGCGGCGAGTTGCCGGGTCACGGCCGCGACGCCGTCGTAGGCGCTGCGGAGGTCGGACCAGTAGTTCTCGGTGCTCGTGGCGGTGGGCCCGTAGGTCCAGTAGAAGAAGTGCTTGGCGCCCTGGCA
>CAYVAM010000131.1:0-11754 GCA_964449275.1 uncultured Anaerolineales bacterium
GAGACCCGTTCGACTCGCTGCGCTCGCTCAGGGTGACAGACAGCCGGCGGCATGTAAGCGAACCCGCCTGCTTGTCAGCCAGTGTGTGGCGAGCAGCAGGAAGGCACTGGCGGACAAGCCGCCAGTGGCACCCCGCAAATCAGCAGCGACAGAACACTAGGGGACGCGGCGGGCGCGGTCCTCTTCGGTCTTGGCGTTCAACCTTAGCGGGTCGGTCCGCTCGATCTGGCGCCGGCGGTCGAGATGGTCGAGTGCCTCGGCCAGTTTTTTCTCTCGCGGTGTCAAGCCGAGGTGGCGCGGAACCAGTTTCGCGCGTATAAAGAGGACGAGTTCCGTATCGACATCGACCGTCTGGACGCGGCGGAAGAGGGCCCCGATCCCCGGGATGTCGCCGAGGACGGGGATCTTGTCCTCGTTGGTTACGGCGCGGTGGCGCCGGAGTCCGCCGAGGACGGCAATCTGCCCGTCGCGCATGGTCATGACGGACTGGCTCCGGCGGGTCTGAATAACGGGGATCTGGTTGATGGCGGCGCCCGTGTCGGAACTTTGTTCGACGCTCAGGTCCAGGTGCACGGTTCCGTCCTCGCCGATGCGTGGTGTCACTTCGAGTTTGATGCCGACCTCCTTGAAGGCCGTGGTGCCGATGTTTCCGCCTTCACCCGTCTGGGTAAGTTCCTGATACGGGATTTCCTCGACGATCTCGATGTTGGCCTTGCGGTTGTTGACCGCGAGGACTTTGGGATTGGCCAGGATCCTGGCGTTGTCGAAGGTCTGGAGCACGTCGTAGACGCCGCCTATGGTCCAGTCGGCGCCGAGGAACGTATACTGTGCCTGGCCGCCCGGATTCGTGGCCGGGTTGGTGCCGGCGCCGACGGTGAGCCGCTGCTGGAGGGTGAACTGATCGCCCTCCAGTTTTGTGAGCGTCCAGTCGAAGCCGTAGTGGAGTTCGTCGGTCAGTGTCACGTCAACAATGACGGCCTCGATCATGACCTGGAGCGGGACGATGTCGAGTTGCTGAACGGCGATGCGGATCGCCTCGATATGCGACAAGGTATCGGTGACGATGATGGCGTTGCGTTCCTCGTCGAGGCCGATGCGTCCGGTCGCCGAGACCATCGACGTCAGCGTCTTGGCGGCATCCTTCGCCAAGAGACTGTAGAGTGGAATGACGGCGGTCCGTGGGCGAAGCAGTTCAAGTTGCTCGGCGGCCATCTCTTCGGTCTGGAGTTGCTGGGTCGTCAGGACCCGTACGCGATTGCCTTCCCATTCGGCGATCAGGTGGGCCGCCTGAAGGACCGCCTGCAACGCTTCGGCCCAGGGCCTGTCCTGGATGCGAACCGTAACGCGCTGCTCGGTCTGGCCTGCCAGGACGAGGTCCACGTCGCCCTGATAGGCCAGTCCGCGCAGGACCTCCGTGGCGCGGGCGTCGATCACATCGAGCGAGACCGTGACACCCTCCGCGACGCCGGGCGGCGGCTTGGACGTCTCGGGCGCTTCAACCTCAACAGGCCCCGCCTTCAGTTCATTGAGGGGGACGGACGATTCGATCCGGGTCAGAAGTTCCGGGTCGGGGTCCAGGATCTTGGCGCCCTCGACGCGGACGCGCGGCGGCCGTTCAGCGGTGCGAGACTTGCTCCGTGCGCAGCCGGCCGCCAGGAAGGCTACGAGAACGACTGCCGCTATGGTCCACTGTCGTGTCATGCCGGTGCCCCCTACGGCGTCCGCTCAGCCCCGTCCGGGGCCGTTTGGGTCGGTTCAGATGCCCCCTTAGCCGGCGTCTGCGTGCCGGCTTTCGTACTATCGGCCGTTTGGGACGGCGGACTGGATGGAGTTTCGGCATCGGCGCCGGTCGCGGCCGTGGCCGCCGCCCTCTCGGGCACGGCCTGCGGCGGCATGTCGAGTTGTGCCTGCGGCCGCCGCGTCGTCATGATGTAGCGCTTGCCGTCCTTTTCGGCCACCACTGTGTCCCGATTAATGGAGGTAATGCGGTACCCGTCCAGGAGGTCGCCGGTCTTGGCGATGGCGTCGCTGACGATGGCGATAACGAGGCGGTCCGAGAAGAGGATGCCGTTGAGCACCGGCACGGTCGATTGGGCCGCGCCCCCGGCCTCGTCCCTCGGCGTCTGAGGAACCTGGCCCGCGACGGTCCCCTCCGGCGCTGCCTCCGGCGACGTGGCTTCGGGCGACGGGTCGGTCTCGGTCTTTTTCTTCGGCGCTTCCGGGTTGACCAACGGCGAGAAGGGGTTGGCGCGGGAAAACCATCCCCGGTCTTCCGCCTTCGCCTCGGCGGTCTTGCCGGTGGTCTCGTCGTCGGCGTCATCGTTCGAGTTCGCGGCAGCGGCGGCACCGGTCAGGCTCGCGGCCACGAGGGTCGCCATCAGCATTCTAACCATGATCTTCCCCTTCCACGATGGGCATCCGCACGCGGAGCATGACTGTCACGTCGAACGGCGGCCCGTTATTTCCCTTGAGTGAGAGTTCCTCCAACCCGATGGCAAGGTCCCCTTTGCTGAGGCGGCGGAACATCTCCATGACACTCGCGTATGGCCCGTCGAGTTCCAGACGGACGAGCAACTGCGATACCGGCCGCAGCGCGTCCTTCAGACGTATCCCTGTGACCGACTCTCGGACGATCGAGCGGACCGACAAGCCGAGATTCTCGGCCTCCTTCTGGAGCCCCTGGAGGACGACGTCGGCCTTGTCGGCTTGCACCCACGGACACGGCAAGTCCTTGAGTTGATCGAGCGTCCTCTGGCTGGCCTTGGTTTCCGCCTGGAGCAGGTTCAGTTGGCGCTGCTGAAGCGCGAGCACGTTCTTTGTTGTATCGAGGTCCTCCTCGTGCCCTTTGGCGGCCTCCACCGCGGGGCGAATCCCAGCGGTGTAGCAGCCCACGATTGCAAGCACGATAACAATCGCACCCAGGGCGTACCGCTCACGGACCGTCCGTTTAACCAGAAGTTCAACGAGCATCATTCTTCTCTTTCTCCGTCGGCACGGTCCGCTGCTCGCGCAGCCGGCAGGTGATGACGTATTCCGGCAATTGGGCGTCCGGCCCCGGGGCTCGAACCAGTCGCTCGATGTTGGCCTCTTCGAGATGGGGCAGCCGATTCAGCCGCTCCACCACCTGGTGCACCAGGTCGGTGACCTGGGTTTCCCCGGCGAGTCGAAGGACGCCGTTCCGGTACGTGATCTCTCGGACGCGGACGCCCTCCGGAATCTGCCCGGTGATGGCCTCGAGAGCGGCTGTCCAGTCCGACGGTCGTATCGTGGCGCGGACGTCTTTCCAGAGTTTGACGCGTGCCGCCGCCTCCGCCGCCTGTCTCTTCAGTTCCGAGGCCATCTTGACGCTGACCGTGTGGGCCTGCATCCGAATGGAGGCCGCCTCGGCGGCTTTGGCCGTATCGCCCGCGCTCATCCGCACCATCATCGACGCGATCACCATCGCAATGACCGCCGCCCCGACCGAAGCAACCACGCCCATCAGTTGCTTCTGAACCGTCTCGGCGACCGGCCATTCGTCGGGCACCAGGTTCAGGTGCGGCGTGGTTTCGTTGCGTCCGAGGGCAATCATGGCGGCGCCGACGGCGGCCCAGGACTGGCGACCGTACTCGTCCACGTTGGCGCCGGGGGCCACATCCGGCCACTCCGGCAAGGCTTCGACATCGGCCGCCATGTCCTGTTTGACGCACCCGAGCAATCCCCTGGCCACCACGGGGTCCTCGCAAGCGGCGATGCTGACCCAGAGGCGCGGCTGGGCGCCGTCGAAGCGGCTCTTGCAAAAGTCCACCGAGCGGCGGGCCTCGACCAGGAGGTCTTCGATCTTTTCCGGGCGGCGGGACAGTTCGCGGGCGCCCTCGTCCACCGACCGAACCAACAGCGGCCGGGTCCCCTTGACGATCACGAAGTCGGTAGACTCGTTTCGCAGGATCATCAGGATCGTCGGCTGCTCCTGTCCGGCCGTACACGTGGCCAGGCTCCGGATGGCGGCCAAGGCATACGGCTCGACGTGCGAGACGCGGACGCCGGCCCGCCTGAGCGCCGGCAGGAGCGTGGCGACTTCGTCTCTGGAGACCGCTGCCGCCAAAAACGCCCGCTTATCATCCTCTCCGGTCTCAAGCGGCGTCGCCTTCCAGAGGACGTCGAGGTTCTCGTAGATGGCGTATCGGCTGATGCGTTCCTGAATGACATGCTGGACCTCGGCGCCGGCGGCGCCGGCTTCGATGACGCGTGCAATGGCCAGTTTCCCGCCGAGGGCCACACAGAGGTTGCGGCGGGGCAGGTGGTTGGCACGCAGGACCTGGCGGACGGTTTCCGCCACGACGTTG
The DNA here is from genome assembly GCA_964449275.1 of uncultured Anaerolineales bacterium. Classification (GTDB taxonomy): domain Bacteria; phylum Planctomycetota; class Phycisphaerae; order FEN-1346; family FEN-1346; genus JAUVZF01. Next base: position 4,326 of record CAYVAM010000131.1, read on the forward strand.
GCGTCGGTCAGCGCACCGTTGGCGAACGCTTCCGGCGGGAGTTGGTCGCAGATGGCGCGCCGGATCACCACGTCCTCGCCGTCGGCGGCCAGTTCGACGACGTGGAGGGTGCCGGCGTCGAGCGTGATTCCAACTGCCGTCCGTACCGCCATTCAGCCTCTCCTGGGGCGAATCCTTGGTCGTGACTCGTCCCGGTTACGCTGTTACTACGTTCCCTCGCGCCACCAGACGACGCGGACCGGATACGGCACGCCACACGCATCGGGCTGGCCGACAACCAGGCGGGCCACCACTTGGCGCGTGAACCCGTCGGCCTGGCCCGTTGACGTGACCGTCACGACGGGCTCGTTGTTGTCGATCTCGGCCGAGAAGGTAGCGGTCGCGCCGCCGGGCAGTGTCAAATTGCCCGAGACGGCGTTCGTGGTGTCGTACTGTTCGCGCAGGGCGACGATGGCCTCCGAGACGCCGGCCTGTGCGGCGTAAAGTGCCCGAAGGCCGCTGGTGTGATTCCGCAGGATCGCCAGGTCGATGGTCGCCTCGTCTAGCATCGCCACGGCCAGAACGCAGATAAAGGCGATGGCGAAGACGACCAGGACCAGAGCAACGCCGCGCCTGCTAACGGGCGCGACCTGAGTGTTGCGCGGTGGTTCTCCGCAACCACCGCGTCTTCGACGCGACTGTCGCGGCGGGTGCGGAGACCCGCCGCGCTCACACGCGAAGCAGTTCTCCTCGGAGCCCCTCATCCGCCCCGGATTTCGTACGGAATGATCGTTCATGAGTTCGGTTCCCCCGGTGTTCCGTGGTCGGGCGCCGGCTCCCAAGACTCTTCTTCGGTCGCGGGGTCGAAGGGACTGGTGCGGCTGAGAGAGGACCCGTCGTCGTCGCCGCCCCAGGCTTTCTCAAAGACCACCACGTCGTGCAGGCGGTTGGGCTCTCCCAGGAAGACCTGCTTGTCCTCCAGGTTCTTACCCAATTCGTTGTCGTTGACGAGCAGTCGGACACAGTTGCGCGAAATGGGTCCGGAGTTGATGGTGGCGGCGTCGATCCGCACCCAGCTCTTGAAGTCGTTGCTCCGGTAACCGCGGATCTCAAGGCGCGCGTCGACGCCTTTGAAGGCCGTCAGGTCGGCGGAGTGGGCGGTCCAGTTGGCGTTGCAGTCGCCGTCATAGACGGTGCGCAGGGGCACCCCGTGTCGATTCGTGATGCGGATTCTGACACTCGGCCTGCCGAAACTCGGGGTGTACCGCTCGCGGACCGTCACCTGGACAGCGCCGTCGGCATCGGCGGGGATTTTGAAGTCCTGCCACATGTACGTCGAACCGACGCCCTCCAGAAAGATCTTGAAATTGCCGGAGAAGGCGTCGCCGAAATCCCGCTGCCAGTTGCCCGAGGAGAACTTCCAGTCGCCCGTGCCGCCCTCGAAGTCGCCGTTCTTCAGAACCTCGTTGTCGAGTTCGCTGTCCGTGTCGGTCACGACCGCATAGCCGCCGGGCGGAATGACGGTGGCGCCCGTGCCGTGGTAGGCATCCGGGCCGATAACATCGGGGTCGTTCTGGTCCTTGGTCCAGAGAAGCCAGTCCCGCACGTCGATGGCGTCGGGGGTCGGGTTGTGGAGTTCGACCCATTGGTGTTTGTCTTTGGCGCCGTAACTGCCGAGCGGCTTGTACATGATCTCGTTGATGAGGACGGTGGGCCTGGTGCGGGCAAGGGCGGCGAGGGTGGTCAGGGTCGTCGGCCCGCTGTTGCCCGCCGCGTCCGCCACGGTCACGGCGATAGAGACACCGGCGGTCTTTGCCAGGCTCCCCGAGCCCAGTGTCTGGGCGTCGGCGGCGTAACACGTGATGGCAATGCCGGTGCAGTTCTTCGCGAGGACGGCCTCCGATCCGGCCGGGCCGTACCGCACTTCGTTCGAGGCGGCGTCTCGCTGGAACGTCGTGAGCGTGCCGTCGCCGGCGACGAAATTCATTGCAGCGTCGGGTCCTCCGCCGTCCGTGACCTCCATCACGGCCCGTGCCTGCCGCAGGGCCGCCGTGACGCGGGCCAGGGCGTACCGCGCCTCCTGGGCCTTGAGGATCATCGGGCGGGCCGTATTGAGCGCCATCGTCTCGGAATGCAGGAGCGGCACGACCGCCGCAAAGACGGTGGCCATAATGGCCAGGGCGAGCAGACACTCCAAAAGCGTCCACCCGCACCGGCCGCACGGCCTTCGGATTGGCGCGTCAGTCATCGTTGCCCCCACGTCTTCGCGCGGTGGGTGTCCTCACCCACCGTGAGTCGAGCCCGCTTTCCGGCCCCGTCCAGCGCGGCAGGTCGGGAGACCCGCCGCGCAAAGCGCGTTGCCATCACCACGGTTACCACCACCTTGCTAGTAGGTCGTCATGTCCGCAACGCGCGTCACAAAAGCGACAAGGACTTCGTCGGCGTCGAGTTGCGAGTTCCCGTTTGCATCGCGGCCGACCTCGACGGTAAAGGTCTTGCGCAGGCCGGTGCGGACGCCCGAGATCGTAACGAGGAAGCCGCCGCCCAGGTCCTCGGAGTCCTTCGCGATGGTCTGGTCGAAGTCCTCTGCCGCAATGGCCATGGCGGCCTCCATCTCGTGCTGCGCGAGCAGGGTGGCCTTGGTCCGCGTCTCGATCTGATACGAGAGGTCCAGGGCATGGGTCGTGGCCTCGACGATGGGCACCGCACACGCGGCCAGCAACGCCGCCGCCAAGAGAAGTTCCATCAGTGTCAGGCCCCTGCGATGTCGGCTTGTGTAGCGCACCTAACTCTCCTCGCCCCGCTCGTACCACACGTACCCGGTGGCCGGCTCAAAGTGGATAATCCACTGGTGGGCGCCCTTGCGGATAACGACGTCGTCCGGCAGCCCAACTGCCGGTCGGGCGCCACCGTAAGGGTCGAGCAGCACGATGTAGTTGCTCCTGTCAAACTGCCACCCGTGGGGGAGGGCAATCCACTCGCCGAAACCGCCGGCCATAGGATCGAGAATGCGATACGTTGTGCTCGTGCACACGAGCACGTACCCCAGCGTGTTGTCGGCGGCGTTCTCGACGGCCATGCGCCGTGCCAGGCGGAGCGTGGCGGCACACTTGCAGGCGGCGGCCTGTCCCTCGGCCATCCAGAGGTTCGCCTCGGCCAGCCGGGGCAGCGCAACCGCCGCCAGCAGGCCGAGCATCACCACCACGGCCAGCAACTCAATCAGCGTGACGCCGGCCGGAGCACGCCGCCAGCGCGGGCGCGCCCGCGCCATCCTGCTCACACTGTCCGCGACGCTCTCGCGACGGCCGTACATTCCGCACACCGATCTTTCCCCCGGCACCTGATTCGACCCGTCAGACGCGGTCATCCGTCTTGCCTGGTCCGCCGGCCGCGCCCTCGCGCGGTTAGTGGCTGTGCGGCTCGACGCGCTTGGTACTCGGGTCGTAGGTGTAGGGGGTGCCGTAACCACAGACCGGCGGGCCGTCGGGGAAGACATCCGTGTTGTTCAGGACGTTCGTGCCGAACGCGCTTGCGTCGGCCGGATACACCCCGTCGTGGTTGACGGCCCACAGTTCGATCTGGGAGTTGATGAGCGCGATGTTGGCCTTGCAGGTATTCTTCTTGGCATCACTCGCAGAGGCGGCCAGCCTCGGAATGGCCACGGCGGCCAAGAGTCCGAGTATGACCACCACCAGCAGCAACTCAATCAGGGTAAAGCCCTTATTCCTATGCCGTGGCATAATGCCTCCTCCTTCAAATGCGACCAGTTTGCCTGGGTGCGTACCCCACTTGGCCGGGGCACGCCGCCTCTTTACGTACCAAAACACGAGCCTCCGCCCTCAATCCGACGCCAGGACGGCTACTGGTGGTCCGCCATTGACCGTGCCCGCGCACCGTTAATGGCTATGCGGTTCGACGCGCTTGGTGCTCGGGTCGTAGGTGTAGGGGGTGCCGTAACCACAGACCGGCGGGCCGTCGGGGAAGACATCCGTGTTGTTCAGGACGTTCGTGCCGAACGCGCTTGCGTCGGCCGGATACACCCCGTCGTGGTTGACGGCCCACAGTTCGATCTGGGAGTTGATGAGCGCGATGTTGGCCTTGCAGGTATTCTTCTTCGCGTCACTCCCAGAAGCAGCCAGCCGGGGGATGGCCACGGCGGCCAAGAGCCCCAGGATGACGACCACCAGCAACAGCTCAATCAGCGTAAAACCTCTCTTCCTGGACATCAGACAACTCCTTTCAACTCCATGCCCCTATGTGCATCCCCCGCCGGCGCACGTTGCGCGGCCAAGGGCGAACCGTCACTTGCCCACGTGCTGCATGACGTCGAACATCGGCAGATACACGGCCAACAGGACGAGCCCGACGATGAGGGCCATGGCGACCGTCAGCAGCGGTTCGATCCGTCCGACGACGCGCTTCAGCGTCAGGTCGACGTCGCGGCTCAGGATATCGGCAGCGCGGCCGAGCAACTCGGGCACGCGTCCGGACTGCTCGCCGCTCGAGATCACCTGAAGGAGCGAGGGGGAGAACCAGCCCGTCCGCCGCAGCGGCTCCGTCAGACCCGTGCCGCGCTGAATGTCCGCCCGCACCGGACCCAGCGCCTGGATGAAGGCCTCGTTGCCGGTGACCCGTCCCGCCAGGTCCAGCGCCTTCAGGACCAGGATGCCCGCGCCCATGATCTCGCCGAAGGAACGCATGAAGCGGTAGAGAACCATCTTCTTGAGTAGCGGCCCGACGATCGGAATACGGACCTTCCACCGGTCGAACCACAACCGTCCGACTGGGCTCTTCCGGATCCAGAGGACCAGCCCGACGAAGCCGCCAACCGGCAGGGCCAGCACCCACGGCGACGTAACGAGCAGGTGGCTGAAATCCACCAGCACCTGCGTCGGCAGCGGCAGGCCCACGCCCATCCGCTGGTACACACCCGAGAAGACCGGAATCACGTAGAGCAGCAGGAACGAGACGACGCCGACGATGACCACGATCAGCGTAATCGGGTACGCGAACGCATTGCGGATCTTCTGCCTCGTCTCCTGCTTGTTCTCGAGGTAGCGGGCGAGGCGGTCGAGGGTTTCGGGCATCTGGCCGCTTTCCTCGCCGGCCCAGACCGAGGCCCGGAAATACGGCGAGAAATGCTCCGGGTGCCGCTCAAGGGCTACGGAGAGTTTGCGTCCCGCCTCAATGTCGTTGATGATGTCGGCCAGGACCCCGCGGAGCGTGCCAGGCGGCGTCTCCTCAGCGAACGTCCTCAGGCATTCCGTCAGGCTGATTCCGCTGCCCACCAGGGCCGCAAGGTGCTGGCATAGCGGCACCAGGGCGCCTTCGCTGACGCGAGACTTCCAAGGGAAGCCGCCGCCCTTGGAGGCCTTGGGCGGCCCGCCGCCGCGCGCAGCCGGTCCGGACCCCGGTTTCTTTCGGGCGGTCGGCCCGGCAGGTTTAGGTTTTTCCAGGACGTCGGTGCTCACAATTCAATATCCTCAGGAGGCAGAATGCGGCGAAGTTCCTCGATGGTCGTGTGGCCGTTGCGGACGGCCTCGATGGCGGAATCCCGCATGGCGATCATGCCGGTCTCGCGGCCCAGTGTCTTCAGAGCATCGCTGGAGGCGCCCTGCAGGAACGCCTCGCGAATAGCCTCGTTCACGGGAAGGATCTCGAACATGCCCATGCGTCCGCGGTATCCCGTGTCCATGCACATGTCGCATCCGCGACCGTGCTTGAGGTCAACGCCTTCCAGGCCGGTTCCGGCCACGAGTTCCTCGGGTGGCAGGTAGGTCTCGGCGCACTCCGGGCAAACCCGCCTCACCAGTCGCTGCGAGATCGCCGCTGCCAGGGTCGAGGCCATCAGGAACGGCTGGACGCCCAGGTCCTTGAGGCGGTCCATGACGCTCGGGGCATCGTTCGCGTGCAGCGTCGAGAACACGAGGTGCCCCGTCATGGCGGCCTGGATCGCAAGGCGCGCGGTTTCGGTGTCGCGGATCTCGCCGACCATGATGATGTCCGGGTCCTGCCGCAGCACCGTCCGGAGCGACCCCGCAAACGTCAACCCCACCGCCGGGTTGACCTGGATCTGGTTCACGAGGTCGAAGGAGTATTCGACGGGGTCCTCGATGGTGGTGACGTTGAGGTGCTCGCGGTCAACCTCCCGGAGCGCCGCGTAGAGCGTGGTGGTCTTGCCGCTGCCGGTCGGCCCCGCCAGCAGAACCATGCCGTAAGGCCGGGCGATGATCTTGGCGAACAGTTCTCGCTGCTCGTCGGGCATGCCCAACTCGCGGAGGCTCAGGCCGCCGGACGACTTGTTCAGCAGCCGGATCGCGATCTTCTCGCCGTCGACCGTCAACAGCGTCGAGACACGCATGTCGAACTCAGAGGACTCCATGCGAATGCTGATGCGGCCGTCCTGCGGCGCGCGGTGCTCGGTGATGTCGAGCGCCGAGATCAACTTGACGCGCGAGACCACCTCTTCCTGGATGTTATTGGGCACGCGCATCATGTCGTGCAGCACGCCGTCGATGCGGTATCGGACGAGGAGTTCCTTCTCGAGGGGCTCGATGTGAATATCGCTGGCGCCGCGTCGTGCGGCTCCTCGGAGGATGGAATCAACCAGGCGTACGGCCGGCGCGTCGCGCCGGGTTCCGAGCCGCTCGTTCAGGGAGATGACACGCCCCGCAGCGTCGCCCTTCTCGCCGCCGGCCACGTCGCTGAGACCTTCCTCGAAACTGCGGTCGACGGAGAAGTAGCGTTCGATCGTCCGCCGGATTTCCTTCTCGCTCGCCTGGACGGGCTCCACGCGGTGGCCCGTCACGAGTTCGATCTGGTCAACCAGGGCGAGGTCGGGGTCACAACAGGTCGCCAAAACCAGCACCCCGTCGTTCAGACAGACGGGGATGGCCAGATGTTCGCGGACCAGGCCTTCCGGCAGAAGGTGGACGACCACCGGGTCAAGGACGTGGCCGGCCACCATCTCCGGTTCCAGACCGAGTTGCGAGATCAGTTCTTCGGTGGCAGCCGGATCGTTCTCGGCCACAGCGGCCGGGGCGCCCCGGGCGCCTTCCTCGACCTGCGCAGACGGTGGGCCGTCGGCCGGATCGACCTGCTCGGATTTCTCGTGCGGCAGACTCACGTCTTCGCACCTTAGGGGAAGGTGCCTGCCGCAGGTGCGCTAGTACCACGCAGGGGGACACCAGAGCGCCCCCCCCAGCCTAACAGTGCTTTACTCCGTGGCTTCCGCTAATTCGGCATTGGAAGCCGCCTGCCTTTAGCAATTCCGAGCCTTGTGCCATGGGCCAACGGTCATCGGGATATCGCCCTCGGCACCGCTTTTCAGGGCAGGATCGCCGTTTCTCGGCATCCCGCCCGGAATCTTGCGCCCAACTGCCGTATTCCTCTGCTGATACCTGTTTAGCGTGCTCTCGAAGCGATGTCATTTCGACCGAGCCCTCGCCAA
>CAYVAM010000132.1:0-11640 GCA_964449275.1 uncultured Anaerolineales bacterium
GCCAGAATCACCTCGCCGGTATACTCGGCCGCGCCGGGCTGCTCGAAACCCGTCTTGATGGCGGCCATGGTGACCGTTCTTGTGGCCCGGACCGTGGGTCCGAGCGGCCGGCCCGTGTCGCAGTCCAGACCGCTGGGGATGTCGATGGCCAGGACGGGCTTACCGGCTGCGTTGACGGCGTTTATCACGCCGGCATACGGCTCGCGGATTTCGCCGCGCGTGCCGGTGCCCAACAGACCGTCCACGACGAGGTCCGCCGCCTCCGGAAGCGGCTCGAACTCTGCGACGATCCTCTCCGGCGGGCCGTCAAGGACCCGGATCTCGAAACCCATCTTCTCGAGGATCTCCAGGTTCGTCGCGGCCTCGCCGCGCACTTGCTCTCTCGCTGCCAGCAGGACGACGTCGGCCCGAACGCCGTCCATCGCCAGGTGCCGCGCGACGACGAACCCGTCGCCGCCGTTGTTGCCTCGCCCGGCCAGGATGAGGACCTTCGGATCGGCCACGTCTCTGATCATGTCGCGTGCCACGTCGGCGATCTGGCGGCCGGCGTTCTCCATCAGGACGGTGCCGGGAATGCCGAGATCCTTGATCGCATGACGGTCGAACTCGCGGATCTCGTCGCGGGATCTGGCTCGTGTCATCGTATGCCCTCAGTCCGGCAACGGCGCGCGGCGGGCAAGCCCGCCGGCTAACTGATCTTGCCGAGCATGGCGACAATGTTGTCCTTGGTCACGTCGCGCGGGTTGGCTTTGGTTGAGCCGCTCGGCAGGCTTTCCTCGGCCATCGCGTCGAACGTGTCCGGCTCCAGACCGTACTGCTTCAGGTGCATCGGAAGGCCGCACGCCACGAGCAGACCCTGGGCGTACCCGACGGGGTCGCCGCCGAGCACCTGGCGGAGCCTCTCGAACTTCTCCGGGACCGCCTCGCGGTTGAACTCCAGCGCCGCCGGCAGCAGCACGCCGCAGACCAGGCCGTGCGGCACGCCGTAGCGGACGCCGATCGGGTGGGCCATGCCGTGGACGATGCCCAGCCTCGCGTTCGTCAGGGCCAGGCCGGCCATGGCGCTGCCCCAGGCGGCGGCGGTCCGAAGGTCGAGATTCTTTCCCTGCGCCACGACCGTCGGCAGCGCCTTGATGAGTTCCTCGACGGCTCGCAGCGCGACGGCGTCGGTCAGGGGCGTGGCGTGCCGCGAGACGTACGACTCGACCGCCTGGACAAACGCATCGACGCCGCTTATCGCGGTCACCTCGGGCGAGCAGGAGACCGTAATCTCGGGATCCACCAGGGCGACGGCGGGGACCATCGACTCGTCGCGGATGCTGGCCTTGTGCCGCCGCTCGTGGTCGCTGATGACGCCGTTGTTGGTCATCTCGCTGCCCGTGCCGCTGGTCGAGGGCACGGCAATGTTCGGCAGGACGGGCTGTGTGACTTCAGCCCCCTGGTGAAACGCGCGAGTCGGCTCGTCGTGGTGTGCGAGTGCGGCAGCGACCTTGGCGGCGTCGATCGCACTGCCGCCGCCGAGGCCGATCAGGACGTCGGGGGCGTGCTCGCGGACGACCTGCCGCAGGCGGTCCACCGTGGTGACGTCCGGTTCCGGTTCGACCTCATCGAACAGGGCGGCCTCGATGCCGGCCTTCTTGAGGACGTCCAAGGCGCGGCCGGTCACGCCGGCGTCGGCCATGGCCTTGCGGCCGGTCACGAGGACGGCGCGCTCGCCGAACCGTCGGGCGTGATCGCCGAGCGTTTCGACGGCGCCGACGCCGAAAACGAACCTGCCCGGAGCGCGGAAAGTGGAGATGCCCAAGGGTTCGCCCTTTCGATTCGTTTTCGTCGCTCCGCTACGCGCCGAGCAAACTCGGCGGCTGACCGTTAGCCGCCGCGCTTGCGCGGCGCGTAGCGTTAACCGTTAGCCGCCGCGCTTGCGCGGCGCGTAGCGTTAACCGTTAGCCGCCGCGCTTGCGCGGCGCGTGCCGTTGCCGACCGCCGATTATAAACCTCGGCAGGGCACATGCAACCTTGCGGCGTCGTTGACAGGGCGGAGCGGGGGGCCTATGATGCCCTGTCGTTTGCCTTTTCGTCGAACGAGGTGGGGCGTGTCGCAGGCGATGCATCGCGTGGTCTTTGAGCCCGACGGGAGGATGCTCGAGGTCCCCGAAGGGCAAACGCTGCTGGAGGCCGCACGCGCCGCAGGGCTCCATCTCGAAAGCCCGTGCGGTGGCAAGGGCACCTGCGGCGGGTGCCGCGTCGTCATCCCCGATGACCCGCCGGAGCCGTCGGAGGCCTGCCGCAGCGTCCTGACGGGCGAGGAAATCGCCCGCAACCTGCGCTTGGCGTGTCAAGTGCGCGTCACGACGGATTTGCGCGTCTTGGTCCCCGAGGAGACGCGCGTCGGCGATCAGAAGATTCTGACCGACGGCGCGATGTTCGACGTGCCGCTCAGGCCCAACGTCCGCAAGACGGCGGTTCATTTGCCGGAGCCGTCGGTGGCCGACCAGCGGTCCGACGCCGACCGCCTGCTCGACGCCCTGGCGGAGAACGGCCTGGCAGACCTGACGATTGGCGTCAAAGCGATTCGCGACCTGCCGAAACGGCTGCGGACGCTCGACTTCCACCCCGCGGTCGTCATCATCGGCGACGAGGTAGTTCACGTCGACCGGCCCACGACCAGCGATGCCTGTTACGGCATTGCCTTCGACGTTGGTACGACCACCCTCGTCGGGTACCTTGTGGACCTGGTGACGGGCGACGTCAAGGCCGTGGCCAGCCGGACGAATCCGCAGACGGCCTACGGCGACGATGTCGTCGCGCGGATCGAGTACGCCGGCCGCGAGACGAGCGGCGCGCGGACGCTACAGAAGATGGTTGTCGATGCCCTGAACGAGATGGTCCTGGAGGTGTGTCGCCGCGGGCACATCCGGCCGTCGGTCGTGTACGAGGCGACGATGGTCGGCAACACGACGATGAACCACCTGCTGCTGCGGCTGCCGACCGACGCGATCGGGCGGGCGCCGTTTGTGGCGGCATCGGCGTCGGCTCATTCGGTGCCGGCGCGGACGCTGGGTCTGAAGATTCATCAGCGCGGCCGCCTGTACACGGCGCCGCTCATAGCCGGGTTCGTCGGGGCCGACACCCTCGGGGCCATCCTGGCTACCGGCATGCACGAGGGCGATGCCCTGAGACTGACCATCGACGTCGGAACCAACGGCGAGATCGTTCTGGGGACGCGCGAGCGAATCCTGGCGTGCTCGACCGCCGCAGGACCGGCGTTCGAGGGCGCCCGCATTCGATACGGGATGCGGGCCGCAGACGGGGCCATCGATCGCGTGGACATCGAAGGCGAGGAGGTTGTCCTGCACACGATCGGCGATGCCCCCGCCATCGGCCTCTGCGGGACGGGCCTGATCGACGCCGTCACATCGCTGCTGGCGGCAGGGGTCATCGAGAAGACGGGCCTGATGCGCTCGGCCGACGACCTGGCCCATGCCCCGGGCCTGGCGAGTCGCATCGTCGGCGCCGACGGCGAGAGGGGGTTCCTCCTGGCGGCCGGGGACCAGACCGGTGCACGCCACCCCATCCTATTGACGCAGAGAGATGTGCGAGAGGTGCAACTGGCGAAGGGCGCGATTGCGGCGGGCATCGGGACGCTGCTCGAGGAGTTCGGGGCGGGGATCGACGACATCGAGGAAGTGCTGTTGGCCGGGGCGTTCGGCAACTACATCCGGCCCGACCGGGCACAGGCCATCGGCCTGATTCCGCCCGTGCCGCCCGAGAAGGTCCGCTTCGTCGGGAACGCCGCCGGCGCGGGCGCCAGGATGCTGCTGATGAACCGTAACATGCGGCAGGTGGCGGAGGACGTGGCGCGCGGCGTCGAGCACGTGGAACTGTCGCAGCGGCCGGATTTCCAGATGCGATTTGCCGAGGCGATGTTCTTCCCCCAGGCTTGACGGCTGGCACGACGAGGCTGCTTGGTCTCTTGACTCCGCCTGGCGGCCGAAAAAAAGGTACCAGGTACCTTTTTCGGCAAAACGGCCTTCTTGTGGCCGAGAACGCCGAAACGGGGAAAAGGTACCAGGTACCTTTTTAGTGGCTAACGTCGGTCGGGGCGGCAGTTTCGGCTAACGCCGGACGGTGTTTCGGCCGATAGGTAGGTCGGTCGGCCGCTCTATTGCACGTACCCTTCAGTGGTTCCCCTACCACCCGGCGTGCAAGGAGCCGACCGCGATGACGCTGTTCGAAGACCCGGTGGCAACCTGCCGCCACGACCGCGCCGTCCTCAAGCGGCTGGGCAAGATCACGCACGAGCGGACCGGCAAGCGCGTGTACGTTCTCCTGTGCACGGAATGCGGGTTTGCCGTGACGACGGACGAACTGCGCCGCCTGAGAGGCATCGGTCCGAGCCGGTCGCGGCGCGCCAGGATGGTGGTGGGCCGTCCGGCTCCGCACTGGGCGTAACCGTTCTCGGCAGCGCTTCCTGGGCGTGTGCGGAGCGGACGATCAATCGAAAAGGGCCGGGAGCCGTGAGGGGTAGGGCTTCCGGCCCTCGGCACGTCGTGGCAGCGTTTCGGCCGAACTACCTCTTGACGCGAAGCGATGACCGGTGGCGCATGGCTTCGAGGAGTTCATGCGGCGGGGTCTGCGGCCGCAGGTTTCCGCGTCGGTGGTCCGGTCGCTCGTCGAGGAGGCCGAAGCCGAGTGTGATCTCGCCGGTGGCCCGTCCCGGCGCCAGGACGTGAAAGTCGGACGAATAACTGGCGGCCAGGAGCGGCCCCGGGGCTTTGATGTCGCCGGCGTCGATCCGGGCATTCAAGTCGCCGATGATCTCCTGCCAGACGCGGACGTCGGCCTCGCCGTCGCGCGAGCAGCCGACCTCCACGCCGTCGAGTCCCGCTTCGGCCGCCAGGTACTCGACCGTCTTGGCGACCTGGCCGAGCGACATCTTGCCCTTGGTCACGAGTTCCTTCGGATGGCTGAGGATGGTGATGGGGCCGACGCCCGATCGCCGTAGGGCGGCGAGTTGTTTGCGGACCTCCTTGGTGGCATCGGCGATGTTGGGCCTGCCGCCGGGCAAGTAGGCCAGACGCTTCAGCGCGGGCACGACGACCTTGGTGTTGAACTTCCGGGGGTCGTGGATGCCGAGGCTCTTGCGCTTGGCCGGGCTCAGGCGTTTCAGACCCAGGACGGCCACCGTGCCGGGGTAGTACGGTTTCCGGCCGCCGAACCAGGCGTCGAGTTCCACTTCGGTGACGTGCTCATCGGGCGGCACGCCCTGGCGCTTGAGCCAGCGATTGACGCTTGCGACGACTTTGAGAGTGGCCTCGTGGACACCCTGCTGTTTCTTTTCAAGATACTTGGCGAAGCGGTGTCCGGGCGGCGAGGTCAGAAAATTGAAGAAGCGGCCGGCGTCCGGGAAGTACACGAGGATCTCCAGGCCGCTGCGGTCGGTCGAAAGTTCCACCGCCGGCATGACCGAGACGCCCAGAAGCATGGCCTCGCCGTAGAGTGGCCGGCATCCTGAGATGCTGTCGTGGTCGGTCAAGGCAATGGTCTGTAGCCCCATGATCCGTGCGAGCCAGGCGAGTTTGTGCGGCGGGTTCTCGCCGTCGGAGCACGTCGAGTGGAGGTGCAGGTCCATCGCGACGGGCACATCAAGGATTTGGCGGGCGCGGATTTCCGGCATGTCGAGGGATTCGAGGGCCGCGCGAAAGTTGTCCCAGGTGTCGGAGGCGGACACGGCTTCGCGGATCTGATACAGGGCGGACTCGCGCGCTCGATAAGCCGCAAGGTCCGCCCCCGTGTTGGCGCCCGCAACCTGTGTCATGCAACGTGTCGCCTTAACCCCGTCAGTAGGAGACGAAATGGGGGAAGGCTTTTCAAGGAAAATTGCCGGCCGGTTGCTATCGGAAGGACTTGAACCCGTCGCCGCCCATCTTGCCGTCCATCTTCTTGAACGAGCCGTCCATCTTCTTGAACGAGCCGTCCATCTTCTTGAACGGGCCGTCCATTTTGTTGAACGAGCCGTCCATTTTCCGCATGTCGCCGTCCATCTTACCCATTCTATTCCAGCCGGCCTGGTCGCCCTGGCTCGCGGTCGCGGTCGTGCCGAACGGCGCGATCTTGGTTTCCTGGTAGGGCACCCTGCAGCGGACGTCCTGGTGGGCGAGGCCGTTCAGGATAGTTATCTTCCCGAGTTCTTGCCACACCAGACGCGGGTTGTTGGGGACGAAGAGCAGCCGGTGGGCCTCGCGGAATATCCGGTTGGCGTCGGTGCTGCTTGCCAGTTTCGCGCGGAGCAGGTAGTCGTGCATGCGGCAGATGCGCTTGACGTGCCGGACCTTGTTCCGGAGGGTCTTGACGCGGCTGTTCCAGATGCCGAACTGCCGTTCGAAGACCAGGCTGCTGAAGGTCTCGCTGAGGTTGTCGCCGGCTCTTCTCGCCTCGGCCAGCAGCGCCGGGGCGATGACCTTGGCGAGCCCGTCGGCCGCCTCCCGGAAGGACGTCTTGGCCAACTCGTTCCCGGTGTCCGGGTCCGCTGCAATCATGACCCGAAGGTGGTCGTAGGCGGTTTTGAGACAGCGTTCCCTGGTAGGGGCCAGGGGGCTCTGCTTGGCCGCGTTGATGTTCCGGTTGTAGCCCTCGAGGTGTGTCGCCAGGCGCTTGATCATCTCATTGCGGTACGTGGAGTAATCCTTCAACTGGCGGGCGGATTTCTCGGTCTTGTCGAGCATCGCGGCGGCGAGGCGGTGGTACTGGAGGATAGCCGTATCGACGACCCGCGCGACGGCGGCGCTATGGGCATTCCCGGCTGCCTTGAGGTTGCCCGTCTGGATGTGCGACCAGGCCGTCGCGTTCGCGAGGTAGTCCCAGGTGAAGTCGCCGTAGTTGTGGCTGGGCAGTCTGAGCAGCGCATCGCCGCCCACGGTTGCTTCCTTGTACTTGCCCGATTGGGCCAGTTCGATGGTGGCACGCGCTTCCTTGGCCATGCCCGCGAGGTCTTTCACGGCGTTGGCGGACCCGTTCCGCGCGTTGTCCTTCTCGTTCACCAGGGGTGGGGAGACCTCCTGGGACTCGACTTGGGGTAACTGCGTTACCCAGCGGGGGAACAGCGTCTTCGGCATCTCGGGCGGCAGACAGCGCGACTCGACCTGACCTGCGGCGATTCCCGCCGGAACCATCAGCGCCGCCAGCGCCGGCCACAGACTGAAGCGAGTCCTCATGGTCTCATCTCCCGGAGGCCCGGCGAGTTTAACCCTTGCCCAGGGTATTATACTCGATTTCTGCCGTCTGGTTATACGAAAAGCGACCGCGATTCAACAATATAGCCTCCCGGACGCCGCGCGGGAGGGTGGAAATGTCATGGTTCGGCCCGCGCGGGCGCGTATAATCCCCTTTGAGCATCCAGAATCGGGGGTTACATGAAAATCTGTGAAACGATGCACAGTGCGGGAGAGGCCCGCGTGGCTATCCGGCGGCCCCTGGTCGCCGCGGTGTGTCTCTGTGTCGGCATCCTTTTGGCACCAGGCGCCCGGTTGGCCTGGGCGCTCCGCCCGGAGCCGCTCAAGGACCTCGGCCGGGCGCACAAGGTCCGTGTCACGTACTTCGTGCCGAGCGACCGGGAACCGGCGGCCAACTGGCGCGGCAAAGTCGGCGTCGTGATGACGTTCATCGCCGACCTGTACCGCCGGGATCTGCGGAAACACGGCTGCCAGACCCGGGGCCTGGACTTTGAGTTCGACGCCGACGGTTTGGTTGTCCACGTCATCAGGGGCAAGCAGAAGGCGGCTCATTACAACGGCGACCCGGAGTTCAAGCCGCTGAGACAGTGGCGGACCATTCTGCCGGAGGTCGAGGCTGCCCTGGGGCGGTGCAGCGAGACCCTGCACGTCATCTTCGCCGAGACGTACGACGACGGGCCGACGAAGTTCGAGTGGCGCGGCGGGGTGGCGCTGGGCTGTTACTACACGGCCTGCGGCGGGGCGGGGCTGTTCTCCGCCTGGATCCTTCGCGACGAGTTCTGTGCGACGACGATCGACGAGCAGTTGCGGCTGCTGGCCGACGAGACGGCCATCAACGGCCGCGTGGCGCTGGGGTGCGGACGGATGAACTCGCCGCGGTTCGAGTTCATCGAGGACGGTTTCGGCGCCGTCGCCCACGAGATGGGCCACGCCTTCGGCCTGCCGCACGATCACCGCAAGGACCGACAGTACGTCATGGGCAACGGGTTCCGGAGCCTCCGCCGCAACTATCCGGGGCAGGGGCCGGAGAGTGAGCGGGTCGGGTTCTCGCCCGACAACGCCCGGGTCCTGGCACGCTCGCGCTTCCTTTCAGAGGATGCCGACCTCGGGGACCGCAAAGCGCCGCGGCTGGAACTGGCCCCGCCTCCTACACTCAAGGCCGGCGCCCGCGAAGTGCCCGTGCGCGGCAGCGCGACCGACGATAAGGGCCTGGCGGCGGTCCTGTACTGGTGGCGCCCGATGGACAGCACCGTCGGCGGGGCGGACCTGAGCGGCACGAGCGCCGACCTTGCGGCGACGCTGCCCGTCCGGCCGCTGAAGAAAGGCAAGGCGGACCTCATCGTCACGGTCATCGACCGCGGCGGCAACATCGGCACGGCCAAGGTGACCTGCGAGGTGGAGTGACGCTCGCGCGCAAGGGCGGGCGTTTCAGTTCGCCGCAAACTGGAGGATCCGCATGGCGTGGCCGCCGCTTCGTGTCTCGCCGGCCATGCGGAGGCGCAGCGTGTGCCGGCCGGGTTTCAGGTCGGTGGCGAGCATCACGGTCCGCGGGTAGTGGAGGCCTTTGCTGTAGCGGTGGTAGAGGTTGACCTGCTTCGGCGGTCCGCCGTCCACGGTTGCCTGGGCCACGCCCGCGTCCGGCCCGGCGAGGATGTACGCTCCGACGGCGGTGCCCGTAAAATCGAGCGTCAGTTCCGCCCCGGGCCGGTCGGCGCAGAGCATCCGGGTCTTGGCGAATCGGCTGCGGCAGTTTCCTTTCAGGTTACGCCAGTCGGGCACCCCGAGCGTCCACCCGTCGCGGCCGGCGGCGCGGGACGGGTCGATGAACCGGCCGGCGCCGTAGTGCAGGGGGTCGAGCGGCTCGGGCGGCATCGGATGCGGCGTCTTCTTGGCGTTCGCCGGAAGGGGTCGGCTCCACGCGCGGCCGAGCAGGTCCTCGATCATCCGGGCGCAGATGGCGTTGCCGAACGGCGCGGGGTGCGTGCCGCCGAACTGTTTCCACGTCAGCGTGCCGGCCGCGATCCGGTCGGCCACTTCCTTCGCGAGGTTGATCGTCGGCACGCCGTAATGCTCGGCGACCGCCTCGTGGCTGCCGATGGTGAGCGGTGTTTTGCCGGCCTGGATCGTCTCGAGCATGCCGGGGTTCACGAAGTACGTGACGACGATGTCGGCGTTGGCGTTGTGCCGCCGCGTGTGGCGGATGATGCCCTCCATGCCGCGGATGCACTCGCGCCGGGCGTGGCCGGCGTCCTGGTCATCGTTGACGGCGAACTCGATGAAGAACAGGTCCACCGGCCCTTTGCTGAGCACGTCGGCCGCCAGGCGAAACGCGCCGGTCGTCGAACACGTGGACGAAATGCCGGCGTCCGTGAAGGTGAACTCCGTGTCGGGAAAACGCTTCGTAAGGAACTTGGCGACCATCGGGCGGTAGCCGTTCATCTCGGTAATGGACCCGCCCATGAACGCCACGTGGCCCTTCTTCTCGTGCTCGAACCGGATGCGGCAGTTGTTCATGCTGCCGCGCAGATGGATGTTCGCGCCGCTCGGCCGCGACCCGTCCGCCGCTCGCGCGCCCGGAACGCCCAGTGCCGTAAGTGCCACGAGCGCCGCCGCGACGCCGAGGGCCGTCAGGCTGCTTCCTCTCATTGTGGTTCCTTTCGATGTCCACACACGCGGTGTGTCGAAGTGAGGGGTGGAGGATCGCAAGCGATGGGCCGCGGCGCGCCGCGGCCTACATTCTCAGGCACCCGCCTTCGCGGGCAACGACGCTCGCTTCGGCGGGCGCGTCCACCGGTCAGAACGACACCAGGCAGTGCCACACGTACGTGTAGGCCAGGGCGTCGGTTTCTTCCCAGACTCGCTGGACGAGTTCGGCGTCGCCGGTGATCTCGGGCAGTTCCTTGACCTTCTCGTCCCAGGGGATGCAGACGCCGGGGCGCTTCTTGGGTTTGTCGGCTTGTTTGGTCATGTCGGTACCCTCCGGCGCGCCGGGCAAGCCCGGCGGCTAACTTGTATCGTCGCGTGCCATCGAATTCTCAATATACGCCGTATTCGCGTGTGAAGTCGGTCATCGCCTGCACGTTCTCGACACGAGCGGTGTTCTGCATGATGGCCGAGGCGTCCATGATGTACCCGCCGTCCTTGGCGACGCCGTCGATGATAGCCTTGCACCGCTCGCGGACCTCGTCGGGGGTGCCGAAGGCCAGCACCGTGTTCGGCATACCGCCGCTGATGGCGAACTTGTGCCCGATCTTGGAGTGCACCTCGAAGATGTCGTCCTTGTCGCAGTGGTAGATGATGCTGGCGTCCGGGAGTTCGGCGAACCGGTCCAGGTGCGCCCCCCACTTGCCCTCGGCGTAGAGCATGACCTGGTACCCCTCGCCCCACAGGGTCTCGATGATCGGCTTCATGGTGGGCCAGTAGATGGTGTCGAACTGGTCGAACGAGATGAACGGCACGCACGACCGGTGCATCCACATCGTGATGGGTACCTGCTTGGCGGGGTCGGCGCTCGTCAGGGCCACGTGTGCCAGGTGCGGTTGAAGGGCCTCGCATGCCTGCAGGACCTTCTTCGGGCGCTCCATGAGGTCGGTGCACAGGCCGAGGTACCCGCGGAGTTTGTCGGCGAGGATGTCGAGCGGCGCCTTCAGGATCCCCGCGATGGCCGACACCGTGCCGCACTCCTCACGCAGCCGCTGGCCCTGGACGCCGAAGCCGCTGAAGTACTGCATCATCGCCATCCCGCCCTTCACGAGCGCCAGGTTGTTGCGCTCGGTGTTGGGCTCGCCGGGGGCGACGATATCGCTGCTGATGCGCGGCAGCCAGACGTTCAGAAGGTACCCGGTGGGGTCCTCGATGAGGGCGTCGTAGTCCTCGGGCGGCATGAAGGCTTCGTCCTCGGGCGGCTCGAGGTACTGGAAGCCCGTATCGGCCGAGATCTCGACGCCGGGCGCCGCATAGTACTTCGTCCCCATCGCCTGGGTCAGGCCCGTCCAGACGTAGACCATGTTGCCGACGACGGCGTCCCAATCGAAGTCGGCGGCGCACTTGCACGCCGCGTCGAAGGCCTTCTGGAAGTCCTGCGTCACCTCCTGGCAGGTGTAACCGGCGTACTTGGCGGTGAACTCGGCCACGAACGGCCGGATGGGGACCTTGTCGGGCCGCCCGTTTCGCAGGGCGGTCGTGTACCGGCTGAAGCGTTCGGCGTACAGCGCTTCGGTGTCCTTGGCCATGCTGAGGCTCCTGAAAAAGCCGCGTTTCGCCCGCCCGCCAACCGTGCGCCACTGGTCCCGGTAGTCTAAACCGCGCCCCGCGCCGCTGCAAGGACTTCCTGCCGCGCTGTCATCACGGGGTGGGCAAAAAGGTACCAGGAACCTTTTCTGCGTAGCACCCTCCGGGCCCTTCAGGG
>CAYVAM010000133.1:0-11608 GCA_964449275.1 uncultured Anaerolineales bacterium
CACGTAAGTAAGCGGCGCAACCCCTTGGGCTACGAGCCCAATCAGGTCTCGCCACCCGGCTGTCCGGCTCGGCGCGCTTTCCGTTTCGCGAAACTTCCCTGCACTCGGCCTGTCAAACGGGTATGATGGGTGGGTTACGTGGTCCGCGCCCTCGCCGATTCGGTATGGGGCGTCGGGCGGTCCGAACTTCGGGAAGGAGACGGCCATGAGGCACTTCCGTTGGGTGGTCCCGCTTGTTGCGGCAGCGATGGTCCTTGCCGGCACGGCGGCGCATGCGGCCCCTGCGCCGGGGGAGGAAGGTTTCCGCCTGACGCTCTACAACAGCAACTTCGGCGTCGTCCGGGAGGTGCGGCAAATCAAGTTACCCGAGAAGGTCGCTACCATCCAGTTCCGCAACGTGGCGGCCGGGCTCGACCCGCGCACCGTACGCTTCGAGAGCCTGACCGACCCGGACGGCACCTACGTCCTGGAGCAGAACTACAAGTACGACCTGGTCAGCACCGACAAGCTCCTCGAAGCCTACGTCGACCACGAGATCACCGTGCTCGACCCGGAGGGGAAGGAACTGCGCGGCACGCTGCTGGCCCACCGGCGCGGCGGACCGATCCTGGACACCGACACGGGCATCCATATACTTGGATGGAACGTTCGGCGATACAATCTCGAGCGCCTTCCGGAAGGCCTTATCACCAAGCCCATGCTCGTCTGGAAGATGCGCACCGCCAAGCCGGGGCCACACCTGGCCAAGGTCACCTACCAGACGTTCGACCTCAACTGGGAGGCCGACTACATCGCCACACTCAGCCCCGACGAAACCCGCATGGACCTCGACGGCTGGGTCACCCTGAAAAACGAGTGCGGCGTCACGTTCCCGGAGGCCCGCGTCAAACTCATTGCCGGCAACGTGCGCGGGCCGGAACGCAAGAAAGAGGGATACGCCATGGCGGGCGGGGGTTCGTTCGGCGATATCATGGAGAGGAAAAAAGTCGAGGAGAAGGCCTTCTTCGAGTACCACCTCTACACCCTCCCCTACCCCACGACGCTCGCCCACAACGAGGTCAAGCAGGTGCAACTCCTCTCGGCCGCCGAGGTGCCCGTCGAGCAGGAATACGTCGTCATGCGGCCGACGGCGAAGGAACGCCGCTACGACCGAAAGGAACCCGATCCCTGGAAGCCGCGCCTCGGAGACATGCCTTGCAAGGTCCGCGTCTATGTGGTGTTCGAGAACAAGAAGGAGGCGCACCTCGGCATGGCCTTGCCGAAGGGCAAGGTCCGCGTCTACAAGTGCGACCAGGCGGACGACCAGGCCGAGTTCATCGGCCAGGACAGCATCGAGCACACCCCGCGCGACGAGACCGCACGCCTCTACATCGGCGATGCGTTCGATATCGTCGCCGAGCGGGCCGTCACCGATTACAAGAGCGGCCGCGACGCCGACCGCTTGGGGTGGTCCGATGTGAGCGTCCGCTTCCGCGTCCGCAACCACAAGGACCGCCCGGTCGCCGTCCGCCTCCGCGAACCGCTGGCCGAAGAGAGCAACCGCACCTGGCGAATCGCCAAGGAGAGCCGCAAGCACACCAAGATCGACGCCTCGACCATCGAATACGCGCTGACCGTGCCGAAGGACGGCGAGGAGGAGGTCACCTACACGGTCCACTACTTCAGTTACTCGAGTTACTGAGGGCCCGACGCCCGTTCGGCGAGCAAAGGAGTTGACGATGAGAACGTCCACCCGATTGGCGCTTGCGACCGTTGCGGCTCTCCTCCTGGCGGCCGCGCCCCTCCGGGCCGCCGCCCCGCCGAAGGAAGGCGTGTCGCTGACGGTCTACAACCAGAGTTTCGCCGTCGTCAAAGAGGTGCGCACGCTGAAACTGCCC
This sequence comes from uncultured Anaerolineales bacterium, assembly GCA_964449275.1. Classification (GTDB taxonomy): domain Bacteria; phylum Planctomycetota; class Phycisphaerae; order FEN-1346; family FEN-1346; genus JAUVZF01. Next base: position 1,878 of record CAYVAM010000133.1, read on the forward strand.
GAGAAGGTCTCGACGATCCAGTTCCGCGACGTGGCCAAAAGAATCGACCCCACCAGCGTCCACTTCAAGAGCCTGACCGACCCGCAGGGAACAACGGTGCTGGAACAGAACTACGAGTTCGACCTCGTCAGCGCCGACAAACTCCTCGACAAATACATCGACCGCGCCATCGCCGTCATCACCAAGGACGGCCGCAAGTACGACGGCACGCTCCTGTCGTTCGACCCGACGCAGTTGGTCATCCAGGGGCGCGCGAGCCTCTACATGGTCCAGCGTCCGGACAACGTTCAGAACATTGAGTTCGGCAAGTTGCCCGAAGGGCTGCTCACGCGGCCGACGCTCGTCTGGAAGGTCGCAAGCGCCAGGCCCGGCGACCACCTGACGCAGGTCACGTACCAGACGACGGGCCTCTCGTGGCGGGCCGACTACTCGGCCGTCGTGAGCCCGGACGACACGAAGATGGACCTCTCCGGCTGGGTCACCCTCACGAACCAGTGCGGGGCCGGCTTCAAGGACGCCAAACTGAAACTGATGGCGGGCGACGTCCGGCGCATCCAGCCGCCGCCCCAGCCCCAGGCGGCCGTGATGTTGGGGGCCAATCGGGCGCGTAAGGCCGGCGGCGTCGGCGGCTTCGTCGAAAAAACCTTCTTCGAGTATCACATGTATACACTCGACCGCCCCACGACCGTCAACGACAACCAGATCAAGCAGGTCGAACTCCTGACCGCCGCCGACGTGCCGGTCATCAAACGCTACGTCTTCGAGCCGGGCGGCCGGTACTGGCACCGCCGATACGGCCAGTCCAACACGTACAAGGTCAACGTCTTCATCGAGTTCAAGAACTCGAAGGCGGCCAAACTCGGCATGCCCCTGCCGAAGGGCAAGGTCCGCTGCTACAAGTGTGACGCCGACGACGGCGACCTGGAGTTCGTCGGCGAGGACCAGATCGACCACACCCCCAAGGACGAGGAACTGAAACTCTACGTCGGCGACGCCTTCGACATCGTGGGCGAAAAAACCGTCACCGACCGCAAACAGGAAAAACGCTGGCGACAGGAAAAGATTACAATCGACATCCGCAACCACAAGAACGAGGCCGTAACCGTCCTGGTACGCGAACACCTGACACGCGGCGGCCAGTGGACCATCGCCGCCAAGAGCCACCCCTTCAAGAAGATCGACGCCACGACCATCGAGTTCGCCTTGCCGGTTGCGGCCGACGGCAAGGCGCAGGTTACGTACACGGTTGACTATCGCTGGTAGTGGAGCCTGTTGCACGAATTGCGCGGCGGCCTTCCCAGTGCTCTGTTTCATGTAAAACGATGGGTGCCACTGGCGGCTTGCCCGCCAGTGCGTCCCCCCAGCTTGGCGACACTGGCTGACAAGCAGCCAGTGGCACCCCGCAAATCAGCAGTCACAGAGCACCAGGCCGCCGCGAGACGCCCTGAATCACACCTGGTGGCCTGGGAAGGCCACCACGCGGAAGCCAAGATGATTTGTGCAACAGGTTCTGAGGGCCTGTATAGGGGGGCGGGGCATGCCTCGCCCGCTCGGCGCGCCGGCGTTGACGCCCCCTTGGCGCTCGCGAGACGTGAATGCGGTCACAAAGTTGCTGAACGGGCCCAAGAGTCTGTTGACTCGGTTCGCGCGAACCGAGAGAATCCCACCGATGCGGATCATCGCCTCCCGGGAAAGGCGGCGCGGTTGCCATGGCTCTCAACGATCTCTACCGCGATGTGTTCCAAGCGGCGCTGGATTTTGACAAACGTCACCTCTGGGAAAGGTTCAGCAACTTCGACTCCTTCGCCGTTCGGGTTCCCGATGAGCCTTGGCCCATGGTTGGCGTTATCATGGGGCAGGCCGATGAGGAGTTCGGCCTGACGCTGTTTCGCGGCCGAGACGCATGGGAATGCCTCTCGGCCATCCTGGACCCCGCCGGTCCGGGAGACGACGTTTTCGAGAACATCGACACGTTGGGCTTCAGCATGTCCCTGTCTGGGGATCTGACGCCCGACGCCAAGGCGTTTGTTCGGCAGGCCGGTCATCCAACCGGCGCGACGGAACTCGTGCCGGAGTTCATCGCAAAGCGGCCCGGCCGACAGCCGCGCTTCCCCAACGACGCGGAACTGCGGACGCTGCTGTGGGTGCTTCGCGGCGTCGTGGAGGCCGACCGCAAGGGACTGATGAACCCGGCCGGGTCGGACGGCGAAACCGGCACGCTGACGTTGACGCTGACGGGGGAACCGAGCAGCCCCGCCGTGTCGCTGACCTGCGAGCCGTTGCCGGGATCGCGGGGGCCGCGCATCCTCCCCCTTCCTTCTGAGCGTCCCGACCTGGCGGACCTGCCGCGCCTGGACGCGACGTGGCTGGCGGGCCTGCCGGCCATGCCCGGTGGTATCGAAAACGATGACCGCAGTATCATGCTCCTGCTGATGGCCGATGAGGCGTCGGGACTCGCCCTTGAGGCGCAACCGATCCTCGCGGGGCAACTGGACGAAGCGGCCGATGCGTTGTGGGAGACGCTCCGCAGCGGCGGCTTCAGCGGTCGCGGCGGCCTGCCGCGCCAGATCCGCTTCTCCAGCCGCAAACTCCACGACGCCGTGGCGCCGATCCTCGAATCGGCCGGCGTCCGGTGCACGTACACGCCGCACATCCCGCAACTCGCGGCGATCGTGGCTCAATTGGTCGGCGATTTTGAGGCAGAGGTGCCCCCCTTCTCGACGGACGCCGACGCGCCGAGTCCGATGGCCGTTCCTGCCCCGGAGGATCTGGCCGGTTGGAAGGAAGCCGACCGCCGCCTTGCCGGACGGTTCGCCCACCACCTCCACTCTGAGGACCGGCTCTGGTCCTCCCGGGCCGTCAAGCGGTACTTCGACGACGATGACCTGGAGCGCTACCTCAAGACCCACGACGCCCGCGGCGTCGCCCAGGCCTACACCGCATGGGGCATCCTCGACTACCGCCCCACCAGGAAGAGCAAAACCCAGGCCGAGAAGATGCTGGCCGAGGGCCTGCCCGAGCCCGAGGCCATCCTCCTGCGATCCCGGACCGAGGCCTGTCCGACGCTCTATCGCGTGGCCGCTCACGACGCCGAAGCGGGAACCGTGACCCTGGCCGATGTCTTCCTCGGCGGCACGGTGACGATCCACGACCGCCTCATGTCCGAGAACATTGACGATGAGGTGTTCGTCGCCGGCCGCGCGTTTCCCGCAGGGGCTTTCCACTTCCTCGAAATGGCCGGCCCGCCCCTGGGCGCCGGGATGGGCCTGGAAGCCGCAGAGTACCTCCTGGACTCCGGGCTGCAATGCACGCCCGACGGCCTCCGGCAAGGTGTACACCTCTTCGGATGGCTGTGGAAATGGTCGGATGAGTGGGAGCGAGACTGGCAGCCGCCCCATTTGGCCAATACCGACGGGGACGTTCTTCTTTGGCATACGGCCTCGTTCGGGGTGGCCGATCCGGAAGCCGTCCGCCGCACCCTGCGCCGGCGCGCCGACATCGAATACGACGAGGCCAATGACGAGTTCGTCTGGCTTCGCGACGAGCAGCCCGGCTCGGGCGTGCTGGGCGGCCCCGTGTCGCTCGGCAGGATCGAGTTCATCGGCGACGAATTGATCCTGTCGGTCAACTCGGCCGAGCGGTTTGGCCGGGCCAGCCGATGGTTGACGAGACTCCCCGGTGTCACCTTCCGCGACGTGACCACACGTCGCCTCGACGAGCCCGACGAAGACCGCCCCATGGACGAGCGGATCGCGAAGCCGGAGCCCGTTGAGATTACGCCGGAAATGGCCGCCGAGTTCCAGGAGATGATGGACCAGTATTACATCGATTGGCTCGACAAGCCGCTGCCGGTTTTCAACGGCCTGTCGCCGCGCCAGGTGTGCCGCACCACAGACGGGCGGCAGCGGGTCGCCGTGCTGATCCGCACGATGCTGGCGCCCATGGGGGACGCGCCCGTTCGCATCCCACGCCAGGCCATGTTCCGCGAACTGGGCCTGAAGGCCGACCTGCCTCCGGACACGCCGGCCGTCGTACGCGCGCCGCGACGTGCGCGGGACGCAGGGGAGACGCCATCGCGTGACAAGATCGGCCGAAACGATCCGTGCCCCTGTGGCAGTGGGAAGAAGTACAAGAAGTGCTGCGGCCGACACCAGTAGGATGCCCGGCCGTTCCGACCGTCAGACAGTTCAAACGCACCGACTCGGGAGGCGTAGATGACTTTTCTCGGCAACTGCCGCAGCACGGGGATAGGCAGCCTGCCGGTCACCGACGCCGGCCAGGCGATCGCGTCGGTCTTCGCCGACTGTCCGGACCTTCCCTATTGGCCGCAACTTCCCAAGGTCTCGCCCGCCGAGGGTATGAACCAGCAGGCGGCCGCGGGTCTGCCGGGGTTGGTGGTCGAGGAGAAGCGTCTGCGCGTGGTCCAGACGGAGGCGTTCTTCCTGGGCGTCGAGCAGGTGTTCGCGGCGTACGACGCGGGCGAGGCGTCGGCGGCGGCGCTCGCGCCGGAATCGGCCGCCGCCTTCGAGCCGTTCATCCGCCAGGTGACGCGACGCGGAACGCCTGAGGCGAAGGGACAGATCGCGGGGCCCGTCACGGTCGGCATGGCCATCCTCGGCGAAGACGGGACCCCCATCCTGTACGATGCCGTCCTGCGCGACGTTCTGACGAAGTTTCTGCACCTTCGCGTCCGCTGGCAGGCCGAGCGTATCGCCCAGGCCGGGGCGGCGCCCGTTGTATTCGTGGACGAGCCGTCCCTGGCGTCGTTCGGCACGCCGTTCTTCGGGTGGGGCAAGGAGCAGGTCCAGGAGACGCTCGGAGCGGTCGCGTCGGGGGCCGAAACCGTCGGCTCGCACTGCTGCTCGAATACCGAGTGGTCCATCCTGCTCGGCTGCCCGGAGGTGACCATCGTCTCGTTCGACGCCTTCGGGTTCGCCGACAACTTTCTCGTCTACCGCGACGACATTGCGGCGTTTCTTGAGCGAGGGGGCAACATCGCCTGGGGCATCGCCCCGACGGACCCGGAGGCGGCCGCCGCTGCAACGGTCGAGACTTTGCGCGAGCGGCTCCTCGGGCAGGTCGCGAAGGTCGAAGCGCTGGGCTTTGAGCGCGAGCAGGTTCTTCGCCAGAGTCTCATCACGCCGGCCTGCGGCATCGGGACGCGCGACGCCGACACGGCCCGCCGGGCCTTCGCGCTCGTTCACGACCTGGCGGCGAACCTTCGTGCCGAGTATCTCGGCCTGTAACAGCCCGGCGAGGCCGACACCTTGCGTACGAGCCCGACGCTTTTGCTACGAGCCCGGCGTTTTTGCTGCGAGCCCGACGCCTTTGTTACGAGCCCGACGTTTTTGTTACGAGCGCGACGCCTTTGTTACGAGCGCGACGCCTTTGTTACGAGCGCGACGCCTTTGTTACGAGCCCGGCGCTTTTGCTACGAGCCCGACGTTTTTGTTACGAGCGCGACGCCTTTGTTACGAGCCCGACGCGGAAGCGTCGGGGAACGTTCCTCTACCGTGGCACGTTCCTCTACCGTGGCACGTTCCTCTATCGGGGCACGTTCACCTACCGTGGCACGTTCCTCTACCGTGGCACGTGCCAAGCGCGACCCCGGCAAGCGAACCGTTATTGAGGTCGATCGATGAACCGAACTGGTAAGCCCATGACGGGGCGACCGTGGCTCGTGGCGGCCGTGCTGGTCGCGGCAGGGGGTCTGGTTGTGTCACTGGGGTGCGAAGAGGCGGCCGACCCGCCGCGCCCGGCGGCGAAGGTGCCGCCCCAAGCGGAAGCGGCCGAGCCGTGTCCCACGCAGCCGAGCGTCAAAGGCGCGGCCGATTCGACGAAAGACATCCCGCGCTTTGCCGCCGGGTCGCCCTTTGCCACCGACTACAAGGCGCCGGTCATCAAGCAAGGCAAGCGCCTGTGGGCCAAGTCGTGCCTGTGGGCCGAGGCGCCGAAACTGGTGGTCGAGAAGTGGCTCTCGGAGAAGCCCGAGACGGCGGGCAAGTACGTCCTGGTGGAGTTCTGGGCCACGTGGTGCCCCCCGTGCCGCAGGTCGATACCTCTGCTGAACCGGCTTCACGAGAAGTTCGGAAAGGAACTCGTGGTCATCGGCATCTCGGACGAGACCGAGGCGGACGTCCGGAAACTCAAGCGCCCCGCCATCACGTACCACAGCGCCGTCGACACCCAGGCCCGGATGAAGAATGAACTCGGCGTCTTCGGCATCCCCCACGTCATCGTCATCGAGCCCGGCGGGTTCGTCGTCTGGGAAGGCTTTCCCCTCCTGCCGGACTACGAACTCACGGCCGAGAAGATCGAAAAGATCCTGGCCGTCGGGCGCAAGGAAAAATGAAGCGGTCCGCCGCCGCAAACTCCACACTCCGCACTCCGCACTCCGCACTGGGCTCTCCACACTCCGCACTGCGCTCTCCACACCCCGCACTCCGCACTGGTCACCCCTCCTGCCACTTCCGGAGCGCCTGCCGCACCATCTCGGCATTCGGATCTTCGATCGCCTCTTTGATCTCAAGCGACGCCGCAGCGAGCGAAACCGCCTCGCTCCGGTCCCCCATCTTCTCGTACTCAAGGGCCATGTTCCAAAGATCGGTCCCTTCGCCGCGCTTATCCCCTATCTCGCGGTCGATCTCCAGCGCCTGCTCGTACAACTCGATGGCCCGGGGCGCTTCGCCCAGGGCCGCGTAGGCGCTGCCCAGGTTGCCCAGGGCGTTGCCTTCGACCCGCCGGTCGCCTATCTCGCGGGCGATGGCCAGCGCCTGCTCGTGGAACTCGATGGCCCGGCGCGTTTCGCCCAGGGCCGCGTAGGCGAGACCCAGACCGCCCAGGGTGTTGCCTTCGACCTGTCTGTCGCCGATCTCGCGGGCGATGGCCAGCGCCTGCTCGTAGAACTCGATGGCCCGGCGCGCTTCACCCAGACGCGCGTAGGCGTTGCCCAGGTTGCCCAGGTCCTGTCCTTCTCCCCGTCGGTCGCCTATCTCGCGGTCTATGGTCAGCGCCTGCTCGTAGAACTCGATGGCCCGGCGCACTTCGCCCAACGCTGAGTAGGCGTTGCCCAGGTTCCCCAGGGCCGCCTCTTCGCCCCTTCTGTCGCCTGTCTTGCGGGCGATCTCAAGATGCTGCTCGTAGAACTCGATGGCCCGGCGCGCTTCGCCCAGGGCTGCGTAGGCGAGGCCCAGGTTGCCCAGGCAGCCGGCCTCTCCGGCGCGGTGTCCGTGTGCGCGTGCGACTTGGAGCGCTCGTTCCAATGCCGCTATGGCCGCCGGCATGTCTCCTAGAACGTAACGGAGGCCCCCGAGTTCGTTCAGCCACGCCAGGACGTGGGGAGCGAGGACCTTGGACGGGACATCCCCGGCTTCCCCAAGGCGCTGCTCCAGTTCGGCGATGCGGAATCGCTTCTGCTCTGCCGGCAGGTTCATAGCGAACCCGACGTCCCCGCCGAACGCCCCGGCCTGGATGGCCACCTCGGGCCGCGCGAGTTCAGAAACGAAGTAGAACTCGTGGCTCTTCCAGGCCCAGAAGTCCCTGGCCTGGGTCGAGATGAGGGCGGCGACGTACTCCGGGACCCAGAAGACGATGGGACAGGTGAAGGTGCGCGGCCAGCGTTCGCGGGTGGCGTTTAACGACCGAACGGCCGGGTACTGGTCGGCCCCGGACGGAGCGGATTCCTCGAGGCCCGTGAGGAAAATGGCCGCGGGCTCATTGGCCGCTGCATTCTCGCAGAGCCAGCCGTAAACGTCCTTTGTGCCGCCAGGGATTTGCAGGCTGACGGTGCCGGGCTCCTCAGCGCGCAGCGTGTCGATGAGGTGCCGGGCAAGGGCCGGAGAACTGCAGACCGCGACGCCGAGGCTGAACGTGCCGCGTGCCGCCTCCAGCATCCGCCTCAGGGCTTCGAGTTCGGACTCCTGGCGTGCGGTCTCCGCGTACGGGGCCGGGACCGCTAGTCCTTGTCCCTCGGCGCCGGTGGCTTGAGGTCGGCGATCAGTGGGTTCTGGTCGTACCACTCGTCTTCGTTCCTGTATTGAAGGATGGCGCGCATGTCCAGGAGTTCGCGGAGGGGTTGTTCGTTGGCCTGGGTGCGGCTCGGGGTGCCCCCGGCGCGGACCTCCTCGATAATGGGCCAGTGTTCCTCGCGCAACTGCCTGGTGTAGGCGCGGCGGCCCTCCTGGGCTGCCCGGCGGACGGCATCAAGCGTGATGGGGAGTTCGCCGCCGACGAGGGACTCGCGCATAAGGTGCATGAGTTCGCGAGGCTGGCCGCCGCTTGTGCGAATGATCTCGTTTCGGACTTTCGTGCTGGCGAACACCTCATCATTGCTCGGCTCTGCTTTTGCGAGTCGCTTGGCGATCATCTCCTCAAAAGCCTTCAAGCCCTTCGTGTATCGCTTGCGCTCCGGCGGGCGGCCTGCGATGCGGGTCATCGGCACAATGGGCGGGTGGCCGCCGTAGAGGTTGGCGATCGTCTGCTCCCGGTGACTGAAAAGCGTTTCGATGGGGATCGTGTAAACCACGTGACAGTCGAAGCCGGTGAGTTGAGCCTGCCGGTTAATGAAGAGGTACTCGGATTGGGTGCAGCCGGCCTCCTTGCGGATCGTGTTGGTGATCTTGTCGAGGTCGTCGAAGATGATGACCAGGTCCTGGAAGCCCTTTTCTCTCAGTTCGAGTTTGGCCTGTCCGATGACGTCGTTGGCCGCATTGACGAGGTTGCCCGTATCGGGTTCGAGGGCCTCGCGGATCTTCACCCGCGCATCGGGGCTGCCCTTGATCGTCGTGGACAACTTAAGGAGGCCTGTGTCGAGTTCTGCGCCTTCAAAGGATACGTCGCCCAAAAGTTTTTTGAGCCGTTCCCATTGGTCCTTGAAGTATCCGGGTGCAAGGGTGATGCCCAGGTCATCTTTTAGTTGGGCGGCCATCTGGCGAACGAGGGCGATCAGGACCTCCGGGAAGTCCACGTCCGCGAGGTCGAGATCTTCTTTGCCCTCCACATAGACGGGGAAAAACATGTCCGGAAAATCAGCGTTGCAATCGGACTGGAGAATGCCCTGAAGTTGACGGAGTTCCGTTGACTTGCCGCTGCCACGGTGCCCGGCGAGGATCTGGGCCGTGGGGCCGTTGCTCAAACATATGCGTTCGGCCAGTTTCCGTACGACGCCGGTGCTCCCCCGCACCTCATCCAGGGACACGTACAGGTCGTCCTGTTGAGGGGTGAGCGGTTCGGGGTCGAAAACGCGGTAAAGCCTTTGTTTGAGGTTCTGGTCCATGGCGTGTTTTTGCTCCTGACTGGAGTATTACATTACGATACCCGGCAGCTCTTGGCCGGTCAAGAGCAAGCGGGGCGAGCCATTTGCGTTGTGGGCGTTTTGGCAGGAAGGCCCTTCGCTCATCTGCCGCGCGCAGGAGTTCTGCCGCTGCGCCTTTGGCATTTGGCATTTGTCATTCGGCATTGGCCCTGCGAGTACGCGCTCCCCTTCGGGTCGCGGCTAAAAGGGCTGTTTGCTGTTACCCTGAATTGATGCTGTTCTCAGCGTTCTCTCAGCGTTCTCCGCGTTCTCAGCGTTCAAAGCCGTTGCCGGTTTCGGCCATTTTGTTAGAACTCTAACAAAATCCGGGCCCCTCCCTCGATTTTGTTAGAGTTCTAACAATTTTTCGGGCCTTTGCGGCCCTCCGTCCGGCCTGCCATTTTGGCATGGGTGACTTACATCAATTTTGCCTCCCTGA
>CAYVAM010000134.1:0-11494 GCA_964449275.1 uncultured Anaerolineales bacterium
CTCGACGCCGTCGTCTGCGCCACGCCCGATCACACCCACGCCGTCATCTCGGCCGCCGCCATCAAGGCCGGCAAACACGTCTTCTGCGAGAAGCCGCTCACCCGGACCCTCCACGAGAGCCGCGCGCTCCGCCAACTCGCCCGCAAGCACAAGGTCGCCACGTCGATGGGCAACCAAGGCACGGCCGGCGGCCAGTTCCGCCGCTCGCTTGAACTCATCCGCGACGGCGCCATCGGCCGGATCAAGGAGGTCCACATCTGGAACACCGGCGGCGGTGCGGACCGGAAGAAGCCCCCCGAAGGCACGTCGCCCGTCCCCGACGGTCTGAACTGGGACCTCTGGCTCGGCCCCGCCGCCGATCGCCCCTACCATCGCGACTGGATGAAGCGGAACCTGTGGCGCGACTTCGGCACCTGCCAACTCGGCAACTGGGCATCCCACACCGCCAACCTGGCGTTCATGGCCCTGAAAGTGTACACGCTGTGGCAGGCCGACCCTGCGGCAAAGACGAGTCTCGTGCTGCGCGTCTCGGCCAAGGTCCCGGCCGTCAACCGCCTCTCGTTCCCCAAGTGGGAGGTCATCACGTGGCAGATTCCGGCCCGCGCCGAGTTCCCGCCCATCACGTTCACGTGGTACAACGGCCACCCGCCCGAGTCCCGCGACCGGCTGTGGGAGTTGATGGGCGAGAAGCCGGACCCTGAGGGCAAGAGGCAGTTCCCCTACGCCGGCGCCCTGATCGTCGGCGCCAAGGGAACCATCCACTCGACCGGCCACAACATGACCTTCACGCTGGTTCCCGCAGATCGGTTCAAGGGCGTCGAGACCGACCGGCCGAAAAGCGTGGATCGCTCGCGCGGACACGAGAGGGACTGGTTCCTTGCCTGTCGAGGCGGCAAGCCGGCGTGGGCGAACTTCGACTACGCCTCCGCGCTCAACGAGTTCCTCATGCTCGGCAACGTCGCCACCCAGTTCGAAGGCACGCTCCAGTTCGATCCCATTGCGATGAAGGTCGTTAACAACGCAGAGGCCGACGCAGCCCTCCGCTGCGAGTACCGCAAGGAATGGTCGCTGTGAGGCGCCGGCCGATCGCGGAAAGGAGTCTACGCATGATGCGCCACACGACCTGCACAACCGTGGCGGCGCTGGCCATGGTGGCGGCGCTCGCGCCGCTCGCGGCAGCCGATATTCAGGAGATCCCCAGGCATCGGGCCAGACAGATACAGGAGGCGGCGCCCCAGAAGCCGCAGGCCACGCCCAAGCAGCCGCGCCGCGTCCTCATCTGGATCACCCCGCCGCACCTGATGCCCAAGGACCCGCACAAGGGCTACAACATTCCCTACGCGGCCTGCGCCATGAAGACGCTCGGCGCCAAGACGGGGGCCTTTGAATCGGTCACCAGCGACGACCTCTCCGTTTTTGCGCCGAAGAGCCTGAAGCGCTTCGACGCCATCGTCCTGTGCAACGCGTCGCAGAAGTGGATCACGCCGAGCGATGACTCCTTGGCCAAACTCAAGGCCCTCGGCGACACGCCTGAGGCCGTGGAGGCGGCCCTCAAGAAGGGGTTCCTGGAGTGGATTCGCAGCGGTCGCGGCGTCATGGCCTTCCATTACGCCATCGGGGCGAACCGGCACTGGCCCGCGTTCCACGAGATGCTCGGTGCGCGTTGCGGGGGCCATCCCTGGAACGAGGAGGTGGGCATCACGGTCGAGGAGCCCGGCCACCCGCTCGCCGCCGCCTTCGAGGGAAAGAAAACGTTCCGCCTGGCCGAAGAGATATTTCAGTTCCTCGACCCGTACTCGCGAAAGAAGGTCCGCGTGCTCCTGTCGCTCGACACTCTGGCGACAAACATGCAGGTCAAGTGGCTCAAACGCAAAGACGACAATGACTACGCCCTGGCCTGGGTCAAGCCGTACGGCAACGGCCGCGTCTTCTACACGGCCATCGGTCACCGGACGGAGATCTTCTGGAACCCGATGCTGCTGCGGTTCTACCTGGCCGGCATCCAGTTTGCGTGCGGCGACCTGGAGGCGCCTGCCGAACCCCGGTGATTCCTGCGCAAGAGGCGCCAGAGCGCAGAACAATCGCCCTACGGGTCACCTGCGTGTCCGGCAGCCGCTCGATGGCCTACGGATCTTTCGGCTCTTTCCCGGCGGCCCAGTAGATGCCGCGGACGACCAGACGCTGCCAGTGCGGGTTCGTCCAGGCCTCGCGGCCGTGTCCGTTCGCGGTGTAGAACATGCGGCCTTTGCCGTAGTCCCGCACCCACCCCATGCTCTGGCGTTCGTTGCCGCGGTTCATGCAGGTGAGGCTCCGCATCCGCAGGTTCTTGTGATAGTGGTGGCTGTAGGTCTCGTCGGTGATCTCGAAGTCCTTGAGGCCCTTGGTGATGGGATGGTCCTTGTCGTGAATGTACACGGTGTACGTGCCGTGGCCGTGCCCGGCGAACCGCCCGCCCACCATTTCCCAGTAGGCGTCGGACTTCTTAAACGAGTCGGTGGCGGAGTGGATGCCGGCAAACGCCCCGCCGGCGCGGACGAAATCGCACAGCCCCTGTTCCTGGGCCGGGTCCGAGAAGTTCTGGCCCGAACCGTAGAAGAGGACGACGTCGTACTTCTTGATGTTGTCGGCCTTCAGTTCGTTCATGTCCTCCGAGAGAGTGACCTCGAAGTCGCCGGTCTTGGTGAGGATCTCGCCGAGTATGGGCAGATGGTTCTTCCAGTCATGCCCGCCTCCCTGGAGCATGAAGACGCGGGTCTTCGCGCTCGGGGCACCTGCGGCCGAAGCAAACAGCGCGATACCCGTCACAGCCGCCAGCGCAACCGCAGCAACGCCTGCCAGACTTCTGTAATGACGCATGGTTCGAACCTCCTCCTGTCACTTGTGGGTGCAGGGCACCTCGCCCCGCCACCCCGTGCTGAAGATGTACACGTAGTACTCCGCCATGGCCGCCGCATTGTAACAGCCGCAGAAACAGAAAGGAACGGCGAGACCCCTCGGCTCCCCCGGCTGCGCCGCAGTCGCTCGGGGTGACAGTCTGAGGCCTCAGCGGCTGCGCCGGGGTCGCTCGCTTGCCGTCAAACCTGTCATTCCGAGCGAGCGCAGCGAGTCGAGGAATCTCGCCGTTTGTTGTTGTCGTTGTCCCCCCTGCGATGCGGGCGTGTCCGGCACCATACCATCAAACCACCCGGCGCTCAGGTCTTTCCAGTTCCGGTTCTTCGATTCGATGAGGGCAACCTTCTTCTCCCGCCGCCACTTCTTGATCTGTTTCTCGCGGGCAATGGCGGCGCGAACGTCGGGCGTGCTGTCGAAGTACACCAACCGGTCAATAGCGTACTTGCTGGTGAATCCGGGAATGAGTTTGTGTTTGTGTTCGTAGACGCGACGTTTCAGGTCATTCGTCACGCCCGTATAGAGCGTGCCGGAGCGATTGGTCATGATGTACACGTAGTACTCCGCCATGGCCGCCGCATTGTAACAGCCACAGAAACAGAAAGAAACGGCGAGACCCCTCGGCTCCCCCGGCTGCGCCGGAGTCGCTCGGGGTGACAGTCTGAGACCTCAGCGGCTGGACCGCAGTCGCTCGGGGTGACAGTCTGAGGCCTCAGCGGCTGCGCCGGGGTCGCTCGGGGTGACAGTCTGAGGCCTCTCCGACGAGAACAGGGCCTACCCCGCCGCACGCCGCTGGATCGAATCGAGGTATCCCACGGCGCCGGGGGCGAGTTCGGCGGCGTTTGCCTCGTCGGTGTCCACGTGCATCTCGAGCCTGAAGCTCGGGGCCACGCGCACCACGACGTCGCCGAAAATCAGTTCGCGTTCGCCCGGCACGCGGACGCGTACCACGTCGCGGTCACGCACCGCAAACCCCATCGCGTCTTCCGGGGCCATGTGGATGTGACGCATGGCACAGATCACCCCCTGCGACAGATGCACCTGCCCGGCCGAGCCCTCCAGGGTGATGCCCGGCGTGCCCGCCAGGTCGCCTGAGAAACGGATCGGGGCGTCGATGCCGAGTTTGAACTCCTCGGTCCGCGCAATCTCCACTTGGCTCTGCGGCCGCACGGGACCGAGGACCCGCACGCGATCGATCCGGCCCTTCGGCCCGACGATGGTGACCTGTTCCTTGCACGCGAACTCGCCCGACTGCGAGAGGTCCGAGTGCCAGGTCAGCGTGTGGCCCTCACCGAAGAGGGCCTCAACGTGCTCCTGCGTCAGGTGAACGTGGTGGACCGAGATGCCTATCGGAATCGGACGCTCTGTGCCGCGCATCACCTCCGTCACGCGGGCGTGGGCCAGGGCCCGCACCGTGTGCCGCGCAATCGTGTGCTCCTCGTCGCCGCCCACGACCAGGATGCGGACCCGCGACTGCGGCGCCTCGACGCCCACGACTTCGTTGCGACCCACCTCGGCGGCGCGGTTGCGGGCATCGTCGAGCACGATGCCCATCCATCCGAGGCCCTGGCAGATGCGGGCCCGCACGCCGGGCGAGTTCTGACCCACGCCGCCCGTGAACAGGATGGCATCCACACCGCCCAGCAGGCCGATGTAGCCGCTCACGTACTTGCGGGCACGCTGGCAGAACATCTGAAGCGCAAGGAGCGCCCGGACATGTCCCCTCTCGGCGGCCTCCATCACCTCCAGCACATCGCCCGATACGCCCGAGACGCCCAGCAGGCCGGCTTCATCGAACAGCCGCCGGTACAGTTCGTCCGGGTCCATCTTGCGATCGCGGATCAGGTGCAGCAGCAGTCCCGGGTCCACGTCGCCGGGGCGCGTCGCCATGACAAGGCCCGCGAGCGGCGTCAGGCCCATCGAGTTCTCCACGCTGCGCCCGTGATCGATGGCAGCAACCGACGCCCCCACACCCAGGTGGCAACTGACCAGTTGCAGCGTGTTGCGTTTCCGTCCCAGATGGGCCGCCGCCGCACGCACCGCGCCCTCGTGCGAAATGCCGTGGAAGCCGAACCGCCGCAGGTCGGCGTCGTGCGCCAGGTCCTGCGGCAGGGCGTAGTGATGGGCGGCCGGCGGCATTGTCATATGAAACGCCGTGTCGAACACGGCGACCTGCGGGACGCCGGGCGCCAACCGCTGGCACGTCTCGATGCCGCTCAGGTTGTACGGGTTATCCCTCGGCATGAGGTCCGACAAGCGCCGGATGGCCTGCTTCACGGCCTCGTCCACAATCGCCGGCCCGTTGAACCCGATCCCCCCGTGCCGCACACAGTGGCCGATCGCCGACAGGTCCGACGGCGAACCGATCAGGCCGTCCGCCCCCAGCGCGCCAAGGGCGGCCTCGAGCGCCGCGTCATGTGTCGCCGGCGCAAGATCGTTCTGCCGCTCGCCCCTCGGCCCCGCGTGACGATGGATCGCCTTGCCGGTGTCCAGGCCCGTGGCTCTTCCGTGCGCCCGGGCCTTCTCGCCGGTGGTGTCGAAGTAGGCGTACCGGACCTCCTGCCAGTTGCAGGAGACGGCCAGGACCTGCATCGGCCCGGCAGCCCCCAGGCGGTACTGCCGCCCGTGGCTCGCAGGCAGCGGCAACTCCGGCCGCTTCGGCGCAAGGCGGCCGGTCAACATCCGCCCGAGGAAACGGATCGCATCGGGGCTTGTGGCGATGAGAGGGCTGATGGCCTCCTGGAGAAACACGATGGCCTCGCTCTGCTCGACCGCCACGACCTCGGCGCCCGTGGGATTGCCCGTGAGCAGCGACATCTCGCCGAAACACTCGCCGGCCTCGATGTATCCGAGATGCCGGCGGTCCGGTCCACGCACGGCCTCCAACCGTCCGGAGATGAGCACGCCGAAAACGTCGCCGGACTCGCCGCTGCGCAAGCACACGTCGCCGGCCCCGTAGGAGACGGGCGCGGCTGCGGAGACCGCCGCCGCCAGCGTTTCCGGCGAGAGGTTCACGAACAATGGGTGCGATTGAAGGGCACGAACCAGGTCCATCACCAAACCCTCACACAAGAGACACCAGTCGCCAAGCCAGTACCCCAACCATAGCACCTTGCCGCCGGCCTGTAAAGCAGCCTGCCGAATTGGCGGCGGACAAGGCTTGACGCGAACTCGCGAATACGTTTTCTTGCCCCCTGCACGGGCGGACTCTATACTCTTGGCAGGCCGGCGCCAGCATCCGAGAGTGTGCGCGGCGGGTGTCCCCACCCGCCGCGCGAAGTAAGGGCCCGATACCGATGGCCGCCACATCCGCCACCCAGGACAAGAGCGCCCCCGCACCGCCTTCCGAGGCCGAGATCGCGTCGCTTCTGGATTCGCTCGGCGTCTCGCCTGAATCGAACCTCATCGGCGTCCTCCAGGACGTACAGGATCAGTTCGGGTACCTGCCGCCGCCGGCGCTCCGCCACGTCGGCCGCCGCATGCGCGTCCCCCTGAGCCGCATCTACGGCGTGGTCTCGTTTTACGCCCAGTTTTACACGGAACCGCGCGGCCGGCATACCATCCGCTGCTGCCGCGGCACGGCCTGCCACGTCAAGGGCGCGGGGCGCGTCCTGGACGCCGTCCAGCGCGAACTCGGCATCCAAGACGGCGAGATGACAGAGGACCTGATGTTCCAACTCGAGACCGTCGCGTGCCTGGGAACCTGTTTCCTCGCGCCCGCCATGATGATCGACAACCAGTACTTCGGAAAACTGACGCCCCGGCGCGTCCAGAGCATCCTGCGCTCCTTTAGGGCTGAACACGCATGAAGCGTCTCGAGTCCGTCAGCGACCTCAAGGCCCTGAAGCGCGATCTCGCGTCGGCGCCAAAGCCCGACGCCACGATCCGCGTCTGCTCGACCGGCTGCCGCGCACTCGGCGCCCTCGACGTCTGCGACGCCCTTGAGACCGAGGTCGAGAAGCGCGACCTTGCCGACCGCGTCCGCGTCGCGAGAGTCGGATGCCACGGCCTCTGCGCCGGCGCCGTCACGGTGGTCATCGACCCGAAGGGCATCTTCTACCAGGGCGTGACGGCCGAAGACGCCGCCGAGATTATCGAGAAGACCGTCCTCGGCGGCAAAGTCATCCGCCGGCTGTGCTGGTCGGCTAACGGACGGACCGTCTCCCGCCGGAAGAACATCCCGTTCTACAAGCACCAGACGCGACGGGTCCTCGCAAACTGCGGCGTGGTGGACCCGACCAGTATCCAGGATGCCATCGCCCACGGCGCCTACGCCACGGCAGCCAAGGTGCTCGCAGCAAAAGATCCGGAAGCCGTCATCGACGAGGTCGCCCGCTCCGGTCTTCGCGGGCGCGGCGGGGCGGGGTTCCCCACCGGCCGCAAGTGGCAGTTCGCACGCCAGGCACCGGGCGAGGAGAAGTACATCATCTGCAACGCCGACGAAGGCGACCCCGGCGCCTTCATGGACCGCGCCCTCCTGGAGGGCGACCCGCACCTGGTGATCGAAGGCATGATCATCGGCGCCTTCGCCATCGGCGCCGCGCGCGGCATCATTTACGTCCGGGCGGAGTATCCGATTGCCATCGAGCACACCGAACTGGCGCTGCGGCAAGCGCGCGAGGCGGGCCTGCTTGGCGAGGATCTCCTCGGCACGGGCCTTGACTTCCGGATCGAGATCCGCAAAGGCGCCGGCGCCTTTGTCTGCGGCGAAGAGACGGCCCTGATCGCATCGGTCGAAGGCGAGCGCGGCGTGCCGCGGCCGCGGCCGCCCTTTCCGGCCACGAGCGGTCTGTACGCCAAACCCACCAACATCAACAACGTCGAGACCTGGGCCAACGTGCCGCGCATCCTCGCCGACGGCGCCGAAGCCTTCGCCCGCGTCGGCACCGAAGGCTCGAAAGGCACCAAGATATTTGCCCTGGCCGGCAAGGTCAACAACACGGGGCTCGTCGAAGTGCCCATGGGCGCAACGCTGCGCGAGATCGTGTACGACATCGGCGGCGGCATCCCGCGCGGACGCAAGTTCAAGGCCGCACAGATGGGCGGACCGTCCGGCGGATGCGTCCCCCCGCGCTACCTCGACCTGCCCATCGACTACGACTCCGTCAAGGGAATCGGCGCCATCATGGGCTCCGGCGGCCTGGTTGTCATGGACGAGGCCACCTGCATGGTGGACATCGCACGGTTCTTCACGGACTTCTGCCAGAAGGAATCGTGCGGCAAGTGCACGCCGTGCCGCGTGGGCACCAAGCGGATGCTCGAAATCCTCGAACGCATCTGCCGCGGCGAAGGCGAGATGGCCGACATCGACCGCCTCGAAGAACTCGGCGAAATGATCAAAGAGGCGTCGCTCTGCGGCCTCGGACAGACCGCGCCGAACCCCGTCCTCTCGACCATCCGTCACTTCCGCCACGAGTATGAAGCCCACATCAAGGAAAAGCGGTGCCCGGCTCACGCGTGTGAAGCGCTCGCCCCGGTCTCGTGCTCCAGTGCGTGCCCGGCCCACGTGAACGTGCCGGAATACGTCGCCATGATCGCCGAGGGCCGCTTCGCCGACGCCCTGGACCTCATCCGCCGGCGCAACCCCTTTGCCTCGGTCTGCGGCCGGGCGTGCCACCACCCGTGCGAGATGTTCTGCCGCCGCGGCGACCTGGACGAACCCGTCTCGATCCGCCACCTCAAACGCTTCGTGACCGACCGTGTCAAGGAGATCGGCACGCCCCCGCAGTGGCAGGGCCCTCGGCGCGGGCGTGTGGCCGTCATCGGCTCCGGCCCCGCCGGGCTGACGGCCGCCTACTTCCTCGCCATCATGGGCCGCGAGGTCAAGGTCTTTGAGGCGCTCGACGTCATCGGCGGCATGTTGGCGGTCGGCGTTCCCGAGTATCGCCTGCCGCGCAACGTCCTGGAGCGCGATATCGAGTACATCCGCCGCGCGGGCGTCGAAATCGAGACCGGCCGCCGGGTTGACTCTATCCAGGGACTCCGCGACGATGGCTTCGACGCGGTGTTCGTTGCGGCAGGGGCACACAGCAGTTATCGCCTGGACATTCCAGGCGAAGACAGCCTGGGCGTGCACGACGCCATCGCCTTCCTCCGAAGGGCCGCTTTAGGCAAACTCGATGAGACGCCCGGACGGGTCGTCGTTATCGGCGGCGGCAACGCAGCCATCGACGCGGCGCGCACGGCGCTTCGCCTCGGCGCCCAATCCGTGACGATTCTTTACCGCCGCACGCGAGACGAGATGCCCGCCATCCGCGAGGAAATCGAGGAGGCCGTCATCGAGGGCGTCGATCTCCACTTGCTCGTCACGCCGATTGAAATCTTGACCGACGGCGGACGGGTCCGTGCCATCCGCTGCGCCGAGATGGAACTCGGCGACGCCGACGAAAGCGGCCGCCGGCGGCCTATCCCCAAACCCGGCGCCGAGCGGACGTTCGAGACCGACTTCGTGATCGTCGCCGTCGGGCAGCAGCCGGAACTGAAGTTCGCCGCAGACGACGGGCACCTCGTCGTGGCGCGAGGCCGGGCGGTGGCCGACCCGGTCACCCAGCACGCCGGCGGCGGGATCTTCGTGGGCGGCGACGCCGTCACCGGGCCCGCGACTATCGTTGAGGCCATCGCGGCGGGTCAGCGTGCGGCCCAGGCCATCGACGTGTTCCTCGGCGGGGCGGGCGAACTGCCGCCCGATCACGGTTTCGCCTCGCCCGGCAAGCCGGCGGAACCGGAAGACGAGGCCGCCGCCCCGCGAATGCCCATCCGTACGCGATCGCCCAAGAAACGCCGTGGCGATTTCGAGGAGGTCACCAAGGGATACTCCATCAAGGCCGCCTGCGCCGAGGCACGCCGCTGCCTCCGCTGCGACCTGGAATAACGTAGGCCGGGGCGCGCCCCGGCAATCGACGTATCGAGGATTGTTTTATGACCGACGACGTCACGCTCACCATCGACGACCGCGAAGTCGCGGTGCCGCCCGGCACCACCGTTTTCAACGCCGCCCGCCGCCTCGGCATCGACATCCCGCACCTCTGCTACGACCCTGCGCTGGGCCTTGCACCGACCAGTTCCTGCCGCCTGTGCCTCGTGGAAGTGGACGGGGGGCGCGGCCCGGTGCCGTCGTGCTCGCATCCGGTGGCGCCCGGCATGGTCGTGCAGACCGACACGCCGCACCTTCGCCGGACGCGGCGGCTGATTATCGAACTGCTCCTTTCGGACCATCCGCACGACTGCCTGACGTGCGAGAGGAACGGCGCCTGCGACCTCCAGAAATACGCCTACGAGTACGGCGTCAGAGAGTCGCGCTTTGCCGGCGAGCAGGTGGCCGTCGCGCCCGTCCAGGACGGGCCGGCCATCGTGTACGACCGGTCCAAGTGCATCCTGTGCGGTCGGTGCGTCCAGGTGTGCCAGCAGGTCCAGGCCAGCGGGGCCATCGATTTTCTCGGCCGCGGCTTCGACACCTGCATCTCCCTGCCGCCGGGGCAGACCCGCGCCGAATCGACCTGCGCCGAGTGTGGCAACTGCATCGACGTCTGCCCCACCGGCGCCCTCGCCTACGCCGGGGCCGAGGGTGGCGGACGCGCCTGGGAATTCGAGCAGGTACGCACCATCTGCCCGTACTGCGGATGCGGGTGCACGCTGGTTTTGAACATCCACGACGGCCGCATCGTCCACATCACGGGCGAGCCCGGCCTGGGCGCCTCGGGCGGCCTGCTGTGCGTCAAGGGACGGTTCGGCGCCGACTTCGTCGGCCACGAGCAGCGCCTGACCGAGTCACTCATCCGCGCCGGCGGCGAACTCGTGCCCGCCACGTGGGACGAGGCACTCGGCCTGGTCGCGGAGCGCCTCACGGAAATCCGCGACGCCCACGGCCCCGACGCCATCGCCGGACTCTCCTCCGCCAAGACCACCAACGAAGAAAACTACCTCATGCAGAAGTTCATGCGGGCCGTCGTCGGTACGAACAACGTGGACCACTGCGCGCGGCTGTGCCACGCCTCGACCGTGGCGGGCTTGGCCCGGGCCTTCGGCTCCGGCGCCATGACCAACTCCATGGACGAGTTCGAACTGGCCGACGCCATCTTCGTCATCGGCTCCAACACCACCGAGTGCCACCCCATCATCGGCGCCGCGATCAAGCGGGCGGTGATGTCCGGCAAGACGACGCTCATCGTGGCCGACCCGCGGGCCATCGAACTCACGGAGTTCGCCGCCGTCCACATGCAACAGAAGCACGGCACCGACGTGGCGCTCGCGAACGCCATGATGCACGTCATCCTGGCCGAGGGACTCCAGGACAAAGAGTTCATCGCCGAGCGGACCGAAGGCTTCGAGGACCTCAGGAAAGCCGTCGAACCCTACACGCCCGAGATGGCCGCAAAGATCACCGGCGTCCCCGCTGCGCTCATCGTCGAGTCCGCCCGCATCTACGCCAAGGCCGAGGCCGCCTCCATCATCTTCTCGATGGGCATCACACAGCACACGACCGGCACCGACAACGTCCTGTCGCTCGCGAACCTGGCCATGCTGACGGGCAACGTCGGACGCCCCGGCACGGGCGTCAACCCGCTCCGCGGCCAGAACAACGTCCAGGGCGCCTGCGACGTCGGCG
>CAYVAM010000135.1:0-11492 GCA_964449275.1 uncultured Anaerolineales bacterium
TGCGGGCGTCGTGGTCCTGACGTTCCTCGTGTTCTTCGTCGTGAACAAGCCGGACGACATGGCACGCCGCATCCTCGGCGAAAAACACGCCACCCCCGAGGCCATCGAGAGTTGGAAACGCGCGCACGGCTACCACCTGCCGCCGTTCTTCAACCGCGGCGAGACGGGTGTCCGAAAGGTCACGGCCACGCTCTTCTATCGGAAGTGTGCGAGGCTGGTGGTGTTCGACCTGGGCCGCTCCGACGTGACCGGGCGCGACATCGGCGCCGAGATTCGTCGGCGCATGTGGCCGAGCCTGGCCATCGCGGCGCCCACGTTCCTGCTTGGCATGGCCGTTTACGTCTCGACGGCGCTGGTCATCGCCTTCTGCCGCGGCACGTATCTCGACCGGTGGGGGACGGTTGTCTGCGTTCTCATGATGTCGATCTCGTCGCTGTTTTACATCATCGTGGGGCAGTTCGTCTTCGCGGGGTGGCTTCGCCTGTTTCCCATCTCCGGGTTCGACTGGAGCGAGGCCATGCCGAAGTTCGTCTTTCTGCCCGTCCTGATCGGCGTGGTGGCCGGCGTCGGAGGGTCGGTCCGCTTCTACCGCACCGTCATGCTGGAAGAGGTCGGCCGGGACTACGTGCGGACCGCCCGGGCCAAAGGGCTCGGCGAGGCCGCCGTCCTGTTCCGGCACGTCCTGAAGAATGCCATGATCCCCATCCTGACCCGCGCCGTGACGGCCATCCCGTTTCTGTTCATGGGCAGCCTGATCATGGAATCGTTCTTCGCCATCCCGGGGCTGGGCAGCATGACGATCACCGCCATCCACTCCAGCGACTTCGCCGTGATCCGGTCCATGGTCTACATCAGCGCCATCCTCTTCATCGTCGGCCTGCTGCTGACCGACATCTCTTACACGCTCGTTGACCCGCGGATTACGCTGGGCGCCGGCGACACCCGCAACATCTACGGCGGACCGTCGGTGCGCGACCTTGCCAAGTTCCTCGTGAGTTTCGTGGTCCTTGCGTCTCTGGCGGCCGGTCTGTACTTCGGCGTGCGGCGTCTGTTGCAGGAACCGGCCGTTGCCAATCTGCGCGTACCGCTCGTCTCGAACGCCGCCGTTGCCGCCACCGTGCTCGGGGCACTGGCGTTCTGGCTTCACGCGCGGCGTACTCTGCTGTGGCAGAGGGCGTGGCAGGAGGTCCGAAAAAGCCGGTTGGCCATGGTCTCGCTGGCCGTCCTGGCGGTCTACGTCGCCGTTGCACTCCTGGACAGCGTGTCGTGGCGCGACGTCGAAGTCGATGCAGCCGGTTCGCCGCGCGTGACGGCGGCCGGACACCCGGTGCTCGCGCCGGCGCGGTCGGCCCTCGATCGGCTCCTGGCGCCCCTTGCCGTACAGGAGAAGACGTACTCGGCGCCGCTGGCGCATCGCTCGCTGATGCGGGAGACCGTCGAGGTGGAGCGGGACGGGGCGACCGTCACCAAGCGCGTGTACCCTCCTCTCAAGTACCCCGGTCGGCACCTGCTGGGGACCGACAAGGTCGGGCAGGACGTCTTTGTCAAGGCCATCAAGAGTGTGCGGACGGGTCTTATCATCGGGGGTCTTACGACGCTCATCGCGGTGCCGTTCGCCGTCTTCTTCGGCGTTCTGGCCGGTTTCTTCGGCGGGTGGATCGACGATGCCGTCCAGTACCTCTACAGCACCCTGGCGTCGATCCCGTGGGTGCTGCTGGTGGTTGCTTTCATGCTGGTCTTCGGGCGCGGCCTGCCGCAACTCTGCATCGTGATGGGCCTGACGGGGTGGGTATCGCTCTGCCGCATCCTTCGTGGCGAAGCGCTGAAACTGCGCGAGAAGCAGTACGTTCAGGCGGCGCTGGCGCTGGGCGTCTCGCGGTTTCGCGTCATCCGCCGGCACGTCATACCCAACCTGATGCACCTGGTGCTCATCAGCGTGGTGCTGCGGTTCAGCGGCCTGGTGCTGGCCGAGGCGGTCCTGAGTTACATCGGCGTCGGCGTCGGACCGGACACCAGCAGTTGGGGCTCCATGATCGACCAGGCCCGCACCGAACTCGGCCGCGACCCCGTCGTCTGGTGGAGCCTGGCCGGCGCGTTCGTGGCCATGTTCGTTCTGGTGCTGGCCGCAAACCTGTTCGGCGACGCGCTTCGCGACGCCCTCGACCCGCGGCTTCGCGTTCGAGAGGAACTGAAATGAGCGAGGTGCTCCTGCGGGTCCGGAACCTCAGAACCTATTTCCGCACGTCCGCCGAACCGCTCAAACCGGTCGACGGCGTCTCGCTCACCGTCAACCGCGGCGAGACGCTCGGCCTGGTCGGCGAATCGGGGTGCGGCAAATCGCTGACAGGACTCTCGATCATACAACTTGTCCCGCAGCCGACCGGATACATTGCGGGCGGAACGATTCACTTCGACGGCAAGGACGTGCTCGCCATGACCGGCCACGAGCGGCGGACGCTTCGCGGCGGGAAGGTCGCCATGATCTTCCAGGAGCCGATGACCAGCCTCAACCCCGTCCTGAGCGTCCGAACGCAACTCCTCGAGGCCATCCGACTCCACCAGCGCCTGTCCGGCCCCAAGGCCCTCCAGCGGGCCCTGGAGGCGCTGCACCTCGTTCGCATGCCGGACCCCGCCATGCGCCTCCGGGAGTATCCCCATCAACTCTCCGGCGGGATGCAGCAGCGGGTGATGATTGCGATGGCACTGGCGTGCGAGCCGGCCTTGCTCATCGCCGATGAACCCACCACGGCGCTCGATGCCACGGTCCAGGCCCGCATCCTCGACCTCCTCCGCGACCTGCAAGCCACGCTCGGCATGGCCATCCTCTTCATCACCCACGACCTGGCGGTGGTGGCGGAGATGGCCAACCGCCTGGCGGTCATGTATGCCGGCAAGATCGTCGAGACGGCGCCGGCCCACGCCCTGTTCGCGCCGGAAGGGCCGCGCCACCCCTACACGCAGTTGCTCCTGCGGTGCCGGCCGAGCCGGGCGAAGCGGCGGCAGCGCCTCGAGAGCATTCGCGGCGTGGTGCCCAGTCCGTCCGACTACCCGCCGGGCTGCCGGTTCTACGATCGCTGTCCCCACGTATTCCATCCGTGCCGGGAAACCGAGCCGGAACTGCTCCGGATCGAGGTGGACCACCACGTTGCGTGCCATCTGTACGACGAGCGTTTTCGTCCTGCCGTAAGCGTCCGGCCTGCGGCCGCGGAGCAGGCCCGCCCCGACGCGGGGCCGGCCGGCGATCTGCTTCTCGATGCGCGAGGCGTCGCCAAGCACTTCCCCATCCGAAAGGGCGTCTTGAAGCGGGTGGTGGGCCACGTCAAGGCCGTGGACGGCGTGGACCTGACGATCCGCCGGGGCACCACCGTGGCGTTGGTCGGCGAATCGGGCTGTGGCAAGACGACCCTCGGCAAGACGCTCATCCGCCTGCTCCCTGCCACCGCGGGAACCGTTCGCTTCGATGGGGCCGACCTGACGACGCTCGGCGAGCACGAACTCCGCAGCCTTCGCCGCCGCGCACAGATCGTGTTTCAGGACCCGTTTTCCTCCCTCAACCCGCGCATGATGGTCCGGGAAATCGTCGAGGAAGGCATGCGCGTCCACGGCATCGGCGCGGACGCCGCAGAGCGCCGGGAGCGCGTGGATCGGCTGCTCGACCGTGTGGGACTGCCGGCGGGGGCGGCCACGTCGTACCCGCACGAGTTTTCGGGCGGCCAGCGTCAGCGTATCGGCATCGCACGGGTCCTGGCCGTGGAGCCGGATTTCGTCGTCTGCGACGAGCCAACCAGCGCGCTCGACGTGTCGATCCAGGCCCAGATCCTGAACCTCCTCGCGAACCTCCAGGACCAGTTCCATCTGACGTACCTGTTCATCACCCACGACCTCGGCGTCGTCGAGTACGTGGCCGACGAGGTGGCGGTCATGTACCTTGGCCGCATCGTGGAGCAGCGCGCCACGGAGTCGCTCTTCGATGAGCCGCGCCATCCCTACACGCAGGCGCTGCTTTCGGCGATTCCGAGCGCCGACGCATCGCAGGAGCGAGAGCGCATCCGGCTCGAAGGCGACGTTCCGTCGCCGAGCGCCCCGCCGCCGGGATGCCATTTTCATCCCCGCTGCCGCCACGCCATGAACGTCTGCAAAACCCGGTATCCGCCCGTGCTGCGGCTGGAGGCGGGCGGAATGGTCCGCTGCCACCTGTCCCAGGACGACGTGCCACCGAACTCTCACGGAGCACAGACAACGCACACATAGATTGGAGACCTGCACATGCGAAAAGAATCGCTCGAGTTTCTCAAAACCCTTCTGACCACGCCGTCGCCCGGCGGGTACGAGTCGAGAATCCAGAAGGTGTGGTGCGACTACCTGCGGCCGTTCGCCGACGAGATCCGCACCGACAGTTACGGCAACGCCGTGGCGGTGCTGAACGCCGGCGGCAGCCCGTGCGTCATGCTCGACGGACACTGCGACGAGATCGCACTGATGGTCAAGCACATCGACGACGACGGCTTCATCTACGTGCAGCCCGTCGGCGGTATCGACCCGGCTGCGCTTCGCACCAAGCGGGTCGATATCCATACGGCCAAGGGCGCCGTGCGCGGCGTGTTCGGGTCCGTGCCCAGTTGGATTCGCAAGGCGGACCTCGAAGGCAAAGAGGACAAGGGACCGAAGGTCCACGAATGCTGGATCGACATCGGCGCCCGCGACGGCAAGGAGGCCGGGCGGCGAGTGGCGGTCGGCGACCCCGTCACCTTCATCGACGCGTTCGAGATGCTGAGCCGCCACGTGGCCGTCGCCCGCGCCTGCGACGACCGGGTCGGCGTGTGGGTGGCGGCGGAGGCGCTTCGGCTTGCGGCAGAGGGTTCGCCCACGTGTGCCATCCATGCGTGCAGCAGCATTCAGGAAGAGACCGGCTGCCACGGCGCCAAGATGACCATCGAGACGTTCAAGCCCGACGTTGCCCTGGCCCTGGAGGTCACGCACGCAACCGACATGCCCGGCGTCGACCCGAAGCGGTACGGCCAGGTTAAACTCGGCGCCGGCCCGACGGTGAGCATCGGCCGCGAGAACCATCCGGCGGTCGTTCAGCGGCTCCGCAAGATTGCCAAGGCGAAGAAGATTCCCCTGCAGGTCGAGACGTTCAGCCTCATCGGCGGCACCGACGCCCTCTCGGTGTGGATCCGTCACGGCGGCGTGCCGTCGGCCGTGATCGGCGTGCCCGACCGATACATGCACAGCACCGTCGAGGTTGTGGACCTGCGCGACCTGGAGCGGGTGGTCAAACTCGTGGTGGCTTTCTGCCACGACCTGAAGCCCACAGACCGGTTTACCATCAAGGTGTAAGGCAGGCGGCGCTGCAACCTTCACGCCGGCGCGCCTGCGCC
The DNA here is from genome assembly GCA_964449275.1 of uncultured Anaerolineales bacterium. Classification (GTDB taxonomy): domain Bacteria; phylum Planctomycetota; class Phycisphaerae; order FEN-1346; family FEN-1346; genus JAUVZF01. The sequence continues at coordinate 5,382 of CAYVAM010000135.1, forward strand.
CGGCGGCATAGGAGACGTTTTGACATGGCTGACTATAGCGCAGCACCGATGATACTGTGGTACGCCCGGCCCGCCAAAGAGTGGAGGCAGGCGCTGCCGGTCGGCAACGGCCGCCTGGGCGCCATGGTCTTCGGCACGGCCCCGACCGAACGGATTCAACTCAACGAGGAGACCGTCTGGACCGGCGGACCGTACGATCCGACGCGGCCGGGCGGCCCGGAGGCGCTGCCCGAAATCCGCCGCCTCGTGTTCGAGGGCAAGCACCGCCAGGCCCATTACCTCTTCGGCGAGACGATGATGGGCCGGCCCGTCGAGCAGATGAAGTACCAGCCTCTGGGCAACCTGCGCCTGACGTTCCCGGGGCACGACGAGGCAGCCGACTACCGGCGCGAGTTGGACCTCGCCACGGCCGTCGCCACCGTCTCGTATCGAGTCGGCGAGGTAACCTTCACGCGCGAGGTCTTTGCCAGCCCGGTTGACGATGTGCTCTGCGTTCGGGTCTCGGCCGACGCACCCGGGGCCGTGTCGTTTACGGCCGACATCTCGGGAGGGCAGGACGGACGGCCGCAGGGTGACGCCGTCTGGCAGGTCACGAGCGCCGGTCCGGACGAACTCGTGCTCCGTGGCCGCACGGCCGGTTATCTCGGCATCGAGGGGCGGGTCGAGTACGAGGCCCGCGTCAAGGCCGTGGCGGAAGGCGGCGAGGTGACCGCACGCGAAGACGCGCTGACGGTTGCGGGCGCCGACGCCGTCACGCTGCTCGTCGCTGCCGCGACGAACGTCACCAGGTACGATCGCCTCGACGGCGACCCGGCGGCGCGCGTCCGGTCGGACCTCGACCGGGCCGGCGGGAAGCCGTTTCAGGAACTCCGCCAGGCCCACGTTGCCGAGCACGGGCGGCTGTTCGGGCGCGTGACGCTCGACCTGCGGGCGTCTGAAGCCTCCGGCCTGCCGACCGACGAGCGGATCCGGCAGCATACCGCAGGCAGCGACCCGCAACTGGCGGCGCTGCTCTTCCAGTTCGGACGCTACCTGCTCCTCTCTAGCAGCCGCCCGGGATGCCAGCCGGCCAACCTCCAGGGCATCTGGAACGAGGACCTGGACCCCGCCTGGGAGTGCAAGTTCACGAGCAACATCAACCTGGAAATGAACTACTGGCCGGCGGAGGTCGCCAACCTTCCGGAGTGCGCCCAGCCGCTCGTGGCGCTGGTCGAAGACCTGGCCCAGACCGGCGGGCGCGTCGCCGAACGGCATTACGGGGCCGCCGGATGGGTTTTCCATCAGAACACGGACCTGTGGCGGGCGGCCGCCCCCATGGACGGGCCCACGTGGGGCACCTGGCCAACCGGCGGCGCCTGGCTGTGCCGACACCTGTGGGAGCATTACCTGTACGGCGGCGACCGCGAGTTCCTCGAGCGAATATACCCCCTGCTGAAAGGCGCGGCCGCGTTCTTCCTCGACACGCTGGTCGAGCACCCCGCGCGCGGTTGCCTGGTGACCTGCCCGTCGAGTTCGCCGGAGAACTTCCCGGCCTGTCCGGGCAACGGCAAGTACTTCGACAAGGTGCTGGAGTTCCACCTGCCCGGCACGAGCATCTGCGCCGGCCCCACGATGGACATGCAGATCCTCGGCGACCTGTTCGACTCGTTGCTCGCCGCGTCCGAGATCCTCGGCGTGGATGAACCTCTGCGGCCGCAATGGGCAGACGCCCGCAGCCGGCTCGCGCCGATGCAGGTCGGCCGAAAAGGGAACCTCCAGGAATGGCTCGAAGACTGGGACGACCTCGAATACCAGCACCGTCATCTCTCGCACCTGTACGGCGCCTTCCCGAGCGACCAGATCACGCCGGAGGAGACGCCCGAACTTGCCCGCGCCGTCAAGCGGTCGCTCGACCAGCGTGGCGACGGCGGCACCGGCTTCTCGATGGCCTGGAAAACGGCGCTCTGGGCCCGTCTGCGCAACGGCGAGCGCGCGCTCGTGTGCCTGGCGAACCTCATCACGAAGAACACGTGCCCGAACGGTTTCTCCATCTGCTTCAAGGCGCCGCAGGTGGACGGGACGTTCGGCGGCTGCGCTGCCATCGCCGAGATGCTCCTCCAGTCGCACGGCGGCGTGGTCCGGCTGCTGCCGGCGCTGCCCCGCGCCTGGGCCGACGGGACGCTGAAAGGTTTCCGGGCGCGCGGCGGACTGGAGATCGATATGGCGTGGCGAGGCGGCAAGGTGCACTCGGCAACGATCCGGGCCGCACGCGACGGACGCCACGGCATCAGCCCGCCGCCGGGCCAGCGCGTCGATACGGTCACGTCCGGCGGCGAAGAGGCGCCGGTGACGCTGCGCCCGGACGGGGCCGCCGAGGTCGAAGTTCGGGCAGCGCAGTCGTACGACCTGACGTTTGCCGAGGTCGAGACGGGCGAGGCGAAGGCGCGCGACGCTTCGTGGGACACGAAGCGGCGGTCGCTGTTCCAGGCGGACTTTCCTCCCGCGGAGTTCCAGGCCCGCCGCGCGAAGATCTTCGAGGCGATTGGCCCGGGGGCACATGCGCTCCTCCAGGGCGCGCCGCCCGTGCGAGGCTTCGAGGTGTTCCGTCAGACGAACCAGTTCTACTACTGCTGCGGCCTGGAGGTCCCCCAGGCGTGCCTTCTGCTGTCGGGTGGGGATCGCGCGGCCGCGCTCTACCTGCCGCACCGGCCGCAAGGACGCAAGGCCGAGGGCGAATCGCTGTCGGCCGAGGATGCGGACCTCATCCGGCAGATGACCGGCGTCGATGCGGTCTACGGCCTGGAGTCGCTCGGCGACCACCTGTCGACCGTGCGGACGCTCTACACGCCGCACCAACCGGCCGAGGGCGCCAAGGCCAGCCGCTTTGAAGTCGCGCAGGCCGACAAACTGGTGATTGACGACCCGTGGGACGGACGCGCGCCACGGGAGCAGCGCCTCATCGGCCTGCTCAAGGCGCGGTTCACCCGCCTCCAGGTCCGCGACCTCTCGCCGGTGATTGACGACCTGCGCGCGGTCAAGAGCCCGCGCGAGATCGACGTCCTCCGCCGCGCCGGCCGCCTGTCGGCCATGGCGCTGACCGAGGCCATGCGCGCGACCCGCCCGGGCATGATCGAGTACCAGTTGGGGGCGGTGGCCAAGTACGTCTATCACGCCCACGGCGCGCGGGGGGAAGGGTATCGGTCGATCATCGCCGGCGGCAAGAATGCGTGGTTCGCCCACTACTTCCGGAACAATTCCGCGATGAAAGACGGCGACCTCGTCCTCATGGACACGGCCCCCGACCTCGGAAACTACACCAGCGACATCGGACGCATGTGGCCGGTGGGCGGCACCTACAACCAGTGGCAGAGGGAACTGGTCGGCTACATCGTCCAGTACCACAAGACGCTGCTTGAGAGCATCCGGCCCGGCGTGACGGCGGAGCAGATTCACGCCGAGGCCGCCGCCAGGATGGCCGAGGTGATCGAACAGACCGCCTTCTCCAAGAGGATCTACAAAGCGGCCGCCTCTCGGACCCTCGAGTTCAAGGGGCACCTGTCGCATCCGGTCGGCATGGCCGTGCACGATGTCGGCCCGTACCGCGAGGCGCCGCTCGTGCCGGGACTCGTCTTCGCCGTGGACCCCCAGATGTGGATACCCGAGGATAAACTCTACATTCGCGTCGAGGACACGGTTGCCGTGACCGACTCGGGCGTCGAGAACCTCACCGGCGCCGCGCCGCTCGCACCGGACGACATCGAGGCCGTGATGCGCGAGCCGAGCAACCTGCCCATCTGGGACGCCGAAGAGCGCCCCGCGGGCGAGACCGCCTAACACTGCTACGCTACTTCGTGCGCGGCGGGTCTGGAGTACCCGCCGCGCATGCGCGAAATCGCCGGGTGCCACTGGCGGCTTGACCGCCAGTGTGCCGCGAAACCGAATAAGCACTGGCTGGCAAGCAGCCAGTGGCACCCGTCAGATGAGCAGTCACGGAGCCTCACGGATGGCATCCGACCAACCCAACGTCCTCTGGATCATGTCCGACCAACTCCGCTGGCAGGCGCTCGCCTCGAATGGAAATCCCAACGCCCGGACGCCCAACATCAACCACCTCGCCGCCGAGGGCGTCGCCTGCGACATGGCCGTCAGCCAGTGCCCCGTCTGCATGCCGTTCCGAGGGGGACTCGTCACGGGCCAGTACGGACACGTGCACGGCCTCCGCGTGCACGGCGACCTTCTCAGGCCCGACCGCCGCACGGTGGCCCACGCCTACCGCGAGGCCGGCTACCGGACCTCCTACGTCGGCAAACTTCACCTGGCCAGCACGAACAGCCACTGGACAACCGGCGAAGAGTTCTGGGTTCACCCGGCCATGCGCGCGGGGTTCGAGGACTTCTTCGGCTTCGACATCTCCAACCACTACTACAACACGCACTACTGCACCGGCGGAACGTGCAAAGGCATCCGGATCGAGGGGCACCAGACGGACGGACTGACGGACCTGACGCTGCGGTACCTCTCCGAGACGGCCTTCCCGTCGGAGGGGCCGTGGTTCCACGTGCTCAGTTACGAGGCCCCCCATCCCGGCGCAGGAAACGGCAGAAATGCGTACATGCCTTTCCCGTCGCCTCCCGAATACGAGGCCCGGTTCGACCCCCGCGATCTTCAACTTCGCGGCAACGTCCCCGACCCGCAGGATGAGCAACTGCGCCGGAAGACGGCCGGCTACTACGCCATGATCGCCCAACTCGACCACAACGTGGGACGCGTGCTGGACCTCCTGGAGCAGGCCGGACAGAAGGACAACACGCTGGTCGTGTTCTTCTCCGACCACGGCGAAATGCTCGGAAGCCACGGCCGCTTTCACAAGGAAGTCGCCTACGACGAATCCATCCGCATCGCCCTTATCATGCGCCGGCCCGGCGTGATTCCCGCCGGCGACCGCTACGGCGGCGTCGTGAGCGGCATCGACATCTATCCGACCTGCGCGGGGTTCTGCGGCGTCCCCCTGCCGCCCGACGTCCAGGGGTTGGACCAGTCTGCGGCCGTCTGCGGTCGAGAGGCCCCGCGGCGGGCGGAGGCCCTCATTCAATGGTTCGGCCGGACGCGGTACGGCTGGGGAGATTACCCCTACCGGGCCATCCGCACCACGCGATGGACCTACTGCGTCAGTTCCCGCGACGTGAACGAGCGCAACGGCGGCGTCTTTCGTCTCCTGTTCGATAACCAGGAGGATGCGTATCAACTGAACAACCTGTTCGGCCGGCCCGAGGCGAAGGACCGCCAGCGTGAACTGCACGCCCGGTTGTGTCGGGCCATCGCCCAATCCGGGGAAGACCTGCCCGACTTCGTCGCGGAGGTGTCGGCCGAACTCGGTGTGTAACGTCCGACCGTTTGGTGCGGCAACGCTGATTTGGGCGGCGGGTTTGCGGTCCCGGCAGCCGATTAGATTCGTCCTGCTCCATAACACTTACGTCAAATTGCCGTTCGCCGGAACCCCCGAAAACGCGCTTTTTTGGGTCCAAATCTGCGTTTCTAGGCCACCAGGGGCGATTGGGCCGTTTTTTGTTAAGATAGGTAAGGCAAAACTTTCGCCGTTTTCGTCCTTTTTCGTCCTTTTTCATCGTTTTTCGTCCTTTTTGCTCCTTTTTGCCCCCTTTTTGAGGCGGTTTTCGCGAGCCAAAATTGATGTAAGTCACCCATGCCAAAATGGCAGGCCGGACGGGCGGCCGCAGAGGCCCGAAAAGTTGTTAGAACTCTAACAAAATCAAGGGAGGCGCCGAATTTTGTTAGAATTCTAACAATCGCGTCCAAAACGGTAACGGCCCGTTCCAATGCGGAATTCGGAATGCGGAATGCGGAACGAACGGCAAACGCCAACATCGCCTCACGCAAAGCCGCCCCAAACGGGGATTACTGGGCAACAGCAATGGCGGGAGCCGTTCGGGCTCAACGGTTCGGCGTCGCTATGGGTGGTCTTGGGCTGTGAATTCGCCCCCTTGATACGAGGGCGGGTGTGGGTGTCGGCGGAACTGCCCCGGTCCCCGGCGAATTATCTCGCGCGTCCGCGGAACTCACCATGTCCCCCCCCATGCAAGCGAAAAACATGGGTACTGTCCCCAATGGTCCCGG
>CAYVAM010000136.1:0-11487 GCA_964449275.1 uncultured Anaerolineales bacterium
ACGATATGTATAGATGAAATACTCTTGTTGGGTACCGGACTGGACGACCAGTTCGCGGCAGGGCACACTGCCTCGGCCCTCGACACCCGTCACCGCAACGTCGGCTTTCGCAATGATGTCCTGTCTGCCGCCTTCCAGGCACAGGTCCGGCGGATGGGTCGCTTTACGGTTGTCACGGCTGAAGATGGCACAGAAATCCAGGGGCGGCGCGCGCGGCGTTTCATAACGCCGCGAGAGATACTCAGGCCATTCAAGGATAACGAGCACGTCATCAGGCAATTCCAGATCGTAACCGTGATACCGACGGCCGCCTATCTCAACTTCGGCCGGCAATGTCTTCCCTAGTTCCTCCAGAATCCCGGAGGAGGCGGCGGACGACCCGGATAGGTTGAGCCACAAAGCCACACTCGCGGCCACCAGCACCAATCCGGCGGTCGTCCATCCCGCGGCGCAGTTCCCCGCCCGAACCAGCCGCGGCCACTGGTCCTCGTCGTCCGGATCCCGCTCTACGCCGTGCAGGAGAGGCAGAATCGTGGCCGGTCGGCCGATCAGTTCGCGGGCGCCCAGCGCCAGCCGTTCCAGGCCGAACATCATGCCGAAGGCCATGACGTAGATCATCAGGCCGGAGATGTCGTGAAACGCGCCGGTCGCCGTCTCGGTATCCCAGACGTCGGCCACCACGATCAGCCCCACGATCCGGATCGAGTTGCTGACCACGGCAACGGGAACGGTCATCGCGAAGAGGCCGACACGCCAGATGCCGCGCAGTTTGCACACGTACGTGTAGATGGCGCCGAACGCCAGCAGGCTGATCAGCGTGCGCAAGCCGTTACAGACGTTCGCGATCACCAACTGCTTGTCGTCCTGCAGGAAGACCGTGTTGCCGGAGCGCTCCACCACAACGCCGATCTCGTTCGCCACGCGCACACCCCAGTCGGCCGCCATCATCTTCAGGCGAAAATTCATCTGCGCGATGCTGACCTCCGGCAGTGGAATCATAAAAGCCACAAATGCGATGGGAAACCACAGACGCCGCAGGGCCGTCGTCCCCCAAAGCAGGAGCACAATACCCGCCAGGACGCCGATGACGCTGAAACCGCTTGCGAAGTTCACACGCGCCAGGCTCGCAGCCAGATGGAACAGGAGGCTGCCCGCGAGGACCACCGAGCCGAGCACGCGGTTCGGACGCACCGGGATGCTCGTGTGTCGGATCAGCAGAATGGCAATAATCAGACTGACCACCGGAACAAGGGGACTGTGCGTGTAGTAACTCTGCCCCTCCATGATCCGGTCGTACAGGCCGCGGCCAGCCCATCTCCACGCGGGGAACCAACGGCGCCACATCTCGGAGAAGTTCAAGGCATAGGCGGCGACCAGGCCGGCGGCGAGCAGAAACCACGGCGCAATTCTCCGCCACCTTGAACCGCGCGCTGCCTGATGTACTTCCATACCGTACCCCTGCTGGTCCAAACAGACGCAAGATTACATTATAACGCAAGTCAGGCGCTTCTGCAAATGAGCGCTTTTCTCAAGATCACCCGTCCTGAATCGGGACACAACAGTCGGCTTCCCAAGCGCTGATGGTGCACGTGGTTAGACCTTGTCCCATCAAGAGGTTGCTCAACTCACTCATCATCGGGTAAACTCCTGCATCTCGGCTACGAAATCCCATGGCGGACGCCGCTGACGTCTGCGAAGGCCGGGCCCCGTCGCGAGAGTCGGAGAGACGCTTGACTGGTTCTTCGGAAAACAAGGACATGCCCGTCGTTCGGCTGGCGGCCTGCGGCGACGTGCTGCTGCCGACCGATCCGGCCGGCGAGGCCCCAACGTGGGATTCCGGACCCAGGCTCGAGGCGGTGCGCAGCCTCCTGAAGGGGTGCGACATCGTCTTCGGGAACCTGGAATGCACACTGCCGGGGAGCGGCGAGACGATGCCAACGGAGCCTCGCGTGGTAGCCACGCCGCATCTGGTCCGAAGCGTCGTGGAGGGCACGTTCAACGTCGTCTCGCTGGCCAACAACCACACCTTCGATTGCCTCGATAGCGGCTACCACCAGGTCCGGGACCTTCTCGAAGAGATCGGGGTCCCGTGTTTCGGCGCGGGCGACGATCTTCAGGGCGCCGCAGCGCCGGCCATTCTCGACGTGAAGGGAATCCGTGTCGCGTTCCTTGGCGCGGTTGACGAGCAATCCGGGGCCCGGCAGTTCGCCGGACAGCAGCAGTGGGGCGTCGCGCCGTTTGACGTAGGCCGCATGACCGACGAGATCCGTCGCCTCCGCCGCCAAGTGGACCACGTCGTCGTTTCCCTGCACTGGGGCGAAGAGCGATTCCTGTTTCCATCGCCGGGGCAGATCGAGCAGGCCCACGCCCTGGCCAAGGGGGGCGCCTCACTGGTCCTGGGCCACCACCCGCACGTGATCCAGGGGATGGAGGTCCACGACGGCGTCCCGATCATCTATTCGCTCGGCTCCTTTCTTGCCTCCGACGTGCCCTTCACGAACGGGGACCTGCTTACGTGGAACCGAACCGAAAGGACGGGGTGTGTCCTGACCGCGGACCTGACCGGAACCGGCGCAGTCAACGTCCGACAGGTTCCCATCCACGATTCCGGGATCCGGATTGAGGTGGACCGGAGCGGTTTCGGCACGAGACGCATCGACCGCGCCAACAAGGCCCTCGCGCGCGGCGTTACGCCGACACGATACCGCCGCGAGTATTTCCGCGTGAAGACGATCAAGCCCGTCCTCGACCATCTGCGATGGTCCAACCTGACACGCTTGCGTCTGAGGCACCTCCGGAACGCCCTCGGCGGGATCCTGCGTGCCCGGCAAGCCGAATGAACTGCAGACCGTGCGCGATCAGGCGATCTCGGGCGGGTCAAACCGCTCGCTTCGTCTCAATTCCTCGGCCACCTTGCTGACGACCGGACGGTACTTGCCGGACGGCGCCGGCTTGATGTCGTCCACCCGTTCCACCACGATCCGGTCGTCGCTACCCAGCCGCGCGCGGACCTTCGCCGCAACCTGCTCGGCGCCGTCGGGCGGAAACTGCTCGTCGGTGACCAGCAGCACACGGATCTCGCCGACGCGGTCCTGGCGGACCTGGAACTTGACGATCCCGGGTACGGACCGGCAGATGTAGATGAACGAGTAGCCGACCACCCACTTGCCGTCGCCCGTGACGACGAAGTCGGCGATCCGGCCGCCACTGATCTCGATCCGGCCGAGCGACCGGCCACAGGGACACGCCTCGTCGCTGAGCGTCACGATGTCGCCGCTCCGGTAGCGGATAACGGGCATGACGCGGCTGATAAGACTGGTGACGACGAGTTCGCCCTCCCCGCCGGTCGGTTCGAGCGTCTGGGGGTCAATCGTCTCCAGGATGAGATGCTCGTCGTTCGTGTGCATCGTCCGGCGGTCACACTCGTGGGCAACCAGGCCGGCCTCTCGGAGGCCGTACGAATCGAACACGGGCAGGCCGTAGGCGTCGCTGATGATCTTGCGGTTGACTTCGCCGAGCATCTCGGAGGTCGTCACGATCGCCTCGGCGCCGCGCCGCTGGATCTCCGTGAGGTCAATCCCGGCTTTCCGGGCCATGTCGGCCATCAGGACGAAACTGCTCGGGTAGCCGAACACGCACTTCGGGCGCCAGCGTTTCCAATCCTCGAAGGCCCGCGCCACCCGGTCGGGCGTGATCTCGAAGCCGTTCGTCAGCGGTTCGTTGACGAGATAGTCCCGGACCTGCTTGATACGGCCCTGGGTGTCGAGTTCGACGGGCGACCCCCAGAAGAAGACCTCCTTGTCGCCCTTGTTGATGCCGACCCAGCGGTGCCCGCGGATGCGGGCCGCGTTGATCTCGGCCTCGCGGTTCGAGTTCGTGTAGAACTGGAGGGCCTCATTCGTCGAACCGCTCGTGCGCACCAGCATGAGGCGGGGCCCTTCCTCGCACCAGACCATCTCCTCGCGGCGTGCGCGAAGCGTCGGCTTCTCGAGCAGCGGGAACCGCTTCAGGTCCTCCAGCGATTCCATGTCTTCGGGCAAGATGCCGCGCTCGTCCATCACCGCTCGCCAATAGGGCGTGTGCTCGTAGGCGGCGGAGACGAGGTCCCGGAGGCGCCGGAGTTGCAGGGCCTCGATTTGCCCGCGCGACCACCACTGACTCTCTTCAAGCGCCTTCAGAAAGGCGAAAGTCTTCCGGCCCAGGAGTCGCTCCTGGATTCGGAAGATCGTCCGGGCAAGGATCGGCAACATGCGTTTCCCCCTGGCGCCGTGGCGTGCCGGTGGCTGCCGTCAAGTCCAGTAAAGGTTGTTGACGGCTTGCACGGCCTTGCGCACGAGCGCCCGTCCGCCCCCAAGATGGGGAGGCGGGACGGCTTGGGCCTCGTACCCGTTATCGGCTATTGCCTCGGCCAACTGAAAGAACGTATGAGTCGGCCATCGATCGGCTGCGCCGGCGAGCCACTCGCACAGCCGGCGGAAGCGCCGCGTGACGATCCGGTCCGGCCGCCCGCCGTCATATTGGAAGTTGCGAACCTTAAACAGACTGAAACTATGGAGAATGACAACGGCATCGGCCCCTGCGTCGCAAATGCGCCCGACGGCGTCGCGGCACTCCTCGAACGAGATGCCGACCAGATCCAGCGGCTTCGCGGGGTGCAGCCCCGGCAAGCGCGGCTGGTAGAACCCCGAAAGGGCCACCTCCAGCACGTCGCCGTACCAACGCGACCCATTGTAGGGATCATCAGGGCTGAACCGGCACTGCCCGCCCGCATAAGGAAACGCATAACTGGAGTGAATCCGGATACCGATCTCAGCCAGGGCCTTGAGCGTTTCTTCCGACGCTGCCATGTTGCCCGCGCGGAAGGCCACGGGGCGGTGGCCGGTCCACGTCGCGAGCCGTTCCGCCCCCTCCTCCAGAAGTTCCCGCTGCTGCCCGCGCGGCAGTTCGGCCATCGAGTCCGTGAAAGGGTAAGGCAGGCCGCTGCGATGGAGGCCGTAGTGCTTGTGGTTCGGATGCACGTGCAACTGGACGTCCTGGCCGTGGTCCAGCAGGAATTGGCACGGCCGCTCCATCTCGCCGGGGTGGCCCTGCTCGTCGGCGAACGGCTCGACGAAAAAGGTGGCGGCGAGGTCGGCTTCCCCCAGAATCTTACAGATCAACGGCAGGCCGAGTTGCCGGTCGCCGTACTCGCCCATGACGGCGCGCGCGGGCGGCACCGGCCGAAGCGACTCATCGCCCCACGCCCCGCCCATGCTGCACTCGACGTCCACCGTGATGAATATGCCGGGCTTCACGCGGGCTCCTGCGGAGGTTCGGGGTTTCCGATGAGGTCCACGCTGTGGTCGCGCAGTTTGCGCACCATCTGCCCCAGATCCACGAAGAACGGTTTCGGGTCGCGCAGCCAGAAGACGTCGCCGCGGGTCCACGGGCCGCAGTTCCAGAGGAACCGCGCGACAGCGGAGACCTTGCCGAGATGCGTTTGGCCGGGCGGGAGCGGGTCGCCGCGGATCATGCCGAGCATCCAGTTGGCATCGCCGCCCAGGATGCGCGTCCGCTGGCCCAGGCGATATGGCGTCTTGCGCATCTTCCGGGGTTCGAAATGGCTCTGCCACAGCAGGTACGGGGCGTCGAAGCCGGCCATGATAACCGTCGGCAGGCCGCCGATGAAGCGGGGGTTGATCTCCAGGAAGATGTACCGGCCTGTTTCGGGCTCGTAGTGGAACTGGACGCCGGCCACGCCCTCCCACCCGATGGCCTGCAGCAGCCGCACCGCGTCGCGCTCGATGGCCGGGTGCCGGCAGGAGACGCGCTGGACCGTCACACCGCCAGCCAGCGGCATGTGATGCTCCCCGACGTACTCGCCGACCATGAACGGTTCGCCGTCGTGCATCAGGATTTGAATGTGGTCTTCCACGCCGGGTTGGTACTCGTGGACCAGCACGTTCGACGCAATGGAGGCCACGGACTGATAGAGCCGCTTCAGTTCGTCGCGGTCGCGGGCGTAGGCAGCCTTCCAGGGCGTGCGTCCCGCGTCCGTGTTCTGATTACGCGTCCGAAGGACGAGGGGGAAGCGGAGGCTGTGCCTATCCCGGTTCTCCATGAGCGCATCGAGGGTCGTGCCCCGCGCCACCGGCACGCCGAGCCGCTCGCACAGGTTGTGCATGGTGTCCTTGTCGGTCGCTTTGCGGAAACAGTGGGCGGGTGGGCTGAACACGTGGATGCCCGGTTCAAACCGCTCGCGCTCCCGGATCAGTACCGCATGATAGGACTCGGCAATTGTCAGAATACTTCCCACGTCCAACTCGCGGGCGAGGGTCTCGATCTGCTCGATCCACGACGGGGCGTCGGGCCCGACCTCGATGACCCAAGCGCCGCTCGCGTATCGGCTGCGGGCCGGCAGGCCCCGGTCGCTTGCACAGACGGCGAAGACGCGGAGCCCCGCACGGCCGAGGCTGCGGACCGTCCAGAGCCCCACTTGCGTGTCGCCGACAATTGCTAAGACCCGCCGCGAGCGGGCGGCCGGCCGGTCGGCCGTCTCCGGTCTTGTCCGCTTGATCTGTCTCATGCCGCAACCGCCGTCCGTCACGAGGACAACCCATCGTACAACGCTACGATACGATCGACCATGGCGTCGAGACTGAAATCGGCCTCGGCGCGGCGGCGAGCCGCCTCGCCCATTCGCCCTCGCAGGCCGGCGTCGCGCGCCAGCCGCAGCATCCGGTCGGCCAGGTCCTCGACGTCGCCCGGCTCGATGAGAAAACCTTCCCGGCCATCTGTCACGGCCTCTGGCACCGCTCCCACCCGCGTGGCAATGACGGGGAGCCCGTGGGCCATCGCCTCGAGGACCGCCATCGGCAGACCCTCGACGTAACTGGGCAGAACGAAACCGTCGGCCGAATCCAACGCCGCGTCCTTGGCCCGGCCCTTGAGGAACCCGACGGCCAAGACTTGGGACGCACAGTCCTCTTCAACCACCTTCCGCCCGAACGCCTCCCCCTGGCCGAGCGCGGTCTCGCCACCAGCCAGGTGGACCGATCCGGTGAAGCCCTGCTCCTTCGCCAGGCGGGTGGCAGCCAACAGGTCGTAGGCGCCTTTCCGCTCCGTCAGGTTCCCGAGGAAGAGGAGCGTGACGGCCCCGCCGGATGATCGGACAACTCTGGGCGGAATCGGAACGCCGTTCAGGACGACGCGCCACTCGGCCTCGGGGACAAGCGGCTGCAGGCTGTCGAGGGATATGCGGCTGAGGACGATGACACGGGAAGCCATCCGCAGGACCCGACGCAAGATCGCCCCGCGAAGCGGAGGCTGATCTCGGAGAAACTTCTCGAAACTGCCGTCGTGGATGTGCAGGATCACTTGGCAGCCCAAGGCCCGCGCGACGAGCAGATGCAGGCTGTCGCGCCAGAACGAGAACAAGGCGCAGGTCTGAACATGCACGATCCGCGTCTGGAACCGCCGGATGCAGCCGACGATCCGCGCCAGCAGACGCAGTTGGGCGATCAGGCCCGTCAGCAGCGACCGCCCCTTGGGGGTCGTCTTGCCGTTGTTCAAGACGGTCAACCGACATCGCCGCGCCAGAGCGCTGTGCCTGAGGTTGTCGGTGACCGTGGCCATTCCACCTGTGAGCGGCGGCAAAGGGCCGAGCATCAGCACACGCGGCCGAGGAGGGACGGAGGGGGATGGCCGGGTCTCGGACGGCCGCATTGGCCGGCCGTGCGACGTGCGATGGTAGAGAACGGCGTAGGCCTGGAGCATTCGCTCAAGGCCATAGTGTCGGCAAACAGATTGACGAGCCGCGTTGCCCAGCCGGCGTCTCAGTTCCACGCTTCCGGCAAGGTCTTTTAGCGCGTGGCGCAGTGCGTCGAGGTCATGCGGCCGAACAACCCGGCCGAACGCGCCTGAGCCGAGAATCTCACTTACTCCACCAACGTCCGTGGCGATGCAAGGAAGGCCACACGCCATGGCTTCCAGCAGCGCGTTTGGATGGGCTTCACTGGAACTGGGCAGGACAAATACGTCCAGCGACTGAAGGAAGCGCGGAATGTCGTCTATCTGGCCTTCGAATAACACGCGGTCGGCGGCCCCCAATCGCTCGGCAAGGTTCCTGAGTCGGGCGTGTTCCGGGCCGTCCCCTGCCAGGTGAAGCCGCCAGGCTACGCCGCTTGCCGACAAGGCCGCACAGGCACGAACGAGCAATGCCTGGTTCTTGACAGGTGTAAGGCTGCCGACCGTACCGATCCGCAGCGGCTCAGGCCCGCCACGGGGTGGGTCCGAGGGCCGGAACCGCATAGTGTCCACGCCGTTCGGTATGACGCCCACCCGACCCCTGGGCCAGCCGAACTCGTTAACAAGCATCTGCCGGGTGCCCTCGCTCACGGTGAACAGGCGGGAGGTCATTCTGCTCAACGCGCGGAAGGCGCAGCGGCGTCTGAGGGGGATCCTGTCGGGTCGAGCGAAGCCGTGGAAACTGAAGATCAGGGGCACCGGAGGCCAGATGGTGAGACGCGCCACCGCCACGTCAGGCCACGCCCCCCAGTTCCGGGCGTGGATGACGCTCGGCCGCACCCGCCGAATCAAGCGTGACAGCCGCCAAGGCAAGGCGAGCTCGTTTGGCCGGGAGTGCATGCAGTAGATCTGGACCCCTGCGGGGAACCTGTCGCGAATCAGCGGATGGCCCTTGAGGCAGACAACCGAGTGCTTCATCCCAAGCACGGCCAGCCCGGATACGACGCGGCTCATGGTCAGTTCCATGCCGGCGGGCAGCAGCCCCGGTACAACATGAAGAACGTGGATGTTGCGAACGTCCGGGATGGTCAGCGGGTCCACCTTAATGCGCCTCCTCGCCGGAGGGTTTGCGGATGATCCACGAGAACAGCCTGCCTCTCTCCGGGAACAGGGTCCCGAGGAGGCGGTCGAATGCGGCTCGGAGCCAGGGATGTCGCAGCAGCATCTCGCCGCCGAAGTCGGTGAACACCATCCGCTCGACGTGGTACGCGAGGAAGTCCGCCGCCAGCAGGTCCCTTGGGTAGAAGCCGGGGTGGTCGTCGTCGTTGTCCTCGCCGTGGCTATGAACGTCGACAAGGTGCCGCAGGTCCGCCTGCGAGAGGGGCCGGGTGATCAAGCCCTCCTCAGTCAGGGTCGCGTTGATCTCCCTGAGATGTTCGCTCTTCTCGTAGGCGGCGGAATCCAGACCGAGTTTCCGGCGAATCCGGCGTAGGTTCTGTCGGGGTGAGCCGTACCAGGCCGCGTGCCAGATAAGCCTCTCCGTCCGCACCAGACCGCGTGAGGCGAAGAATGCGGCGTTCGGCTCGTGACCCAGGCAGAAGAAGCCGCCCGGTTTGAGCACCCGGTCGACTTCGCGAAGGGTACGCTCGGGATCGGGAATATGATGCAGCCCCGCGTTCAGGGTGATCCAGTCGGCGGAGTTAGCCTCCAGGGGCAACTCCCGGGCGTCACAAACGCGAGTGGTGACTTGGTGCTGGAATTCCGCTAGGCAGGCCCTTGCCCGCCCCAACACCCCCTCTGAGATGTCAAGGCACAGGATTCGCGTCGAGGGATCGAGACGCTCCAGGAGGGTCAGCGGCACAAACCCCGTCCCGGTACACAGATCGACGCCGAACCGGCAGCGAGCGGCATGCAGCCTCGGCACGACGTCCCGAACCCAGAATGTACGCTCGGCCCGGTGGCGGAACCGGTGCAGCCGATCAAAGTCGTCTGCCTGTAGGTTGTGATACAGTTCGTTGACTCGACGCCGCAGGCCCGTTGGGTCGGAGGGCGAGGCCGCGTCAGCGTCTGGTGCGCAATGGCACATCTTAGCGTTCCATGATAGTGGTATGTCACTCAGTCATGAGGGTTCCAGACCGCTGACCGGCCGCATCGGCCTTCAGATTGGCAAACGCCCGTTCGACGCACACCGGCAGCGCCAGAAACCACCACAGGAACTCGTTGTAGATCAAAGTCATGGTGATGGCGCTTGCCAGAACGGTGGCCAGGCTGACGGTCAGGCCGTAAGCGACGTACATCAGTTGGGCACCCTCGCCCGTGGGAAGCCGCCCCGTGTTTTTGATGACGCGTCTCATGCTGAGGATGCAATTCACGATCAAAGCAAGGAACAGCGCAATCCCCTGGATGCCCAGTTCGCTGTAGCACCTGACGAAGGTGCTGTGGGCATCGGCCTGCACGAGTCGACTCGTGCGGGTTTCGGATGCGGTGGGTGACTTGGGCAGATAGGCCCCGATGCTCTGGAAGAAGTTCCCCGCACCCACGCCGAAGGGGTGGGCCTTCAGAAGTTTCCAGGAGGCACGCCAAATGACGAGTCGGCTCTGGGCAGAGAGATCCCGCTCTTCCTCCGACCGGGTAATCGTCGTCGCCCGCGAGATGAACCCCGGGTCCATGAGGCACCACGCACCGACGACCGCCACGAGCAGGCCGATGATGATGATCCGGCGGTGCCTGCGGGGCGCCAGGATGACGGCAGCCAGCACGCCGGTACCGATGCCGACCATCGCCCCTCGGCTGCGTGTCAGGATGATCGCATTCGTCGCGAACGCTCCGGATAGCAGGCACACGATCCTCCCGGCCCATCCGCTGCGCAGGAACTGGACGCCGACAAGCGGGAGGACGGCGGCAAGATAGGCTGCCAAAAAATTGGCTTCGCGAAAATCGGGGCCGCCCACTGTCTCCAGTCGGCCCTGCGTGAACTGCGAAAGCGGCACCGAGTACGCCTGAAGCCCAAGCACCAGGGCGCCCCCAATCAGAACCCAGGTCAAGGCGTTGAACGCGCTGATGGTTGTCACGACGTGCGTCATCATCAGCGCAAACACAATCACCTTCGT
The DNA here is from genome assembly GCA_964449275.1 of uncultured Anaerolineales bacterium. Lineage (GTDB taxonomy): Bacteria > Planctomycetota > Phycisphaerae > FEN-1346 > FEN-1346 > JAUVZF01. The sequence goes on from CAYVAM010000136.1 coordinate 10,836, forward strand.
CATCTTGACGGTGGGGTGATCCACCGTCGTGTAGGATTCGGTCTCCTTCCCGATGAACGAGGATAACCACACGATTCCCAGGAACAGAAGCAGTAGCCATTCCTGGCGTCGGAGGATCGGCCGCCCGAACCGCAGGCGACGGAAGTTGAGCAGGATGCCGACGCCCGTCAGCAGGGCCAACAGATACGAGTACCGCAGCCCCCACTGTCGGATGGGCGCCGCCCACCACTGGCGTTCGGGGCCGATGCAGTAGTGTCCAATATAACCAAGCACCCCGAGCAAGGGCATCCAAAGCGCGCCCACCGCGCATGTGACGAACAGAACCAGGAACAGGATTGTCTTCAGCGGCATCCTTGCCGTCCCTCTCGGCCCAGACCGTGGCCAGCAACCACGATGCCGGGGTCGATGTCAGTATATCGACGCTACGCCGGGACAACGTCAAGTGAGAGTTGGCGAGGAGGCGGGCGTCCTGCCCAGCAACCTCTCGTAGAGTTGGAAGACGCGGTCGGCGTTGGTCCGGTAGTCAAACAGGTTCACAGCCGTACGTTGCCCCTCCTCAACCAGGCGACCTCGCAGCCCCTCATCACGGGCCAGCCGGACGATGGCCTGCCCGAGGGCCTCGCAGTCCCGATTCGGAACCAACAAGGCGTTC
>CAYVAM010000137.1:0-11462 GCA_964449275.1 uncultured Anaerolineales bacterium
GTCAACAGAGCGCCTCTTTGCAACCGCGACACGGGTGTTAAGGGCCGTCGGCGTCAAGGCCGGCCAGAGGTGTCTTGACTTCGGCTGCGGCCACGGTAACTATACCGTCCCGCTTGCCCGGCTCGTGGGACCCACAGGGAAGGTCTTCGCCGTCGATAAGGACAAGGGGGCGCTCAAGAAGTTGGCCAGGCGGGGCCGTGCGGCGGGGCTTGCCAATATCGAGAGCGTGTCCTCGCCGGCCGAACTCACGCTTCCGCTGGAGGACGGGTCGGTGGACGTGACCCTGCTCTACGACGTTCTGCACGCCCATTACTTCTCGGCGGGGCAACGGGCGTCGCTCCTCCAGGAGGTGGCCCGCGTCAGCAAACCACGGGCGCTGCTTTCGGTGTTTCCGAACCACATGACGGATAACGAGGTTGACCGTGAAGTAGTCGCGCGGGCGGGGGCCCTCGGCTTTGAATCGGCAAGCGAGTACGAGGGCACGCTTGTCCACGACGACGGCGTTACGGAAGGCCGTATCCTGACGTTTCGCAAGGTGGATGCATAAGAACCGGCGAGGCGCCCAACTGAGACGCTCCGTGTCCTCCTATATCGCTGCTTGCCTTGTGCTACGGTAAAGGATGTGCTATGGCGGCTGTGATAGACTCCGAGGCGTGCAGCGAATGTGGCGTCTGCGCCGACGAATGTCCCGCCGACGCGATCCGTCATCCAGAGGTTCCTGCCACACAGCAACGTGTCCGCTCTCGTGACATGGAAAGGACGCCGTGATGGGGCGACGACGAGCAGGTGGCGGTCGAGGAGGCGGGACCGGCGGCCGAGGCCGTGGTATCAGCCACGGCAGGGGAAGGAGGGGCCGCATGGCTGCTCCGATGCCCAGCGTGCCGCCAAGCGCGCCGTTGACGCCCATGCCCGGAATGGCGTCCCTGCCAAGCGGCCAGATTAAGGAGGGAGGCTGGCGGACGGCCCTCGTGGCCGTTGTGGATCCGGAAAGCTGCGTAGGATGCGGCGCGTGCGAGGAAGTCTGCCCCGCCGGCGCGATCGCGGTCCACGAGATCGCCAGGATCGACCGTGCAAAGTGCACGGGCTGTGCTCGGTGCATTGCCGCATGTCCGCACCGTGCCATCGCGCTAAAGGAGGGTTGATTTCATTGAGAGTTGTCATTGTAGCGGTTGGCATCTTCATCATTGCCGTGCTCATGGCCATGACGGGCCGTGGGGGAGGAAACTTCTACGTGCCCTTCCTGGTGGCCGCAGGAGCACCGATGCACCAGGCGGCGACAACCGGGCAACTCATCCTGGTGGTGGCGGCGGCGGCTGCCTTGCTCGTCTTTCAAAGCAAGAGAACGGTGGACTGGAGGCTCGCGCTCGTTATCGAACCGCCGGCCGACGTGATGGCGCTGGTAGGCGGATACTTCGCTCACGCCGTTGCCGGCAGTGCGCTCAAGTTCCTCTTTGCGGGGCTCGTGGTGCTCGCCGCCCTCTTCATGCTGCGCCCCGCAAAGGAATGCAGGCTCGAAGCGGGCAAACGGTTCGGCTATTGGCGGCGACGTTTCGGAGAGCATGACTACGTGGTGAATCTGTGGCTCGTCATCCCGATCACCGCAGCGACGGGCCTGGTCGCCGGAATGGTCGGGATCTCAGGCGGCAGTTTCAAGGTGCCGCTGATGGTGCTGGCGTGCGGGGTGCCGATGCGCGTAGCGGTGGGAACATCGTCGGCGATGGTCGCCGCCACGGCCCTCATGGGGTTTCTCGGCCATACCCTCGCCGGCGACTTCAATCCAAACTGGGCCGTGCCGCTGGCCGTGGTCGCGGTCGTCGGCGGGCTGCTCGGCGGCAGGTTCTCGCTGAAGACAAAGCCCGCGACTCTCAAGAAGATCTTCGCCTACACGACCCTGGCGGCGGCAGTCTTCATGGTAGCCCACGCGCTGATCGGCCGCGCCGGATAAGCGGGCTCAGGCAAGTTTTTTGCGGTTGATGCGCGGCGGGTACTCCAGACCCGCCGCGCAAGACGCGATCCGCCTGACGGAGTAACCTGGCACGATGAACGTCCTTGGAATCGTCGGCTCACCCCGAAAAGACGGCAACACGGCGTACCTCCTCGAGCGCACGCTGAGCCTCCTGCCCGACTCTTTCCAGACAGAGACCGTCTTCCTGAAAGACTGCCGGATCGGGTCCTGCGAGGCATGCCACCGCTGTGAAGAGGACGGGCGATGTATCCTCGACGATGACATGCAGGCCCTGTATCCGAAACTCCAAGCGGCCGATGCGATGATTCTGACCAGCCCGGTTTACATGGGCGGCGTCACCAGCCGCATGAGGGCGTTCATGGAAAGGACGTGGCACCTGAGGAAGGGGCAACTGGCCGGCAAGATCGCCACGTACATCGTGGTCGGCAGACGCAAGCCGGGAGCGGCGATCTACACCATGGAGGACTACCTGGCCAGGCTTCAGCTAACCCGCCTGCCCGGCATATGCGGGTACGCCTTTGACAAGGGGCAGATCGTTACCGACAAAGAGGCCGTTCAAGAAACCGAAAGGCTTGCCGGGGATATCCTCGGGCTGTGCAATAGATAGATCCATGCAATCCGGTGGGGCGCCGGGCGTGGCCGCAGATGGAGGGACCATGAGACGATCCCGATGGGGCGTCGGCCCGCAGATCGGCCTGCTCACCGCCGCGTGGACGGGCCTTGCACTGGTCGTCCACTGGGTCTTCTACCCAACCTTTGCGGTGGCCGGCGCGTGGCGGTCGGCGTTCAGGGTAAGCGGTATTGGTCTGCTTGGCGTGGGTGTCGTGATCTACGTTGCTGTCGCGGTGCATTTCCGCCGTCGTCGGAGACGCGAGGGTCTGGTGACCACGGGGCCGTACGCGTACGTCCGACACCCGCTTTACGCCGTGGGGTTTTTGTTTCTGGCGCCGGGGGTTATTCTGCTTGTGGGCTCGTGGCTCCTTCTGTCGGTTCCGCCCGTGATGTACTTGGCGGCGCGGGTGTTTACCCCGAAAGAGGAGGCGGAGTTGGACGATCGCTACGGAGAGCCCTTTCGACAGTACAGGCGGTGCACGGGGAGGTTCGTGCCGAGCCTCAGAGCCCGAACGGTTCGGGTCGATGAAAAGAACCGTCCGCTGAAAGAATAGGCCGGGGTGCGAGGAACTCCGTCTCGGATTGAGGCGGCCACATCCGGGGCTGATGCGGCGACCGAAAGACGGTTCAGTAGGGTTTGGCCGCTGAGGATGCCACCTTGAGCGTCTCGAGGAACGCCTCTGGCGACGGCGGGTCGCGGTAGGCGGTGATGACGCGGCCGTCGCGGCCGAAGACGATGACGGCGGGAGGATTGGTTCCGCGGTACGTGTCGCTGAACTCGCGTTTCGCCCCTTCGGGCGCCTGGCTCATGTCCACGTAGATGCGGGCCAGGCCCTTGCTCGCCTCAACGACCTCGGGGTTCGTGAAGATCCATGCCTTCCAGGTGCGGCACTCGATGCACCAGGTGGCTCCGAAGTAGAGGAGGACGGGTTCTCCGGCGGCTGCGGCCTTCTGGAGTGCACCGTTTTGCCACGGCGTCCACTCGACGTGCGGGCCGTCGGAGGAAGCGGCAGGCGCCGTGGCCGGTTGGCCGGCGGCCGGAGCGTACCTGGCGTAGAACCCGATACCTCCGGCGAGAAGCAGCGCCGCCACGACGATCCGCACGGCCCAGAACCGCTTCGTGAACGGCCGCCGCGACTGCCCCTCGAGCAGCCCTAGAAAGACCGCCGCAAACACGAACAGGCCCAGCACGGCCGGCCAGAAGAACGCGGGCGCGACGTACGGCTGGATGAAGTACAGGATCAGACCGGCCAGCGCCAAGCCGAGCAGGCGCTTGACCCAGATGAGCCACGACCCGCCTCGCGGGAACCGGTTGATCAGGCTCGTGAACGTGCCGAGGAAGACGTACGGCAGGCCCATGCCCAACCCCGTGACGAAGAACGAGATGCCGCCCAGAAGGACCGACCGCTTCATCGCGACGAAGGCGATCAGTGCGATCAGGAACGGCCCGACACACGGTGCGGCAATCGCGCCCATGACCATGCCCATGAAGCCTGCGCCGAACAGACCTCGCCGCGCGCCGAGTTTGCCCATCGCGCCCGAAGGCAGTTGGATCTCGAACGCGCCGAACGTGCTGGCCATCATCACGGCCATCACCGTTACGACGCCGAGCACGCCCCACGGACTCTGGAGCACCAGGCCCAGGCTCTTCCCGGCCAAGGCCGCCAACACCCCGACGGCGGTGAACGTTGCGGCCAGCCCGAGCGCGTAAACGACGGCCAGCGGCAGGACTTTCAGCGGCCGCTTCTCACCCTGCTGGGCGAAGACGTTCATCGTCACGGGGATGAGCGGGAAGACGCACGGCGTCAGGTTCAGCGCCAACCCCGCCAGGAACAAGAGGCCCAGATACGCAAGGAACCCCTTCTCGTACCACGAGGCGACGTCGGATTCCCCCTCAAAACGGATCTCGTGGGCCCCGCCGGCAGGGCCGGGTGCGGCAGTCTTTGCCGCCGCCGCGAAGACGTCGGCGTTGGCCTTGTCCGTGGCGGTTCCGGCCTCGACGATGGGAACCGTTTTTTCGAGGACCATCGAGTTCGGCGGGTAGCACGTGTGGGCATCGCATCCCTGGTAGGAGAGATGCAACCGCAGGATCGTCGGCCCGGTGGGCGCGTCGTTGGCGGCCGTGGCTTCAAGTACGATGACGGCCTTTCCCTGGTAGACCGGAATGCTGCCGCTCTCGGCCCACATTACCGACAGCCGCTCGCCCGCGGGGTACGCGATGTTGCCCCACGTGACGGCGGGGTGAGGTTCGGGTCGGACGACGGTTGGAATGGGGAAGTCCTCGGTCGGCGGGTTGGCATTGACGTGGTAGCCGCGGTCGATCTCCAGGACAACGGCCATGCGAAAGGGGTCGCCCCGGGCGACGGCCGTGCGGTCCGTCAGGACCTCGGCTTTGAACCAGGCGTCGGGGGTCGCTGCGTCGGCCGGCGGCGCTGCGGCCGCCAGGACCAGCCATGCGAGCAAGGCCGTGCGTCGTCTCATGTCCATCCCTTTCCAGTGCCGCGGGTCAGTCGCCCAGCATGGCCTTGAGATCCTCTTCGGGCGTCGTGACGGGCATGATGTTAAAGTTCTCAACGAGCGTCTGCAAGACATTGGGCGTGATAAAGGCCGGCAGGGACGGCCCGATGCGGATGTCCTTGATGCCCAGGTGCAGCAGGCTGAGCAAAATCGCAACCGCCTTCTGCTCGTACCACGAGAGGACAATCGAAAGCGGCAGGTCGTTCACGCCGCACTCAAACGCCTTTGCCAGGGCCACGGCGATCTGGATGGCCGAGTACGCGTCGTTGCACTGGCCGCAATCCAGCAGGCGCGGAATGCCGCCAATATGGCCGAAGTCCAGTTTGTTGAACCGGTATTTGCCGCACCCCAGCGTCAGAATCACGCAGTCGTCCGGCGCCTGCCGGGCCAGTTCGGTATAGTAGTTGCGGCCGGGCTTGGCGCCGTCGCATCCGCCGATGAGGAAGAAGCGGCGAATGTCGCCGGCCTTGACCGCCTCGACTATGTTTGCGGCAACGCTCATGACGGCGTTGCGGGCGAAGCCGATGGTGATGGTCTTCTCCTCCGCGTCCTCCGCGAAGCCATCCGCGGCCAGGGCGGCCTCGATGACCGGCGCAAAGTCCTTGCCGCCGTCGGGTCCCGCCGTCACGTGCGCGACCTCGGGCCACGCAACCAGGCCCGTGGTGAAGATGCGGCCGATGTAACTGTCGCGCGGCTTCTGGATACAGTTGGTGGTCATCAGGATGGCGCCGGGGAAGGCATCGAACTCCTTCCGCTGCTGCTGCCACGGGCCGCCGTAGTTGCCGGCAAGGTGCTTGTGCTTTTTCAACTCCGGGTAGGCCAGACACGGCAACATCTCGCCGTGCGTGTATACGTTTATGCCTTTCCCCTCGGTCTGCTCCAGGAGCATCTTCAGGTCCTTCAGGTCGTGTCCCGAGACGAGGATGCACTTGCCCGCCACGGGCGTGATGCGGACCTGGGTCGGCTCCGGGTGACCGTAGGCGTCGGTGTTGGCCCTGTCGAGGAGTTCCATGACCTTCAGGTTCAGTTCGCCGACCCTCAGGGCCATGGCCGTCAGTTCGCCGGCGTCGGTGGGGTTCTCGGCCAGGGCGCTCAGGATCTCGTTGAAGCCCGCGAAGACCTCCTCGTCGGCGACGCCGAGGATCCGGGCGTGGTCGGCGTAGGCGGCGGCGCCCTTCAGACCATAGGTGATGAGTTCCTGGAGGCCGGCGACGTCGTCGCCGAGTTCGGCCCTGCGCCGGTCGATCCGCAGGCCCTCGGCCTGCTGGAGCATCGCCTCCCGGGTCTCGGCCAAGAGCCAATCTCCGCGGTGGAGCGTCTCGGGTTCGGCGCCGGCCTGGCGGCAGGCCGTCTCGTACCGCGCCTTCAGGCGGCCGCCGATTTCCCGGGCCTCCTTGAGCATCTGCTCCAGGCGCGCGGGGTCGAAGTCGACGTTCGTGACCGTCGAGAACAGGGCCTCCAGAATAAAGACATCGCCCTCGCGGTCGCTTGCGCCGAGGCCCGTCAGCCGGTGGGCGTACCGCGCCAGGCCCTTGGCGGCAAACACCAGCAGGTCCTGCAAGGCGGCCGTCTCGGGGTCCTTTCCGCAGACGCCCCCCGCCGTGCAGCCGGTCCCCTTCGCGGTCTGTTCGCATTGGTAGCAAAACATGCTCATTCCTCACCCCTTTCCGTACCATGTTTCATTTTACCCCGTCCCCTTTACATTCCTCTCCCTCAATGGGAGAGACTGTAGGGTGGGTGCTGTGCACCCACCAGTGCGAGACTGTAGGGTGGGTGCTGTGCACCCACCAGTGCGAGACTGTAGGGTGGGTGCTATGCACCCACCACATTTGGGCAAAGAGTCGTGGGCGTCGGACGGTGGGTGCGAAGCACCCACCCTACGTGCTCCCCCCTCCCGCGGTTTGCTCGACGGCCCCCGCGCCGAGACACCTGTCCGCAAACCGGCACCACTTGGCGCAGCCCATGTCGAAGTTGGGATTGACCACCATCGCCCCGCACGACGGACATCGCCGACGCGGATCGTCTTTCCAGAACTCGATCGCCTCGCCGCAGCGCGGACACGGATGCTCGGAGATGTCGCCCGGTCTCCAGTATCGCATATCCTGGCCGGGGCAGCGGAATTGGGTCATGGGCGCCGGCCCTCCATACGCATCCTGCCGCCAACGTCCACCCGCCACATACGCAGGCGGCCGCGCAGCCGATCCCCCGTCCTCTTGCCATGATAGCATACTGCCCGACCGGTTGCCTTGACCTGAATCAATTCCGGGCGCGTACTTGTTTAGCGTGCTCTCGAAGCGATGTCATTTCGACCGAGTCCCGGCGCGCCGGGACGAGGGCGAGCGGAGAAATCTCGTCGTCCGGACACGGATAACGGCGATCCCGGCGCGCCGGGACTCGACTCGCTTCGCTCGCTCGGAATGACACGCTAAACACGTACCCGGGCGGATTTCCGGTTTTTCCCGGCTGTGCTTCAGACCCGTTCCTGCACGGCAGCCGCCGCGCTGTGTGAGAATGTAGGGTGGGTGCTATGCACCCACCAGTGCGAGAATGTAGGGTGGGTGCTCTGCAGCCACCAGTGCGAGAATGTAGGGTGGGTGCTATGCACCCACCACATTTGGGCAAAGAGTCGTGGGCGTCGGACGGTGGGTGCAAAGCACCCACCCTACGCGCTGCGCTGTGTGAGAATGTAGGGTGCGTGCTCTGCACGCACGCCGGTTCGAGAGCGGCACAAGGCCACCCGACGCTCCCGCGTCGGGCTCGAACGGGCGTGCTCGGCGGAAGTTGACAAGGTAACATTGGCGCCATTTCCCGTGAAATGCCCTTGACATCCCGCGGGGAAGGGCCTACAGTTAGTAGTGGTTACTATTATGAGCAAGCGGATTCCCGACAAGCCGACCGCTGCCGTTCGCATGACGCGCCAGCGGCGCGCCATCCTGGAGGTGATGCAGAAGCCGGGGCAGCACCTGGCGGCCGACGTGGTGTACGAGCGGGTTCGCAGGCGGATGCCCAACATCAGCCTGGGAACGGTCTATCGTAACCTGGAGATCCTGTCGCGCGCCGGCCTGATAAGGAGTCTCTGCCTCGGCCGTGGCCCGCGGCAGTATGACGGCGGAATCCATAAGCACTATCACATCCGCTGCCTCGCGTGTGGTAGAATCGAGGACATTGCGGCCGAGCCGTTCCCTGACCTGGATGCCGCGGCTCGGGGGAAGACGGATTTCGAGATCCTCGGCCACGAGTTGGAATTCGAGGGTCTGTGTGCGGACTGCCGGAGGTCCGCCAAGCGCAGCAGAAAAAGGGCACGGTAGAAAGGGAGCGAGACCATGGAACTTAAGGGAAGCAGGACGGAGAAGAACCTGATGGCCGCCTTCGCCGGCGAGTCGCAGGCACGCAACCGCTACACGTACTTCGCCGGCCAGGCCGGCAAGGACGGTTACGTCCAGATCTCGGCCATCTTTGAGGAGACAGCGAACCAGGAGAAGGAGCACGCCAAGCGTCTGTTCAAGTTCATGACGGGCGGCGAGGCCGAGATCACGGCCGCCTTCCCCTTCGGCGCCATCGGCGAGACGGCCGAGAACCTCAAGGCCGCAGCCGCCGGCGAGAACCACGAGTGGACGACCATGTATCCCGAGTTCGCCAAGGTCGCCCGCGAGGAAGGTTTCGACGAGATCGCCGCCGCCATGGAGGCCATCGCCGTCGCCGAGAAGCAGCACGAGAAGCGGTATCTGGCCCTGGCGAAGAATATCGACGAGGGTACGGTCTTCAAGAAAGATGCGCCGGTCGTCTGGCGCTGCCGCAACTGCGGCTACCTGCACGAAGGCCCCGAGGCGCCGGAGGCCTGCCCCGCCTGCGACCATCCGCAGGCTCACTTCGAGTTGCTCGGGGAGAACTGGTGATCGGCCTTCCTCGCCCTTGCGGGGCGGAGGCCGGGCAGCGAGCCGATGAGCGAATGGCTGACCGAGGTCCCGGTGAACTTCTGGGCGGTTCTGGGCGAGATGGCCCCGTACCTGCTGTTCGGCTTTCTCGTGGCGGGCGTGCTGTCTGTGTCCATCTCGCCCGAGTTGGTCGAGCGGCACCTGGGAGGGCGCGGCATCTGGCCGGTCCTAAAGGCGTCGGCGTTCGGCGTGCCGCTGCCGCTGTGCTCGTGCGGTGTGATTCCCGTGGCCGCCTCCATCCGCAGCCACGGTGCAAGCAAGGGCGCCACGACGGCCTTTCTGATCTCCACTCCCCAGACGGGCGTGGACAGCATCCTGGTGACGTTCAGTCTTCTTGGGCCGATCTTCGCGGTTTTTCGTCCTCTCGCGGCGCTGGTCGCCGGCGTCCTCGGTGGCGCGATCGTCTCGGCCACCGAGACCGGGGGCGCCACGGCCGGGCCGGAGGAGAAGTGCCACGAGGCCTGCTGCTCGCCCGGTCCGAGGCGGAGCCGCACGGGCCGCGCCCTCGCCTACGGTTTCGTCACGCTGCCGCGCGACATCGGGCGGACGCTGCTCGTGGGTCTGGCCGTGGCTGCACTGATCTCGGCGATTGTGCCGGAGGGCTACTTCTCAACCGTCGTTCCTCCGGGCCCGTGGCAGATTCTGGTGCTGATGCTGGTCGGCATTCCGGTCTATATCTGTGCGACGGCGTCGATCCCCATCGCAGCCGGCCTGATCCTGACCGGCGTCTCGCCAGGAGCCGCCTTCGCGCTGCTGATGACCGGCCCGGCGACCAACGCCGCCACCGTGGCCACCATATGGAAAGTCCTGGGCAGGCGAACCTGCCTCATCTACCTGGCCACGATGATGGTGGCCGCATTCGCCGGTGGTCTGGTGCTCGACAGAATCGTGACCGCTCACCAGGTGCAGGCGGCCATGCGTCACGGCTGGATGCCGGGATGGGTAAAGACCGTATCGGCCGCCGCCCTGTTGGGCGTGTTGGCGGCCGGAGCCTTCTATCGGCCCAGGCACGAAGCCCGGCAAGATGCTTCGGAAGGGGGCCAGACGCTGAGGTTGCGGATAACGGGCATGACGTGCAGCCACTGCGCTGGCGCCGTCAGGAAAGCGTTGCTGGAATGCCCGGGCGTCGAGGCCGTCGAGGTCGATCTTTCCGGCGGCTGGGCCCAGGTCTCCGGCAGCGGGCCCGACGCCGGCGTGCTCTGCGAGGCGGTTCAGCGGCTGGGGTACGGCGCGGAGGTAGAGGCGGACGAAGCCACCTCCGCGCCCGAGGCAAGGCGAACCGAAGGTGAGCGTTAAGGCGGAGAACGAGACACGGCTTCGTGGCCTGCCGGTCAGCCCCGGCGTGGCTGTGGCGAAGGTCTGCCTGTTCCGCGACAGCGGCCGGCATGCCAATGTGCCTCGCCGGAGGGTATCGGGCGAAGCGGTCGCGCAAGAGAAGAAGCGGCTTGAACGGGCCCTGGCAATTGTCGTTGGCCGCCTCGAAGCGCTCGAGAAGGTCACCGCATCACGGATCGGCTCCGCCGAGGCCGAGATCTTCGTTGCCCAGCGCATGATGGCCCAGGATCAGCAACTCGTCGGCCGCATCATGGAAGCCGCCGACGCGGGCGACAACGCCGAAACCGCCGCGATGAAGGTCTTCGGTTCCTACGAGTCGCAACTGGCGGCCGTGGACCAGGACTACCTGAAGGAACGGGCCAGCGACATCGGCGAACTCAAACGCCGACTCCTCGACGCACTCCTCAATACCGCCCCGTCGTTCCTGTGCGAGACAGAGGCGTATTGCCAGCGCGGCCACGACCGGATCATCGTCACCGAGGAACTGACCCCTGCCGTCTCGCTCCAGATCGACACCAACGAGGTGCGCGGCATCGTGACGGCTCGCGGCGGAGTGACCTCGCACGCGGCGATCCTGGCCCGGGCGCTCGGCATCCCCGCCGTCAGCGGGATTCCCGACGCGCCGAAGCGAGTCTCCTGCGGGACGGAAGTGCTGGTCAACGGCGATACCGGCGAGGTCGTCGTCCGGCCGAGTCCGGAGACCCTTGCCGCCGCCGAGGCCAAACTGCGCCGGAGGGCCGACGCAGTCGCAGCGCCCGTCGAGGGCCTTGTGGTCATGGCCAACATCAGCCTGGCTTCCGAGGTGGGCGACGCCGTTGCCATGCAGGCCGAAGGTGTCGGCCTGTACCGGACCGAGTTCGAGTTCTTTGCGGCCGGACGCCTGTTGTCGGAGGACGAACAGGCCGAGTGCTACGCAGCCGTGGTCGAGACGATGCGGGGGTGGCCGGTCTACTTCCGGCTTCTGGACATCGGGGGCGACAAGCCGTCTCCCCTGTTTGACACCGGGCGGGAGGAGAACCCGTCGCTCGGCTGCCGCGGTGCACGGTACCTGCTCAGTCGGCCCGACCTGCTGAAGACCCAGGCGCGGGCCCTGGTGC
>CAYVAM010000138.1:0-11438 GCA_964449275.1 uncultured Anaerolineales bacterium
GGGCATCGACCTGATCGGCCCGAGGGATTGGCCCACGATGAAGAAGTACGGCCTCGTCGGAACGTGCACGCCCGGAAGCATCGGCATCGGCAAGGGCCTGAACGACAAGGCGAACCACGCGAAAGCCATCGCCAAACTCCGCCAGGCCATCGAGGCCACCGCCGAGGCCGGCTTCCCGAACGTCATCTGCATGTCCGGCAACCGCGGCACGGTCTCCGACGAGGAGGGTCAGAAGAACTGTGTCGAGGCCCTCAAGCAGGTCGTCGGCCTGGCCGAGAAGAAGGGCGTCACGGTCGTCATGGAACTGCTGAACTCGAAGGTGGACCACAAGGGGTACATGGCCGACCACACGGACTGGCTCGTCGAGGTCGTCAAACGCGTGGGCAGCCCGAGGTTCAAGGCCCTGTACGACATCTATCACATGCAGATTATGGAGGGCGACATCATCCGGACGATCCGCGACAACATCGAGTACATCGCCCACTTCCACACGGGCGGCAACCCCGGCCGCAACGAGATTGACGAGACGCAGGAGATCTACTATCCAGCCGTCATGAAGGCCATCGCCGAGACGGGCTTCAAGGGCTGGGTGGCCCACGAGTTCGTGCCGAAACGCAAGCCGCCGCTCGACAGCCTCCGCCAGGCGGTCCGGATCTGCGACGTGTAAGGACTGTCCTGAGGACCGATGGTGCGAGATTATCACATCAACATCTTCTATAGCGAAGAGGACGGCGGGTACGTTGCCGACGTTCCGGACCTGGAATCGTGTTCCGCGTTTGGGAAGACGCCCGAGGAGGCACTCGCCGAGGTCGAACGTGCGAAGGAGGCTTGGCTCCAGGCGGCACGCGACGCAGGCAAGCCGATTCCCCCGCCGCGCTACAGGCCGGTTATCTACCAGACGTCGGATTAGGAACGCGGTCTGGATGGACGCAGGCCGAGGCGTAACGTTTCCTTCGTTTGCCGGGGCTCTTCTCAGACGGGGAGACACGCCATGCACCGGCCGGTTGGCATGAGGATGCTCGTCGCGCTTGCCGTGCTCCTGGCCGCGGGGGCGTGTGCTGCCGAGACCGTCACACTCCAGCAAGGGGCGGAGGGCTACGACGGCTGCGTCACGCACACGCTCTGGAGCGCGAAAGCCAAACCGGCCGAGAAGGCGGCTGCCGGGAAAGGCGTTCTTGCGATGCGCGGCTCGGCGAACCGCCTGCTCGTGAAGTTCGATTTGCCCGCGTCGCTGCGGTCGAAGCGAGTGGCCCGCGCCCGCCTCGCCGTCTTCGTGCCCGAAGCCACGAACCTCAGGATGATCTGCGAAATCCTCTGCCGCCAGGTGCGCGAGCCGTGGACCCCGGATGCGGACTGGACCCACGCCGCAAACGGCCGCTCCTGGAAGACCCCCGGCGGCACCGTGGACACGACGACCGATTACCAGCGCGGTCGGCCGGCCGGTGCGGTCGATTCCCACAGCCTCTGGGAATACGACGGCCAGTATTTCCCGCACCGCTATCGGTTCCTCGGTGTTCCGGAGGGCGGCAAGTGGATCGAGTTCAACGTCACGCCCTTGGTCCGCAAGTGGCTGAAGGAGCCGGGCGCCAATCACGGCGTGGCGCTCGACCCCATCGGCCAGGCCGACCGCCGGTTTCCGAATCGCACAGTCATCGACATTCCTGCTGCAGACAATTCGGACCGCGCGCATCGGCCCAAACTCCTGCTCGACCTCCAGCCGTGTGATCCGCCGTACCACGTCGCCGCCACGCACGCGCTCAGCAAGTTCTGTGACCGCAGCAGCCGGTACCGGTTCGGCGGGCCGTACGTGGCCCGGTACGAGATGGCCATGGCCCGCAACGAGTTCGAGCCGTTCCAGGTGCTCGTCTATCCGCTGGTTGCCGACCTGAAGGGCGTCGTTCTGGAATGCACGGACCTCGTGGACGCCGCCACCGGCGCGAGAATTCCCGCCGAAGACGTCACGTACAACCTCCAGGAAGTCTTCCGGCTCCACACCAACAACAAGATCAAGGACTGGTATTTCCATGGGAAGAACTTCGAGGTGCCCGACCCGCTCGTCCCCGCCAGGCCGGTGGACCTGCCCGTCCACGTCGCCACGCCGTTCTGGGTGACCGTCCGCACGCGGCCCGGAACGAAGGCGGGGACGTATCGCGGCAAGATCACCGTCAAACCTCGCGGCGCCCCGCCGCGCGATATCAGTCTCACCGTGCGGGTGTGGGACTATGGTGTCCCCGAGAAATGGAACTTCCAGACGATGGGCCAGACCTGCTGGGGATACATCCGCCGGGTCCACGGCAAGATCACGCCCGAACTCCGGCGCCGGTACATCGACTTCCTGCTCGACCACCGCTTCAACCCGACCGAGCAGTACCAGGACAAACTGTCGCCGGACCTGGACGACATCCCGTACTGCGTGGAGCGCGGCGGGAACACGATCTACCTCTCGGGCAACTTCCGCGGTGACGTCGAGGCGCTGCGCCGCCGGTACGACGCCGTCAGGAAACTCGGCCTCATCGACCGCGCACTCGTCTACATCGGCGACGAGACGAAGGACTGGGACGAGATGCGCCGCCGGTCCGATCGCATCCGCAAGGCGTGCCCGGAACTCATGATCATGATCGGCGGATCGTTTCCGCGCGCCGAACTCGACGGGATCATCGACATCTACGACCCGCAGATCGACCGCCGCACCAACCAGGTCTACAGCCTGCCGGCGGACCGGATGCGGCCGCTGATTGCGGCGTCGCAGGCGCGCGGCGAGAAGTTCTTCTGGTACGTCGCCGCCGGGCCCATGCTCCCGTGTCCGAACGTTCAGATGGAAGACCCGCTCATCGCCTCGCGGGTCCTGTTCTGGATGACCTGGAAGTTCGGCGTCACGGGGTTCGAGTATTATTGTTACAACATCTGGCAGCATAATTTGCCGGAGAAGGACGGCAGGCGATGGCCCGACAAGCCGTTCTACCCCCGCGGATGGGGCGAGACGAACGGCGACGGAATGCTCTTCTATCCCGGACGCGACGGACCGCTCTCGAGCGTCCGCTTCGAGAACATCCGCGACGGCATCGAGGACTGGGAAAGCCACCAGGTCCTGGCCGACTACGTCGCCGCGCTTCGCGCCAAGTGCAGGAGGGAGCCTGCCGTTGCGGCTAAGGCCGGGCTGCTTCTCGCCCGGGCCGAGGCCGTCCTCAACGTGCCGCCGGAGGTATGCGGCGAGGACTTCACGCGGTGGACGTGGCAGCCGCAGGTTCTCCTCAAGGCCCGGCGCAACCTCGGCGAGACGATCGAAGCGCTCACGAAACTCGTGACGGAAGACGAGATGCAGGCCGCCGCCGCCACCCGCCGCAATGCCGTCCTCCAGCGCCAGCGCGCCATGCTGAAAGCCCGGACCGCCGCGGGGCGAGCAAAGTAGTAGAGAACCCGCCCGGTAGTCTTCCCTGACCTGCACATTGCGCGGCGTGTCTCCGGACGCGCCGCGACGTGGCGGTCGCAAGCGCGGTGGGTACCCTTCGACAGGCTCAGGGCAGGCTCCGACCCACCGCGCACAACTTATGTCGGTCTGCCTAGAGTGGCTTGAGCGTGATCCGGCCGAGGTTTTGGCGGACCTCGTGTTTCTTGATCTTCAGCGTGGTCGTCCGGGGGAACTCGCCCGGCCACACGCCGAACCGTTTCGGACGTTTGTACTCGGCCAGGCGAGAGCACGCCTCGCGTATGCCGTCGCGGAGCAGGTCGTCGTGTGCCTCGGCGCAGGGCGTGCCGAGCGATTCTTCGTTCAAGACCACCAGGGCGACGGCCTCCTCGTTCACGCCGCTTACGTCGCCGGCCATGCGGCCCGTAGGGGCGCGGATTCCCAGGACGCAAACCTCTCGGACGTGAGGGCAGAGGCCGATCTCCGCTTCGACCTCGGCCGGGTACACGTTTCTGCCGGATTCGCCGACGATGACGTCCTTGAGGCGCCCGACGATGTAGAGGTAGCCGTCCGCATCCACGCGGCCGAGGTCGCCGGTGGCGAGCCAACCGTCCTGACGGGCGGCGGCGGTGGCGCCTGAGTCCTCGAAGTACCCGGCCATGACGTTCGGGCCGCGGACGAGGATCTCGCCCACGCCTTCATCGGCGCCGTCGGGCGCACGGATTCTCACCTCGACGCCGGGAAGCGGCTTGCCGACCGAACCGGCGGCGTAGTCGGTCGGCGTGTTGCAACTGACGACCGGCGCCGCCTCCGACAGACCGTAGCCTTCGAGGATCGGCAGTCCAAGGTCGGAGAAAAACCGCGCGAGGCGGGGATCGAGCGAGGCGCCGCCGCAGATGAAAAACCGCAGACGCCCGCCAAACGCACGGTGAACCCGGCGGAACAGCAGCCTGTGAAGCGGCAGGCCGATGCGTCGCGCTGCCGGCGTCGCGCGGCGGCCGGCGTGGAACAGGCGCCGCTTCCATTGCGGCTGCGACTCGAGCGCCGCCAGGATCCGCTTCCGGAGCAGCCTGGCCATCGCCGGCACCATCAGGACGATGGTTGCTCCGCACGACCGCATCGCCTCGACGATGGTGCGCGGGTTCAGCGATCCGGGATACGTCACGCTCGCACCGGCGATCAGCGGGATGAGCAGGCCGGCGGTCTGCTCGAAGAGGTGGTTCAGCGGAAGGATCGAGACCAGCCGGTCGTCGCGCCCGACGCCCATCCAGCGGGTGCCCGCCACGGCGTTGGACGCCAGGTTCCGATGCGTCAGGACGACCGCCTTGCTCGTGCCGGTGGCGCCGGAGGTGAAACTGAGGACCGCGACGTCCTCGCCCGTGACGGCGGGCCCGGTGGCGGGGAGCTCAGCCGACGTGCGTGTGCCGGTTTCGGCAAGCAGGTCCTCGATTACGGCGACCGTGACGTTTGTGAGGCCTTCTGCGGCTTCGTCGGCCGCTGGCCGGAGCGGCTGCGAAGCCAGGAAGAGGGGTGCGCGGCTGCGCTGGAGGATGGCGCGGATCTCGGCGCGCTTGAGCCTCGCGTCGATGGGCACGCAGACAGCGCCGCGCAGATGGGTGGCGAAGTAGGCGACGGCCCATTCCGGACGGTTCTCGCAGAGCAGGGCGACGGGCGTTCCCTTCGTCACGCCCCGCGCCGTCAGGCGGTGTGCCACGGCCGCCGCGTGCCCGCCGAGTTGCCGGTAAGTATAGGTCGGCGCGTTGGAATCCCCGTGCTTGCGCAGCGCGAGACGGTCGCCGAACGTGCGGACGGAGCGGGCGAGGATTTGCGGGATCGTCTCCATGCCTCCCGCGTATCGTAGGGCCGCGCCGGCATGGGTCAAGTGGCATTCGCGCCGAAGACCTTGCACTTGGGCAGGCGCGGGCGTATGGTCTGCCGCGATGTGCCGACGCGTTTTGTAGGGTGCGACGCCGTGTCTCGTTCGGCCCGACTCCTGACCATCACGTTTCTCGAGAGCGCCGCGACGATCTTCATCGAGCGCGGTCTGTACTTCTATACCCACGAGCGGCTGGCCTTCACGGGTGCACAGAACCTTGGTCTGGCGCTTGCCTGGGGCGTCGCGTACGTAGTCGGTGCGCAGTTGAGCCACGGCGCCTCAGGGCGCCTCTCGGAGAAGGGACTGCTGGCGCTGACGCTCGTTGGCCAGGTGCTCGGCCACGCGGTGCTCTGCGTGTGGGCCGGGTCCTACACGGTGGTTGCCATGACGATGGCTATCGGCTGCGTCACGGGTCTGAAGTGGCCGGTGGTGGAGAGTTACGTTGCCGCCGGCCGCACCCCGAAGGAGCAGGCAGCGGCGATCGGCCGCTTCAACCTGTCGTGGGCGGGGGCGGTGCCGCTGGCTCTGGTGGCCGCCGGTCCGCTGATTGCGTGGCGGCCGGAGGCGTTGTTTGCGGCGGCGGGAGCCTTGAGCGTCGTGAGTCTGGCGCTGACGTGGCCTCTGGAGCGGCGGCTCGTCCATCTGCCGCACGACCATCCGGAGCGGCCGACCCCCGGCCGCATGGCCCGGTACCGCGGGCTGCTGGCCTCGGCCCGCTGGTCGATGCTGACGGGTTACTCGCTGATGTGGATCCTGGCTGCCCTGCTGCCGAGCGTTTTTGCAGGTCTCAAGGTGGGTGTGACGTGGGCGACGGCGCTGTCGGGCCTGCTCGACGTGTTCCGCTTCCTGGCGTTTCTGACGTTCTGGCTCTATCGCGGCTGGCACAACCGCGTCGGGCCGCTGGCGGCGGTCATCGTCGGGCTGCCGGCGGGTTTCTTCATGGCCCTGTTCGGCGCCGATCTGGCGGTCGTCTTGGTGGGGGAACTCCTGTTCGGCCTCTCGGTGGGTATGACGTACTACGCGGCGCTGACCTACGCCATGGTGATCAAGAACGCCGCCGTGGACGCCGGTGGATCGCACGAGAGCCTCATCGGCGCAGGCTTTGCCGTCGGACCGGCGGCGGGCCTTGCCGGCGACTACCTGGCACCCGTGGTCGGGGGACGGATCATCGGAAGAATCGTCGGCGTGGCGCCGCTGGTTGTGCTCTGCGCGGTCGGCGCCGCCGTATCGCTGGTGAAGGTGGCGCGGGCCAGGTCCGCGGCGTAGTACGAGCGCTCAAGTTTGCGCGCGGCGGGTCGGGAGACCCGCCGCGCGCGGAAGGCACCTGCGGCCGGGCGACGCGGTGTGCATTCCTGCCCACCGCGCTTTGGCGGGTTCCTGCGCGGCGGGTCGGGAGATCCGCCGCGCAATGCGCACTGCCCCCCGGCGCGGCGTGACGGGACCGACCTTCAGCGATCTGATAGCGTAGCATCAGACGAGGTGCGAGAGATAAAACTCGGCGCCAGCCGGTGTTTGCCTGGGTTCAACGTGCCGCAGGCAGCGAGGGGACGCTGACGTGGTTGGAGGTCCGGTGAAACACAACAGGTGCGTGTGGGCGGGGGCTGTCATCGTGGCGGGGTTGGTGCTGGCGGCACCTCTGCGGGGAGCTGACTGGCCGCAGTGGGGCGGACGCGATGAGCGTAACTTCGTCTCGCAGGAGAAGGGGATTCCCGCCGATTTCGCCCTGGCGGTGAAGGGGAACAAGGAAAAGGGCATCCAAGCCGCGCCGGCGAAGAACCTCAAATGGGTGGCCAAACTCGGCAGCAAGACCTACGGCAACCCGACGGTCTCGGGCGGCAGGGTGTTCATCGGGACGAACGACGCCTCGCTGAGGGACCCAAGGCTGAAGAAGACCCGTGGCGGCCTCGTCATGTGCCTCGACGAGGCCAGCGGCAAACTGCTCTGGCAACTGCCCATCCCCGCGATGAAGACCAACGAACGCAAGTTCAACTTCGATGACCTCAACCTCGGAGTCTGCTCCTCCCCTGCCGTGGACGGCGACCGCGTATACCTGGTCGGCAACCGCTGCGACGTGCTGTGCCTCGACCTGAGCGGCCAGGCGAATGGCAATGACGGGCCGTTCAAGGACGAGGGGCAGTACATGGTCGGCCCCGGGACGCTGCCGACCAAGCCGGGCCGCTTCAAGGAGTGGCCCAAACCGCCGAAGGCCGTCAAGGTCGAGCCGCGCGACGCCGACATCATCTGGCGATTCGACATGCTCGCTATGCCACTGGACGTGTGGCCGCAGGACGCCGCCGATTGCTCCATCCTCGTGCGCGGCGATTACCTGTACGTATGTACGTCGAACGGCGTGGACCGGTCGCACCGGTATCGCCCCTCGCCGAACGCTCCGGACCTGATTGTCCTGGACAAGAAGACCGGCAAACTCGTGGCCGGAAACGACCACCCCATCGGCAACGCCATCTATCACGGCGAGTGGTCGTCGCCGAGCCTGGCGCGGCTGAAGGACAGGACGCTGGTGCTGTGGGGCGGCGGCGACGGGGTCTGCTACGCCTTCGATCCGGTGCCCACGCCGGGCAGCGGCGGCAAGCACGGCATTCTCAAGACCGTCTGGAAGTTCGACTGCAATCCGCCGCATAACAAGTACCGCGACGGCAAACTGCTGCCCTATAACAAGAAGCACGAGGGACCCAGCGAGATTATCGGCACGCCCGTCTTCCACCAGGGCCGCGTCTACGTGACCGTGGGACAGGACAGCCGGCACGGCCCCGGGCCGGGATGCCTCTCATGCATCGACCCCGGCAAGACGGGCGACGTGACCGAGACGGCGAAGGTCTGGCAGTACGTCGGCCTGGGCCGGAGTTTCTCGACGCCGAGCGTTGTCGGCGACCTCGTGTTCATCGTCGATTACGGCGGAAAGGTGCACTGCCTCGATGCGAAGACCGGCAAGCCGCATTGGACCCACGACCTGAAAGCGCACGTGTGGGGTTCGACGTTCGCGGTTGACGGGAAGGTGTTCGTCGGCGACGAGAAGGGCAACCTGACCGTCTTCGCCTGCGACAAGGAGAAGAAGATCCTTGCCACAATGAAGTTCGACGCGCCGCTCTATGCCACGCCCATCGCTGCCAACGGTGTTTTGTATGTAACTACTGAGACGCACCTGTATGCCGTGCACGCCGGCGGAAGCGGGTAATCCTACGACGCTACTTTGCGCGGTGGGTCTCCCGACCCGCCGCGCCGGAATGGTGACATTGCCGCTCCTGCGGGCGCGGCGGGTCAGGAGACCCGCCGCGCAACGGGCGAGGCGCGGACCGCGCGCCGGCGGAAGCGGCTACGGCTTCGGCTCGTTTGCCTTGCGAGCCTTTTCGATCAAGTCGATGATGGTGGCGGCCTTGTCCTTCCGCGGCGCGAGGGTCCTGGCGATGTCCTCTTCGCTGAGGTGTTGGCGGATAAACGCTCGGACGTCGAAGGTCTGCCACCAGCAGTCGAGGATGCGGCTGCAGGGCAGTTGGCGGCCGGGCGCGCGGCAATAGGAGAAGGGGACGTCGTGGCCGAGCATGGGGCATCGGCGTCGCCTGGCGTCGTGTGCGGTGATGTCTTCGGCCATCGCGCCGCTCCGCCGGATAGGAAGGGACCGACCGCGGTCGAGGCGGCCGGCCCCGGATTCATCACGTGCTCGATGCCGTCAGGCGAGGCTCTTGGCCACGTCCTCGGGCTTCGGCAGGTCCTTGATGACCTCCAGGCTCTTCTGCATCTCTTCTTCCGGAAGCGGGTAGTCCACCAACTTGCCCTGGAAGTAGGCGTCGTAGCCGGCGAGGTCCATCAGGCCGTGGCCGGACCAGTTGAACAGGATGACCTTCTCCTTGCCCTCTTCTTTGGCCTTGTTGGCTTCGTCGATGACGGCGGCAATGGCGTGGGCCGTCTCGGGGGCGGAGATGAACCCTTCCGTCCGGGCCCAGGTGACCGCCGCCTGGTAGCACTTGAGTTGGTCGTAGGCTCGCGGCTCCATCAGTTTCTCGGTGATGGCCAGGCTGAGCAGGGGCGCCATGCCGTGATACCTGAGACCGCCGGCGTGAATGGGCGGCGGGACGAACGTGTGACCGAGCGTGTGCATCGGCAGAAGCGGCGTCATCCGGGCGGTGTCGCCGTGGTCGTAGGCGTACGGCGCCCGGGTCATCGTCGGGCAACTGGTCGGCTCGACCGGAATGATCGCGATCTCTGCGCCGGCGATCTTGTCGGCCACAAAGGGGAACGCCAGGCCCGAGAAGTTGGACCCGCCTCCGGCACAGCCGATCACCACGTCCACGTTCTTCTCACCGACGATTTCGAGTTGCTTCTTGGCTTCCAGGCCGATGATCGTCTGGTGCAGCAGGACGTGATTCAGCACGCTGCCGAGGCTGTAGCGCGTCTTGCCGGTGGGGTCGGTGACGGCCGCCTCGATCGCCTCGCTGATGGCGATGCCCAGTGAGCCGGGCGTATCGGGCATCTTCTCCAGGATATCCCGCCCGGCCTTCGTCTCCGGGGACGGGCTCGGGATGCACGTGGCGCCCCACGTCTCCATCATGAGGCGGCGGAAGGGCTTCTGGTCGAAACTGATGCGGACCATGAAGACCTTGCACTCGAGATCCAGCAGCGCACAGGCGAAGGCCAGGGCGCTGCCCCACTGGCCGGCCCCGGTCTCGGTGGTCAGACGCTCGATGCCGAACTGCTTATTGTACCAGGCCTGGGGGATGGCCGTGTTCGGTTTGTGGCTGCCGGGCGGCGAGACCCCCTCGTTCTTGTAGTAAATCCGCGCGGGAGTTCCGAGCAGCTTCTCCATGCGGTGCGCCCGGTACAGCGGGCTGGGTCGCCACATCATCAGAAGGTCCAGGACCTCCTCGGGGATGTCCACCCACCGATCCGTGCACATCTCCTGCTCGATCAGGTTCATGGGAAACACCGGCGCGAGCATGTCGGGCGAGACGGGCTTACCGTCCGGACCGAGCGGCGGCAGGGGTGGGTGCGGCATGTCTGCCGCCAAGTTGTACCACTGGCGCGGCATGTCCTTTTCGCTCAAGAATACTTTCGTTTGGTCCATGGTATTCTCCTGATAGAGACACGTGGTTGGCGCCGGCCTACCGTGACAGACAGGGCAATTCCCCGCCGCCGGGGTCCAGCCGGCATCGAACTGCATACGGATACCAGAAGTTCAACCCCAGGGCAAGCGGAATCCGGGCCGCCCGTATCCGTTGGCGAACCACGGTTCAATGCTGTCAAACGGCGGTTGATTCCAAAAGGTTGGCGGCGACCGGTGGGTCGGCTGCCGCCGCACGACCGTCGAATGCGGCCCACACGAGCCGACGAGGCGGCGCTAGGCTTGGAGGCGAGTGACGTTCTCGGCCTTGGCGCCTTTCGGCCCTTGCGTCAACTCAAACTCCACCTCGTCGCCCTCGGCAAGGGTCTTGAACCCGTCGCCTGCGATGCTCGAGTAATGAACGAAGACATCATCCCCGCCTTCCTGTTCGATGAATCCAAATCCCTTCTGGTCATTGAACCACTTCACTTTGCCGCGTGCCATATCTCGATACCTCCAGACTCCGAATCACTTAAAAAAACCACCCGGCCAAGCGGAGAACCTCCGCCGGGTGGCTTCAGCACACAGGATCAACTCGGCCGAACGTACGCGTGGCCGGTACGAATTGACACGTCCGACAGGCAACAAACCACTCGCGCTCCTCTACAAGCACCTTCACCATAACCTGCCGGCCGGCGTCGGTCAAGAAGAAAAACTCCCCCTTGGTAACGCCTCAGTTACGGGAGGAGTTGGTGCGCACCAATCTGAGCCGCGCCCGCGAGGAAGCGGCCGCTCCCTGACGGTCGCGGCTCTGCTGCAACGCCCGACGGCCGGCCCGACGGCCGGCCCCACCCGTAACTGAGGTGTTACGCCAAGCCGCCTTTTCGCTTGCCTGAAAAGGCTCCGGCGCATAGACTGTCCTATTCAAGAACCCGGGGGGGGGAGACGCGGGGCCCGGCGCTCCGAACAGGAGGGTGTGCGACCTGATGGGAGTTGGTGTGAAATGGCTTGGCGCAGGCGCACTCGTGGTGGCCGGCGCGACGATCCTCTGTGCGACGGGAGGGTGCGAATCGCAGCCCTGGCGCAGGGACGACGGTACCGTC
>CAYVAM010000139.1:0-11416 GCA_964449275.1 uncultured Anaerolineales bacterium
CCCCTCTCGGCCAACGGCAGCCGAAGCTTCCCGTCGAAGGACCTGAGCAAGGGCGTCAACCAGTGGAACCACTACTACATCCGCTCCATCAACGGCGAGGTGCGGCTGTGGGTGAACGGGGAGGAGGTCTCGGGCGGAACCGCCTGCCAGCCGTGCGAGGGATTTCTCTGCCTGGAATCGGAGGGCTCGCCGGTGGAGTTCAAGAACCTGCGCATCCGCGAACTGCCCTGACGGCGGCCGGTGTTCCGTCGACATCGAGAATGGGATTCCGGGGGCAGGATACAGTTGTCCAAGGGCGGGTGACCGGGGAAGAGAAGAAAATGGTATCCTGTCCCCGGAATACCCCGGCCACGCGCCCTAGATGATTTCACGGCGATCCGGACCATCCTTCGCACGGTGGTGGCGAACATCCGAATGGAGAAAGGGCGCCTCATGCGTGAAGGGCCGAACCGGAGAGCGTTTCTGCGTCGGGCGGCGCAGGCCTGCGGCGCGGCCGTGGGTGGGATCGCGGGCGCGCTGTGCCCGCAAGACGCGAGAGCCATCGAGCCCCTCGAGCGCACGGGCAAGTCGAAGTACAAGTTCACGCTGGCCGCCTACAGTTACCGAAGCCTGCTCAGCGGCAAGAACCCCGAGTTGTCGCTGGAGGACTTCGTCCGCGACTGTGCCACGTTCGGGCTCGAAGGCACGGAACCTACCTCCTACTACTTCCCGCAACCGGTGACGAACGCGTACCTCTGCCGGCTGAAGGCGACCGCGTTCCGCCTGGGGTTGAGCATCTCCAGTACGGCCGTCGGCAACAACTTCTCGCGGCCGCCGGGCGAGCAGCGCAACAAGGAAATCGCCCACGTCAAGCAGTGGATCGACCACGCCCAGGTGCTGGGAGCCCCCGTGATCCGCATCTTCTCGGGTGCGCCGACCAAGCAACAGACGGTCGAAGAGGCCCACCGGCTGGCGGTCGAGGCGATTGAGCAGTGCTGCGCGTATGCCGGGCGGAAGGGGATCTTCCTCGGCCTGGAGAATCACGGCGGCCTGACGAGTACCGCCGAGAAGATGCTGGCCATCATCCGCGACGTGAAGAGTCCCTGGTTCGGGGCGTGGATGGACACCGGCAACTTCCACGGCGAGGATGTCTACGCCGAACTGGACCAGATCGCACCGTACACGATCCACGTCCAGGTCAAGGTCGTCACGTCCGAGCGAGGACGCGGCCGCAAACCCATGGACTTCAAGCGGCTGCGCCGGATTCTCGACGTTGTCCACTATCGCGGTTGGATCTGCCTGGAGTACGAGGAGAAGGAGGATCCTCGCAAGGCCTGCCCGCGTTACCTCCACGAGTTGCGTGCGGCCTTTTCCTGACCGGTTGGGAACGCGTGGTTTGCGGGCAAGGAGATGTCTTGTGCGTAACCGTTGTGCTCTGAGGACTGTCCCCGCACGCCTGTCCCCGCACGCCCTGCGCCAAGGACGGTGTGTGCTTGCTTCCCTCACCTGCCGGCAATAGACTCCGCATCGGGTCGTTCATCCACACGGAGGGTGCCCCCGCACAGGAGTGCCGAGATGAACCGAAACACGGTTGCCGTCGCGTTGGTCGCCGTGTGCGTGGCGGTGGCTCTGGCTGCCGTCGGAATCCAGGCCGTCACGCCCCGCGAGGAAAAGGACGGCGCCCGCACGGGCGGCAAAGGGGCCGAGACCGCGAAGGCGGATGCGACCCGTGCCGAGACACCGGCCTGTACGGCATCCGGGAAGGCGATGGAAAAGCCGCAAGGCGGCAAGGACGCGCAAACGAAGGTCAAGCCTGCCCCCAAGAGTTGCCCGGCCTGCGCCATGGGGCTGACCGCCGAATGGGTCTTCAAGAGGCTGGACGTGAACGAGGACAAAAAGGTCTCGGTGGCCGAGTTCAGGCAGAGCCCGGGAATGGACGACGAGGCCAAGGCCAAAGAGGCCGTCGGCAGGATCGACACCAGCAAGGACGGCATCCTCTCGTGGCAGGAGTTCGAGGTGGCCTACAAACTGCGGCACGCCAATTGCATCAAGCCCAAGAAAGGCACGTCCCCGAACCTGCGCCCGGACGGCCGCGGCGATGCGAACCGGTTCGTCCAGGTCTTCATCATGCGAAGCGACACGAACGGCGACGGCGTGATCGACAAGTCCGAGTTCCGGGGACCCGACGCCGGCTTCGACCGGATGGACAAGAACCACAACGGCAAACTCGATCCGGAAGAGATAAAGGAATTGCACGCCAGGCGGCTGAGCGACCCCAAGAGCATGCGCGAACGGCTCAAGGACGGCAGCATTCGCCGGCCTCCCCCCTGGGCACGCCCCCAAGGCATGGGCAGCCCGAAGGGTGGCAAAGAGGCCGAGAAGAAGTAACCTCCGGCATTCCGTTCGGCCGAGCGGCCGGAAATCCCCCCGGAATCGGCGAATTCACATCGTAAGTGCAACGGCTCGGCGCGGCGAACAGAGTGGTCAAAATGTGTCCCCCCCTCGGGAAAAAATCCGAAAAATCCGGAAATCGTAACCCTTGCGCCACAAACGCTTAGCGGCCCACCGCCGGCCCGCTACCCCTCCAAAACGGTCGCAGATCGGAGCGCGCCATCCTTTTACGGAGCGGGCGTGTTGCCCGCCGCCGGGGCGACTCGCCATGCCCAAGCGCGCCGTGAAGCGATGCACGAAGTGCGGCCAAGTGAAGCCGCTGACGGAGTTCACACCCGCCAAGGGGTATCGCGGCGGCCGCAAGACGCAGTGCAAGGCCTGCACGGCGGCCTACTTGAGACAGTGGCGGCTGCGGAACCTGGAACACGCCCGCGCCAAGGCCCGGCGGCAGAACCGCAAGCGGCGCGACTGGCTCGTCGCCTATCGTCGCACACCCGACCGCCAACACAAGCAGGCCGTGCGCAACACGTCGTACTGGGCCGTCGAGGCCGGCCTCCTGCCGCGGAAAGACCGCTGCGAACGATGCGGCGCCGGCGGCCCCGGGGTCCGCTTGAACCGCCACCATCCCGATTACGGCGACCCCCTGCGCATCGTGTGGCTGTGCACGCCGTGCCACGGCGAGGTGCATTGCAAAACGTCGGAGAGTGACGGAGCGACTGAGATGTAGGCCGGGACTCTCGTCCCGGCACGTGATGAATCGCCACGCCGGGTGGCATGGTCATCCCGAAGGGTGACCATGTTCCAACCCCCCCCCCCCGCGCTACGTCTCCAGCGGCGGCAGGCGGGTGGCATGGTCATCCCGAAGGGTGACCATGTTCCAACCCCCCCCCCGCGCTACGTCTCCAGCGGCGGCAGGCGGGTGGCATGGTCATCCCGAAGGGTGACCATGTTCCGACCTTCCCCCGCGCTACGTCTCCAGCGGCGGCAGAGTCGCCCGGTCGATGCGGATGGGCTCCTCGGCCCCTTCTTCCCACGCCCGCCAACTCGACCACGGCCAGTCCCGCGGGTGCTCGACGAGCCCACGCCGCACGGGGTTCGCGTGGATATACCCGATCTTCTCGCGCAATTCCCGGGCCGTCCAGAGATTCCGGTCGTAGCCGCCGCCGGGCTGCCAGAACCGGTAGGCCCGGCGGCCGCTGGGCTGAAGGTCCAGCAGACGCGGCAAGAAGTCCGGCCGGTGCTGCCGCACCCACGACACCGCCGCCTTGGCCACCGGCTGCTTGACGGACTTGAGAATGGCCCCGACGCCGACCCCGTCGCCGGGAAGCAGCAGCAGGTGAACGTGCTCCGGCATGATGACCCAGGCCCAGAGGTCGAAAGGATGCACGCGACGGGCCGCCTCAAGCGATTCGAGCAGCCACCCGCGCGGGCGGTCACGGGTCAGCAACGGCTGGTTCCGCCAACACGAGAACGTCAGATAGTGCGCGTGGCCGGGAATATCGTAGCGCTTGCGGCGGCGGCGTTTGATCGGCTCGCGGGGCAGCATAGGGCGAGGTTATCGCTTCAGGTCGTTGCGTTCAAGACTGCAACATGGTCACCCTTCGGGATGACCATGCCACCCGTCAAGACTGCAACATGGTCACCCTTCGGGATGACCATGCCACCCGTCACCCGTCATGCCACCCGGCAAGACTGCAACATGGTCACCCTTCGGGATGACCATGCCACACGGCGCGTGGGTGCAGAGCACCCACCCTACGGCTTGAGCGTGCCGTCGAGGCGAAGCACGTCGCCGGCTTTGGGCCGCAAGTCGATCACCTTGTCGCCGTAGCGCACGCGGAGCGCGTTGCCGAGCGTCGAGCGAATCATTGCGTCGGCCAGTTTCCCGTCCTTCCACGCGATGTCCACCTCAAAGCCGCCGCGCGCGCGGAGGCCTTTGACGCTTCCGGTGGCCCACGCCTTCGGCAGGGCGGGGAGCAGGTGGATCTCGCCGGCGTGGCTCTGGAGGAGCATCTCGGCGATGCCGCTGGTTCCGCCGAAGTTGCCGTCGATCTGAAACGGCGGGCACGTGTCGAGCAGGTTCGGCAGCGTGGACCGGGTCAGGAGTCCCTGGAGCATCTTGTGGGCGTGGTCGCCGTCCTGGAGTCGTGCCCAGAAGTTGATCTTCCACGCCTTGCTCCATCCCGTGCCGCCGTCGCCGCGGAACTCCAGGCTCTTGCGCGCCGCCGCGAACAGGTCCGGCGTGCCGCGCTTCGTGATCTGGTTCGACGGGTGCAGGCCGTACAGGTGCGAGACGTGGCGGTGGTGGTCGCCCGGCCGGTCCCAGTCGTCGAGCCATTCCTGGAGTTGGCCGTGCTTTCCGATCTGCATCGGCGCGAGGCGCTGGCGGGTTTTGCGGAGTGTCTCGCGGAAGGCCTGGTCGGTTCCCAGGATCTCGGCGGCGGCGATGCAGTTCGTAAAGAGGTCGCGGATGATCTGCATGTCCATGGTGGGTCCCGCGCAGACGCTCGCGCCGCCGGGATGGCCGTTCTCGGGCGACAGGGACGGGCACGTCACGAGCCACTTCTTCGTGGGATGCGCGACGAGCGTATCGAGGAAGAACCGGGCCGCGCCTTTCATCACCGGGTAGGCCTTGGCGAGGAACGCCTTGTCGCCGCCGAACTCGTAGTGGTCCCACAGATGTTTCGAGAGCCAGGCGCCGCCGGTCGGCCACATGCCCCACGTGGGGCCGTCGATGGGCGCCGTGGGCCGCCACAGTTCCGTGTTGTGATGGCACACCCACCCCCCGGCCCCGTAGTTGACTTTGGCCGTGCGGGCGCCGGGTTCGACGAGTTCCCCGACCATCCGCAGGAGCGGTTCGTGGCACTCCGAGAGGTTCGTGATCTCGGCCGGCCAGTAGTTCATCTCGGTGTTGATGTTGATGGTGTACTTGCTGCCCCAGGGCGGGTTCATGTGTTCGTTCCAGAGGCCCTGGAGGCTGGCCGGCTGGCTTCCGGGGCGCGAGCACGAGATCAGCAGGTATCGGCCGAACTGGAAGTACAGTTCCGCCAGGCCGGGGTCGTTGCCTTCGGCGAACCGCTTGAGGCGCTGGTGGGTCTCGACGTCTCGTGAGGCGCGGCCGAGGTCGAGCCGGCAGCGGTCGAACAGTTTCTGGTGGTCGGCCACGTGGTCTTTGCGTATCGCGTCGTACGACTTGTCGCCGACCTTGACGAGGTACGCCTTCGCCCGGGCCGCCGGGTCGCCGGAGACGTCTTTGCAGTTGACGTAACTGGTGGCGGCGGCGATGAGCAGCGTGGCCGAGTTTGCGCCGGTCACCGTCAGGCGGTCCGCCGCGACGGTCACTTGGCCGCCGTCGGTCCGCACCCGCGCGCGGCACTGGAACGTCAGGGCGCCCTTGACGCCGTTGCAGTCACCGTTCACGCCGTCCATGATAAGGAGGTCGGGCGCGGCCGCCTTGACGGTTACCTTCTGGGGACTGGTCAGCGTGGCGGAGAAGGTGATGCGGCCGGGCTTGTCGGCCGCGAGGTGGACGACAATCGCCTGGTCGGGAGCGCTCGCGAAGACCTCCCGCGTGATGGTCGCGCCGCCGGCCCTGAACGTGACACGTGCGATGGCGGTCGCCAGGTCGAGTTCGCGGCGGTAGTCGGCGGCCCCCTCGACGCCGGGAAACGTGAGGGCGAGGTCGCCGACCGGCTGGTAGGACATCTGCCTCAGGGGCCGGGCCATCATCTTGGCGCCGACGAGTTTGTGGGCCTCCTTGTACTTGCCGTCGAAGATAAGTTTGCGGACCTGGGGCAGGGCCTTGAGGGCGTCGGGGTGGCTGGGGTCGTACGGTCCGGCGGCCCAGAGTGTGTCCTCGTTCAGGGCGAGGCGTTCCCGCTCGAGGCCGCCGAAGACCATGGCGCCGAGGCGGCCGTTGCCCACCGGCAGGGCCTCGACCCATTTCTCGGCGGGTTGGCGATACCACAGTGTCAGACGTCCGCCGGGCGGTGTCGCCTTGCCGGTCAGGGCGGCGTGCGGGGCGGCCTCGCTGCGGGCGGCCGCCGCAGCGAGAGACAGCGCGTGTGCGCACACCAAAACGATGAGAATGCTTCGCATGGAAGGCCTCCTATGATGCGGGGCTCAGTTCGTTGCTTCACGGGCTCAGGACGTACGTGTCGCCCGCCTTCGTGTTGAACTCGATGAGGGCCTTTTCGGGCCGCGCGACTTTCACCGGTTTGCCGCCCGAGGTTACGTTCATCGGCGCAAGGGTGCGGACGCGGACGGTGCGGCCGAGGTCGGAGCGGACGGTCGCTTCGGCTATCGCCCCGTCCTTCCAGGCGATGTCCACCTCGAAGCCGCCGCGGGCGCGGAGGCCTTTGACGCTTCCGGTGGCCCACGCCTTCGGCAGGGCGGGGAGCAGGTGGATCTCATTGGCGTGGCTCTGCATGAGCGCCTCGGCGATGCCGGCGCAGCCGCCGTAGTTGCCGTCGATCTGGAACGGCGGGTGGTTGTCGAAGAGGTTCGGGTGGGTGCTCTTGGCGAGCAGGGCCTGGACGTTCTCGCCGACCTTCTCGCCGTCGCGCAGTCGTGCCCAGAAGTTGATGATCCACGCGCGGCTCCATCCGGTGTGCCCGCCGCCGTGCGAGAGACGGTACTCGAGCGACTTGCGTGCGGCGGCGGCGAGGTCCGGCGTTTGCGTCACCGAGATCTGGTTGCCCGGGTGCAGGCCGTAGAGGTGCGAGACGTGCCGGTGGCCGGGCGAGGGTTCCTGGAACTCTTCGGGCCATTCGAGGAGGCGTCCGTCGGAGCCGATCTGCATCGGCGCCAGGCGCGAGCGGGCCGTCTCGAGTTCCTTGCGGAACGCCTCGTCGGTCCCCAGGACAGTGCTTGCCTCGATGCAGGCGGTGAAGAGGTCGTGGATGATCTGCTGGTCCATCGTCGGACCCATCGTCAGGTTGGCCGTCTTGCCGTCGGGCGTGCGGAACCGGTTCTCAGGCGACGTGGACGGCCCCGAGACGAGCCGGCCCGTCTTCGGGTGCGGCACGAGCCAGTCGAGACAGAACAGGGCGCCCTCCTTCATGATGGGGTAGGCGCGCTTCGCCAGGAACTCGGCGTCGCCGGTGTAGAGGTAGTGTTGCCAGAGATGGCGGCAGGACCAGGCGGCGCCCATCGGCCACATGCCGTACTGGGGGTTGCCGATAACGTCGCCGTACCACCAGGCGTCGGTGGTGTGATGGGCGCAGAACCCGCGGCAGCCGTACGTCTTCTTCGCGACGATGCTGCCGCGCTTCCGGAGCGAATCGACGAGAAAGAAGAACGGTTCGTGGCACTCCGAGAGGTTGGTCAATTCGGCCGGCCAGTAGTTCATCTGGATGTTGATGTTGACGTGGTAGTCGGCGTTCCAGGGGGGCTTGAGGCCGTCGGCCCAGAGGCCCTGCAGGTTCGACGGCATGCATCCGGGGCGCGAGCACGAGATCAGAAGGTACCGGCCGAACTGGAAGTACTGGGCGATGAGGTGCGGGTCGAACTCGCCCCGTCTGACGGCGGCGAGGCGCTCGTCGGTCGGCGCTGCGGCTGCGGCGGTTTTGCCGAGGTCGAGGGCGCAGCGTCGGAACAGGCGGCGGTGTTCGGCCACGTGGTCCGCCAGCAGCGCCTGATACGGTTTCTTCGCAGCGGCCGCCAGATGCTTCTCGCACACCGCGTGCGGGTGGTCGCCGCGGTAACTGGTGGCGGCGACGACGAGCAGGGTGGCGGCGTCGGCGTTCTCGACCTTAAGCGCCCCGTCGTCGGCGGAAACCTTGCCGCCCTCGGGAATGATGCGAAGTTGCGCCTCGAACCGGACCTCGCCGCGCGCGGCTTGGCCGGCCATCACGATGCGGTCCGGCGCGACGGTCTTCGCGGTCGCGTCGGCCGGTCGCGAGAGGGCGGCGTCGAAGGAGATGCGCCCGGGTTTGCTGCACGAGAGACGCACCACGATGGCTTGATCCACGGGGCTTGCGAAGGCCTCCCGCACAAAGACGGCCTCGCCGTCGCGGTAAGTGACGCGGGCGACGGCGACGTCGAGGTCGAGGTCGCGGCGGTATTCGTCGGCCTGGTGCGCCGCCGGGAAGGTGAGCGTCAGGTCGCCGAGCGTCTGGTACGTGTGGGTGCCGGTGCCGAGGCGTTTGCCCATGATCTTCTGGGCGACGAGTTTCTGGCCCTCGACGTACTTGCCCTCGAACAGGAGGTGCCGGGCCTGGGGCAGGGCCTTGAGCGCCTCGGGATTGGCCCGCTCGACGGGCTTGCCGGTCCAGAGGCTGTCCTCGTTGAGTTGGATGCGTTCCTGGTCGATGCGTCCGAAGACCATGGCCCCCAGGCGTCCGTTTCCGATGGGTGCGGCCTCGGTCCACTTGGCGGCGGGCCGGCGCCACCAGAGCGTGAGCGGCGCTTCGGGCGGCTTTGTCGGGGCGGCATGGGCGGCGCCCAGAAAAGACAGCAGCAGCATTATGGCCAGAAGGCGTGTCATCGTCAGTCTCCGTACGTGAAGGGGCTGCGCCGCGAGGCGGCCGCACTAATCGGACTCGGGCGGTTTCCTGATCGGCTTCCTGGGCAAATGGATGGCGAAGGCGGCGCCCTGGCCCGTCTCGGAGTTCAGCGAGATGAATCCACCGTGGTCCTCGACGATCCGCTGGGCGGCCGCCAGCCCGAGGCCCGTGCCTTTGTGGCCCTTGGTGGAGTAGAAGGCGTTGAAGATCTGCTGCTGCTCGTCGGGCGGGATGCCCGGCCCGTTGTCGGCCACCGTAATCCAGACCTCGCTGCCGTGAGGCGAGAGGCGTGTCGTCACTTCGACGCGGCCCTTCAGTGGCGGCGCGGCCTCGATGGCGTTCGAGAGGATGTTCAGGCAGGCGTGGTGCAGGCCGTCGGGATCGATCGGGATTTCCGGCAGCGTCGTGTCGAGTTTCGTCGTCAGTTTGACCTCTTTCTCCTTGGCGGTGGTCTGGGCGAGTTCGGCCACCTCGCGGACGACCGCGTTGACCGACATCTGCTGTAGGTTCGGCGGGGCCTGGCGGCTGTAGGAGAGCATGTCGAGCACCAGGGCGTTGATGCGGTGGAGGTTGCGGCCGACGATCTCCCAGCCTTTGCCGGCCGATTCCAGTTCCCCACGGTCCAGGCCGCTCTCAACGGCGTACGACCCGCCCTGGATGCCCTGGAGGATGTTCTTGATGTAGTGCGAGAGGCTGGCGATGGCCTGCCCGACGGCCGCCAGACGTTCCTGCTGGACCTGGCCGGCCATCAGGTAAGCGTTCTCGACGGCCAGGGCGGTCTGGCACCCGATGGCGGTCATCAACTTCAGGTCTTCGGGCGAGAACTGACCCTGGCTGACGTGGGTATCGACGTGGATGATGCCGAGGATCTCGTCGCGGCTCTTGACGGGGACGCAGATGGCGCTGCGGATGCCGAAGTCCTGGACGCTCTCGCCCTCTTCGAATCGCTGGTCCTGCATGGCGTTGGTTGTCAGGACGCCCTCGCCGCGCTGCATCACGTAGTTGATGATGGTCCTTGAGACGCAGATGGGTGCGGCCCGGTCGGCTTTCTCTTCGGTCTCATCGTGCGGCTCGCCCAGTTGCGTGTCTTCGGCCACTTCCTGGTTTCCGGCCTGTTCGCGCCGGATCTGTTCCAGGAGTTCCTCGCGGTAGCGGATCGCTTTGGGGACCATCGGCCCGGCGCCTTTTCCCTTGAGCAGGATGAAGCCCCGGTCGGCATCGACGACGTCGAAGATCATGTCCATGATGCCCGACAGCAGGCGGTCGATGTCGTAGTCCTTGGCCAACATCTCGGCGATGTGGTAGAGGGCACGCAGACCGACGATGCTGGTACGCATGTCGGCCATGTCCTCGCCGCCCAGGAACGCCGTGTGGGGGTCGCTGCCGGCCCGGACCGTCGTGATGATCGAACTGTCAACGCGGCCTTCCGTATCGACCTGGATGGGCAGCCCGCGGTGATCGAACAGCGCGCCGGGTCCGGGCGGCTGGTTCACCGTCAGGATGGTGTTGCCCACGCGGACCTGGTCGCCCGTTTGGACCTCCGCGTCCCTGATCCGGATGCCGTTGACGAACGTGCCGTTGGCGGAGCCTGAGTCTTTCAGGACGCACCGGTTATCCTGCCACTCGAACCGGGCGTGGTGTCGGCTGACGCCCGGATCGCGGAGTGGGACGTCGCAGGTCGCATCGCGCCCGATGGTGGAGGTGAGTCCTTCGGCGTCAAACGTCTTGCCGTGGTCGGGACCCTGGATGATCGTCAGTGTGGGCATATCCTCCCCATCAACGAGACTGCGAAGTGCTGTATGATGTCCGCCGGCGAAGGGTCGTTCACAAGGATATACGGATAACCGGCCGTCCGGCTTGCGAAAAAACCAACTTCTCCCGTCCCCCCGCCCCGCGCAATCCGGGAAACTGCTCTCAAACGACGTGTCTTATGCCAACTGTACCTTCGATTCCGGCGTGTGTCAAGCGCAGCGCCCGGAGGACGCCGCGCCGGGCGTGGCAACGATTTGTGGCAGGGGACGATTACCTACGGCTTGGCCGTAGCGCCGGGGTTTATCCCCGGCGCATCCTGGCCGGCGCCGCCGCCAATCCCGATACATCGGGACCGGGCATAAAGCCCGGCGCTACAACCGCCTGTCCCGATGTATCGGGACCAGAAATCCTTGCTACAGCGCCACTTACCGCGATTCCGCGCGGCGGGCATTCCTGCCCGCCGCGCGAGAGGGCTTGTGCAGTCCCCCTCAGAGCGGTTTCTTGCGCGGTTTGGCGTATCAAACGGGAACGGCCCCGTTTGATCCCCAAAGTAGGCCTGACGGGCGGTTTTTCGGATAGGCTCTGAGTGGCGCTGTAGTGTTAATGTATTACCGCCGATGGGGTATGGCGTCTGCGCTACGCGTACCGGAATCGCGGTTCCTGCGTTGGAATCGAGAGTTCTCGACCGGGCTTGCTACCCGGAGGGGGGCCGGTGTTGCCGCATATCAGCAGAGGTACGTGTTTAGCGTGTCATTCCGAGCGAGCGAAGCGAGTCGAGGAATCTCGCC
>CAYVAM010000140.1:0-11377 GCA_964449275.1 uncultured Anaerolineales bacterium
GATAGGTAAGGCAAAACTTTCGCCGTTTTCGTCCTTTTTCGTCCTTTTTCGTCGTATTTCGTCTTTTTTGCTCCTTTTTGCCCCCTTTTTGAGATGCTTTTGCGGAGGCAAAATTGATGTAAGTCACCCATGCCAAAATGGCAGGCCGGACAGGCGGCCGCAAAGGCCCGAAAAGTTGTTAGAACTCTAACAAAATCCGGGGTAGGGCGCACTTTTTGTTAGAGTTCTAACAATCGACGGGTGGTCATGCCACCCGCCGTCCCCGGAACTCGCCAGGAACTCATCCGCTTCCGGTAGCGGGGTCTTTTGCATCGCCGGTTGACCCGCCGCCGACCGCGCGCTTAGAATGGCTTGGAATTGGCGCCTACGGAGGGAGAACGGACGTGAACCCGATCAAACTCATCCGCAAACTCGTCAAGGTGATGCGCGGCGGCGCCACGTTCCGGCAGATGTTTCTGGCGATCCTGCTCGGATTTGCCGCCGGCATGATCCCGGGCGTCAACCTGACGCTCATCGCCTGCATCGTCCTCCTGCTCATCCTGAACACGAACGGCGGTCTGGCGGTGCTGGGCTACCTCGTCGGCAAGGCGCTGTGCCTGTTGCTGGCGCCGGTTACCTTCGAGGTCGGCTACTTTCTGATTCACAGCGCCGGCCTGATGGGGCTGATCCGGACGCTGGCCGACACGCCCGTCCTCGCGCTGCTCGACCTGCACGTCTACTGCGTCGTGGGCGCCCTGCCGCTCATCATTGTCCTCGGCGGCGGGATGGGCTGGGCGCTGGCTACGATCATCGTGAAAGCCCGCGCAGGTCTGGCCGCCGCCGGCCAGAAGGAGAAGGCCCGCAAAGTGGCCGACAACCTGGCCGTCCGCATCCTGCTGCGGATCGCCTTCGGCCGCCAGAAGGAAACCATGGCCGAGATGGTCGAGAAATCCTCTCCCATCTTCCTCAAGGGCCGCCTTATCGCGGGCCTGGTGGTCATTGCCGCCATCCTCGTCGGCCAGTACCTGTTCCTCGACATCCTGGCCCGCAAAGGTCTCGAAGCAGCCATCGCCAAGGCCGGCGGCGCCGAGGTCAACGTCCGGCGCGCCGACCTCTCGCTCCTGACGGGCCGCCTCGTCATCGAGGGACTCCAGGTTACCGACGCCGCGCGGCCGACGCACAACCTCGTCCAGGCCGACCGCATCGTGACAGACATCAGCATCGAGGATCTCCTGGCCCGGCGGCTCGTCGTCGATGACGTCGAGTGCGAGAAGATGCGGACCGACGCCCCGCGCGCCGCCCCCGGCGAGGTCTACCGCGAGCGCCCGGCCACCGACGAGGACAAGGAGCGGTGGGACATCGACATCGGCGGGCTCGGTAAAATCAAGGAGTACTACGACCAGGCCAAGAAACTCCACGAACGCATCCAGAAACTCAAGGACTACCTGCAGGACGAAGAGCCCCAGACCGAGGAAGGACCGCCCGACAAAGAGCGCCTGAAAGAGGAAGCCCGCCTGCGCGGGTACCTGCGCCTGTCGGCGAAGGACTACCTCGCCAAGCGGCCCACGTGGGTCATCCGCCACGCCAAGGTGGGCGGCGTGGAGGTTGCCGAAGGCCTGCCCGGCATCACCGTCGAGGGCCGCGAACTCTCCAGCCATCCCTCCCTGCACCCTGAGAAGATGGAACTGAAGGCCTACCCGGACGAAGACATCGCGAAGCAACTCAAGGAGGGTATCTTCGGCAAGGGCGACAAAGACCTCGGCAAGAAGGTGGAAGAGGGCCTCAGAGGCCTCAAGAAACTCTTCGGCAAGTAGCAGCGCGCAAAGTCCAGGACACCCACCGCGCAAGACTTAGCCGGTCCCGCTCAGAACGTTTTGCCGAAGTCGCGTTCCTGGGGTATGGGCACGGCGCCGGCCATGTCCATGCGCGGTTTGGAGTCGAGTGCCTTCTTTCCGGCCTGGATCGCCGTCAGCATCGCCGTGTAGACGGGGTCGCGCGTGGTGGCGAACAGGGGCGGTTTGCGTCCGCCTTTGGCCTTCGTGATGCCCATGCCGCCGGCCGCCGTCGCGAGGTGGGCGTTCAGGACGCGGCTGAACTCGGGCCGCGTCAGGTTGATCCACGTGTGCGTGAGGGCCGGCCTGCCGAGGGCGCTGTGACATGCGGAACAGTTCTTTTTATGCACCTTCGTAAATTGGGCGAACCACGGTTCGGGTACGGCCTTTCGCCCCTGCAAGGTGTGCCAGGTGTCGCGCCCGCCTTGTGTGTGGGGTCGCGACATGTCCCACGTGGGGTAGTACGGGGCGTTGGCGTCGATCCAGTAGTAGATGCGTCGCCGGCTCTCGTCGTCCATGTTGACCTTGCTGTGGTTCGACTCGATCAAGCGTGTGATCTTGCTGACCCACGAGCCGCTGGCCATGGGCGGGAAGTTGCCGGTCGGGGCATCGTGGAGGTAGTAGTACTCGACGATCTTCCGCAGCGTCAGGTTGTCGAACGCCATGTTGAAGAACCGGCTCTTGCCGCCCGACAGGTCCAGGCCGGCCTTGGGCGTGCGGCCGCCGTGGCACTTGACGCAGTAGCGGTCGAAGACCGGTTGAACCTGCTTGACGAAATCGACGGGCCCGGCGCCCCAGGGTTCGGGTGTAATGCGGTCGGGTCCTTCGGCCAGTCGCCGCATGCCGCCCGTGCGGACAGGCGGCGCCGTGAAGCGCGACTCGTGACACCCGATGCACCCCTGGATTTCTCCGTCGGTGATCTGCGTGATGGAGCCCATGCGGCGGACCTCTTTGCCGGCGGCGTCGAGTGCGATCCAGTACAGTTCCACGCCCGCCGGCGCCTTGAAGTAGGCGGAGCCGTCCTCATAGACCGGCGCCGTGCCGTAGGTGTACTTGGCGTAATAGGTGCCGTGGCCCATGACGGGGTAATGGTCGTGGTAGCGCGGCCCCTCGGTGTTGTACTTTTTGGGGACCTGGGACATGATTCGCAGGGCCTTGATCTGCCCGCGCTCGACGCCTTTATCCAGCAGACCCACGTAGATATCCTGGACAAAGAACGCGCCCCGGCCCCTGGGCGGCGGCATGGTTCCGGGGAACCTTTGCGGCAGGGGTCTTGGCCGCAGCGGCGCCGGGTTGAAACACGAGACGTGCGGGTCCTCGTACAGGGGAACCTTGTTGCCGGTATCGTCGAGCAGGAACAGCCGGTACCGTTTCGGGCCGCCCTGCATCGGGCCGCCGTACGCCACCAGGAACAGGTCCTCGTCGATCGGCCAGGGGTCGGCGTAGGACCACGGGTAGAGTTTGTCGCCGGGTCCCCAATTGGTTTCACGCCATGTTCTGCCGACCGTGGGCGTGTAGGGGACCTCGGGTGTGATGTTCGTCATGCCGGCGGCGTTCTCGAGCCCCTTGCTGCGGTCGATGATGGCGACGGCGCCGAGCGGCCGGTGATGGTGCGCCGCCATCGTGCAGACGACCTTGCCCGTGCCGGGAATCTGCTTGGCGCCGTAGATGCAGTTGGGGATCGTCAGCGTGTTGCCGTAGAACAGTTGCAGCCGCGTGCCGTTGGGGTTCAGCGTCCACAGGCCCTGGACGCAGAAGATGTTCTTGTCCTGGTACTCCCATCGGCTGAACAGGATGGTGCCGTCGTCCATGACGTATGGCGAGGTATCGCTGAGCGTGTTGTATTCGAGGCGCTGCAGGTTTGCGCCGTCGCCGTCGATGACGTAGAGGGCGGCCGCCAGGAAGTTCTGGCACAGCGAGAACGATTCGACGCGTGTAGAGTTGAACACGACCCGGCCGTCGGGCAGGTACACCGGCGAGACGTCGTGGTACGGGCCGTGGGTCAGTTGCCTTCGGCCGGTTCCGTCGGTGTGGATCTCCCAGATGTGGAACGAATCTTTCCGCTCCCTCACCTTGTCTTTGAAGGCGAAGACGAGTTTCTTGCCGTCGTAGGACGGGCTCATGTCGAAGATGAAGCCTTCGGGCGCATCGAAGACCGTCCGGGCGCCTTTTTCGGGATGGGCCGGATCGTAGATGCAGATGGCCGACCCGACGGCCGTCCGCCGCGCCAGCATCGTGGCGTTCGTGCCGCTCCGTCCCTGGGCTTTGCGTTTGATGAACGCCACCGGCGGGCACCGGCCGACGTCGGGACTGCTCTGGAAGGCGACAGCCTCCTCGGCGCGGACCGGGATGCCGGCGAGAATGCTCGACGCTGCGAGCGCGGCGCCGAGTACCGTCAGGAAAAGGCACTTCCGCAAACCAGACGTCAATGTGGTCCTCCGGACTCGGCAGTTCCCCTCATTATACGGATTATACGGCGGTTGCGGCGTGTGTCATCCCCAAAGCCGGACAGTCTCCCGAGCGTTGCGCGGTGGGTGGGTGGCATGGCCACGCTTGGCCCTGTGCGCCGACGCTCATGGCCACGCAAGTTTACCCGCCGTGGCGGGCGTGGCCATGCCACCCACCCACCGCGCACAACCCCCGTTGCCGAACGAATGGGGTGGACTCCGGCGGCCCCGAAACTTTAGAATCTACGCCGCACCATGACGCGGGAGGATGATGATGAGATTCCTGGCAGCGGACATCGGCGCATCGAGCGGCCGCACCATCGTCGGCACGGTCGAGCAGGGGGCGATACATCTCGAAGAGACATACCGCTTCGAAAACGGCATGAAAGACGTTGACGGCGCCAAGCATTGGGACATCGCGAAACTCGTGGAGGAGGTCCAGAACGGGATTCGCGCTTCGGGCCACCTCGACGGCATCGGCATCGACACGTGGGGCGTGGACTACGGCCTGATCGACTCCGGCGGCCGTCTGGTGGACCTGCCGTTCGCCTACCGCGACTCGCGCCACGAGGAGGCCATGCCTGAAGTCTACAAACTCGTCTCCAAGCAACGCCTTTACGCAACCGCCGGCATGCAGGAGATGCCGTTCAACACCATCTTTCAGTTGGTGGCCGAGAAGATGAAACGCCCGCAGGTGCTGGAGCGGGCGGCACGCATGTTGATGATCCCGGAACTCATCACCTTTCTCCTGACGGGCGAAGCCGTCAGCGAGTACAGCGCGTGCAGCACCACCGGCCTGCTCAGTGCGAGAGACCGCGATTGGGACATGGACCTCGTGCGCACGCTCGGCCTGCCGCAGGGCATCTTCGGCCCCGTCACCATGCCGGGCGCCAAGGCGGGAACCTTCGACGGCACGCCCGTGTACCTGCCTGCCATGCATGACACCGGCAGCGCCGTCGCCGCCGTCCCTGCCGTCGAGGACGGCGAGTGGGCTTACCTGAGCAGCGGCACCTGGTCGCTCATCGGGGCGGAACTGGACGAGCCCATCCTGACGGAAGAGGCCCTGGCGGCCAACTTCACCAACGAAGGCGGCGTGGACGGCAAAATCCGCTTCCTCAAAAACATCAACGGCCTCTGGCTTATCCAGGAATGCCGACGCATCTGGGACGAGCAGGGCACGGTGATGGAGTTCTCAGAGATCGCCGCCGCCGCCGAGGCGGCCGACTTCAGCGCTACCATCGATCCCAACGACCCGCGCTATCTCGCGCCGGCCAACATGGTCGAAGAGATCATCGCCGACCTGACGGAGCGCGGCCGGCCCCTGCCGCACACCGAAGGTGAGATTGCACGCTGCTGCTACCTCAGCCTCGCCGAGGCCTACAAGCGCGAACTGGACCGCCTCCAGCGGGTCACGGGGAAACGTTTCGAGCGCCTTCACGTGGTGGGCGGCGGGGCACGCGCCGAGTTGCTGAACCAGATGGCCGCCGATGCGGTGGGCATTCCCGTCCACGCCGGACCGGCCGAGGCCACGGCCCTCGGCAACCTCTGTGTCCAGGCACAGGCCTGCGGTCTGTTCGGCAGCCTTCACGAGGCCCGCCAGGCCATCGCCGACGCGCTGCCGGTCGCCGTCTACGAGCCGTCCGGCTGACGGGGGCCGGTAAGCGGTCCGACATAAGATATGCGCGGCGGGTCGGGAGACACGCCGCGCAAAGTGCGAAGATATGCGCGGTGGGTCTCCGGACCCGCCGCGCAATGTGCAATCGTGAACTGCTCATATCAGGAAACCTTTGCCCAGCGCGTCGTCGGGATGTATGAGAAACTCGTGTCGACCGGTGATGAAGGCCCTGCCGGAGACTTCCGGCACGACCGCCTCCTGCAGGCCGACCCGGGCGAGGCCGACAATCCGCCCGTCGAACACGCTCTCGGCGCCGAGCACGCTCTCTATCGAGATCGACTCGCCTTGCCGCACTTCCCCCTTCGCATAGTGCACGGCCAACCGGGCCGACACGCCGGTTCCCGTGGGAGACCGGTCCACCTCGGAATCGGCGAACACGCACAGGTTGCGACTGTGGTGCGATGGGTCCGCCGGGCGGTCGGTGAAGATCACGCCGTAGAGAAAACCGAGGTCCTCCTCCACCGGATGCTCGATCCGGCCGGCAGCGAAAAGAGCGTCCTTGATGGCTGCGGCGGCGGTGACCAGCGCCGGCACGTGCTCGATCGCCACTCGCAGGCCAACCGCCTCCGCCGGAAGAACCGCATAGAACGCGCCGCCGAAGGCGATGTCGAGCGTCACGCGGCCGAGGCCGGGCGCCTCCACCGCCACGTCGCGCTTGGCGAGGAAACTCGGCACGTTCAGGAACGAGACCCGGTCGACGCAGCTTTGGGCATCGAGATGGGCGGTGGCCCGCACGAGGCCGGCCGGCGTGTCGATCGCAACGGGCGTCTCATGGCCCTGGGCCGGCAACGCGCCGGTTTCCAACAACGCCGTCACCAGGGCGATGATGCCGTGCCCGCACATCGTGCTGTAACCTTCGTTGTGGAGGAACAGGACGCCCAGGTTGGCGTCGGGCGAGACGGGTGGCGTCACCACGCAGCCGTACATGTTGCGGTGCCCGCGCGGTTCGTGCATCAGGGCGCGGCGAATAGGATCGAGGTTCTCGCGCATCCAACGTCGGCGCTGGAGCATCGAGTCTCCGGCCAACTGCGGCAGTCCGCCCGTGATGATCCGCAGAGGTTCGCCTGCGGCGTGGACGTCGATGGCCGTCACGACGGACTTGCCTTGCCGCATATCCTTGCGCGTCCAATCCATATCCATAGATTGTCTCCTCCTTGCCGTCACCGCCGCGGACCGTCTTCGATGATTCTACCAGAGCGGCGGGCCGCCGTCTGCAACAAGGCGCCTTCCCCTCCGTGAGGCGCCTGGCAACGCGGCGCGCGGCGAGGTATACTGCGGGCGCCGGTCGTTGACTGCCGGATGGGGTGCTCTTGGGCAAAGGGGTCTGCCATGGCGCGTCGAACGCTCATGCGATGTGCGGCACTGGTGCTTCTGGCGGCAAGCGCAGCGGCGCTTCGCGCGGTGGGTCTCCGCACCGACCGCGCACAATCGCACGTCTTCGCGGCGGGTGCGGAGACCCGCCGCGCAATACCCGGCGAGTACGCCGACATCGTGGCCAAAACGCCCGGCCTGGTCGCCTGGTACCGATTCGAGGGAGACTTCAACGACGCCGCCGGTGCGGCCGCCGGCAAGGCCATGGGCGGCGACCCCGCGTTCGTGCCCGGACCCGGCGGCGGCAAGGCCGTGCGCCTCACGGGCAAACGCTTCATCACGATGGGCGCCGCGCCCCGCCTCGACACGCCACGGACCAGCGTGGAATTGTGGTTCAAGCCGACCTTCGACAGGGCGCAGTACAATCCGTGCATCGTGGCCAAGCGGGCGG
Organism: uncultured Anaerolineales bacterium; assembly: GCA_964449275.1. Taxonomy (GTDB): domain Bacteria; phylum Planctomycetota; class Phycisphaerae; order FEN-1346; family FEN-1346; genus JAUVZF01. Next base: position 7,696 of record CAYVAM010000140.1, read on the forward strand.
CGGGGAACCAGGCCGGCACGCGATTCAGCATCCACGTCTGGGGCGATTACTCGTGCCTGGCGGTCTGGAACGGTCGCGAGGTCATCCGGTTCGCGCCCGCTCTCGGCCAGATACGGCAGGGCGAGTGGCACTACCTGGTCGTCACCAGTACGGACCGCCGGATGCGGATGTATCTCGACGGCGTGCCGTGCGTGCCGGCCGACAGCGGGGCCGTCTTCACCGCCGCCAACAAGGACCTTCCGCTCCAGATAGCGTCTTCCACGCCGAACGGGCAGGAGTATCTGGACTGCGAGATCGATGAACTGGCGGTCTACTCGCGCGTGCTGACGCCGGAGGAGATCGCCCGGCACGCCGACGCCATGGGTTGGAGCGAAAGGAGAAAAGCCGTGGCGAGCGAACTGGCACGCCGCAAGGCCAGGGCCGAGGAACGCCGGACGAAACGCCTCGCGGAACTGACCGACGAAAAACGCCTGTTCGGGCGCGGCGAGACGGCCACGTATCGCGACGAGCGGTTGACCGGCATCAGCCTGCCGGTCGGGGGAATCGGCACGGGGGTGATCCAGATGGACGGCCAGGCGCGGCCGGCGGTGTGGCAGATCTTCAACAACCATCTGTACGTCCGCGTGCCGCACAGTTTTCTTGCCGTCCGCGCGGCGGCCGGCGAGGCGGAGCCCGTCGTGCGGGCGCTGCAGACCGAGGCCGTCGGGCCGTTCCAGGCCATGAGCGGGCTCAGTTTCCAGGGCGAGTACCCGTTCGGGTGGTACGTCTTTGAGGATGCCGCCCTGCCGGTCCAGGTCCGCATGGAAGTCTTCAACCCGCTGATCCCGCTGGACGTGAAGAACTCCGGCATCCCGTGCGCCCTGTTCAACGTCACGGCCCGGAACCCGGGCAAGCAGGATGCGAAGGTCGGCTTCCTGTACGCGCAGCAGAATGCGGTCGGGTACACGGGCCGGACGCCGATTGCCGAGCGCTCCTGCAAGGAATACGGCAAGAACGTCAACACGGTGCTGGCCGAGGACGGGGCGGCGGTCGTTCACATGACCGGCACGTCCGAGAAGACGGCCGCGGGGTTTGGCGACATGACGATCTCCGTGCTGGCCGCATCCCCATCCGCCGCGCCGGCCTGGTCCACACTCCAGGAACTGGCCGCCGACTTCGCCGCCGACGGCTCGCTGGCCGGCGAGAAGCGGGCCGGCCCCAGCCCCGACCGCCAGACCCTGGACGCCGCCGTCGCCGCCCAGGTCGTGCTGCGGCCGGGCGAAGAGAAAACCGTCACGTTCGTCCTGACGTGGTACTTCCCCAACTGCCGGGGCGGCAAAGGCGCATGGGGCGGCGCGGGCAATAGGTATCAGAACTGGTGGACGTCGGCGCTCGACGTGGCCAGGTATGTCCACGCGAACGTGACCGACCTGACCGAAAAGACGCGCCTCTATCACCGGACGCTCTACGCCTCGAACCTGCCGTGGTACGTGACAGACCGGATCGCCTCGCAGGTGGCCGTCCTCAGAAGCAGGACCTGCTTCTGGACCAAGGACGCCTACTTCGGCGCCTGGGAGGGGTGCTGCCCCGACAGCGGGTGCTGTCACGGCAACTGCAGCCACGTGTGGCACTATGCCCAGTCGCACGCGCGGCTGTTTCCGGAGGTCGCCCGGCGGATGCGCGAGCAGGAGTTCCGCTATCAGGAACCGAGCGGCTCGATCCCGTTCCGACAGCCGAAGGGCGGTCCGGCGACGGACGGGCAGTGCGGCACGGTCCTGAACTCCTACCGCGAGCACCTGATGAGCGCCGACGGCAAGTGGCTTAAGGCGAACTGGCACGCCATCAGGAAGGCCATGGACTTCATCATCACCACCTGGGACGCCGACGAGGACGGCGTCATGGACGGCCGGCAGTGGAACACCCTCGACTGCGCCATCGACGGGAGCAGTTCCTGGCTGGCTTCCCTGTACCTGGCGGCGCTGGGCGCGGCCGAGAAGATGGCGGACCTCCAGGGCGAGGATGCGCTTGCAGCGCGGTACCGCGCCATCCGTGTCTCCGGCATGAAGAAGCAGAACGAGACGCTGTTCAACGGGGAGTATTACTTCCAGTTGCCCGGCAAGACGCGCCTTCGCGATTACCTGACCGGCTGCCACATCGACCAGGTGCTCGGCCAGTGGTGGGGGCACCAGTTGGACCTGGGCTGGCTGTACCCGCGCCCGCGGGTGCGAACGGCGCTGCGGTCGCTGGTGAAGTACAACTTCCGCTACGACTTCCACGGCGTGCGCCAGGCGCCGCGGAAGTTCGTCGCCGACGAGGACGCAGGCATGCAGATGATTACGTGGCCCAAGGCGGGCCGGCCGCCCGCAGGCAAGTGCATGCTCTACGGCGACGAGGTGATGACCGGCTTCGAGTACGCCGCCGCCGCCGCCATGATCCAGGCCGGACTCCTGAAAGAGGGGTTCATGATCACCCGGGCCGTCCACGACCGCTACGACGGGCGAAAGCGAACCAACGTCAGCAAGGAGCGGACCGCCTCCTGGGGCTGGACCGGTAACCCCTTCGGCGACGACGAGTGCGGCAAGTTCTACGCCCGCGCGATGAGCAACTGGTCGATCCTGCTGGCATGTCAGGGCTGCGTCTACGACGGCCCCGCCGGCCTTATCGGCTTCGAGCCCGTCTGGCAGCCCCAGGACCACCGCTCCTTCTTCACGGCGGCCGAGGGATGGGGGCTCTACGAGCAGCGACGAAACGGCCGCACGCAGACGCACCGCATCGACGTCCGGTTCGGAAAACTGCGCGTCCGCGCACTTGTCTTTGAACTGCCCGAGAACGCTACGCTCGGGCAAGCAACCGTCTCGGTCGCCGGCCGCCAGGTCCGTCCTGAGGCGACCCACGACGGCCGCCGTGTCACGCTCACCCTGCCGGAACCCGCCACCGTGATACACGGTCAGCGTATCGAAACGGTGCTGACGTGGTAGAGTCGGTTTTTGACCGGCAGGCGGGCGCGACGTCGCGCTGGATGTTTCGCCGGGACCGGGCTATGCTGTGTGCTACCTGAGCGACCAGGCACGAGAAAGGGGAATGTGATGTCCGAGTCAACCCAATCGGCGGCGGCAAGGCGGACCTCGCGGCGCAAGTTCCTGAAGACGTCGGCCGCAGCCGTCTCCGGAACCGCACTGAGCAGCCTGGCCATCAAGCACGTTGCCCACGCGGCGGGCAGCGACGTCATCCGAATCGGCATGGTGGGCGCCGGAGGACGGTGCACCGGCGCGGCCGGCAACTCCATGAGCGTGGACCCCGGCGTTCGCCTGGTGGCCATGTGCGACATCTTTCTCGACCGCGTCCAGCAGCGCCGCAAGCAACTGAAGGCCAAGTGGGGCGATCAAGTGGCCGTCGATGACGACCACTGCTTCGCCGGCTTCGACGCCTACAAGAAGGTGGTCGCGTGCGCCGACGTGGTGCTCATCGCCAACGCCGCCAAGTTCCATCCGCTGCACATGAAGGCGGCCATCGAGGCCGGCAAGCACGTCTTTGTGGAGAAGCCTCACGCCATCGATCCGCTCGGCGTCAAAGAAGTCATCGCTGCCTGTGAACTGGCCAAGCAGAAGAACCTCAGCGTCGTTTCGGGTTTGCAGAGCCGGTTCCACACGGGGTATCAGGAGGCCATCAAGCGGATTCACGACGGGGCCATCGGCGAGGTCGT
>CAYVAM010000141.1:0-11349 GCA_964449275.1 uncultured Anaerolineales bacterium
TTCGAGAGCGGCACAAGGCCACCCGACGGCTCTCCCAACGGGACGCTGCGCGCCGCGTCGGGCTCGTACGGGCGTGCTCGCCGGGCGGTGCGTAGGGTGCGTGCTCTGCACGCACGCCGCTTCGTCGCGGCACAACGCCACCCGACGCTCCCGCGTCGGGCTCGAACGGCTCTTGCCAACCCGGCGGTGCGGTGGTAACATCGGGGGTTCGGTTGGGGAGAAACATGTCTCACGGAGCGTTCGTTGCCCAAAAACGCTGACAACCCCGCCTTTCACCCGCCGCGCAAGCCGCCGCACATGGTGCAGGCACAGAGCGCAGCAGTCGCCGAGGGCGATGGCGACGAGGCCATCCTGATCCAGGGCGCACGCCAGCACAACCTCAAGAACATCGACGTCCGTGTCCCGCGCGACAAACTGGTCGTCATCACGGGCCTGTCGGGCAGCGGCAAATCGAGCCTGGCGTTCGATACGATCTACGCCGAAGGCCAGCGCCGCTACGTCGAATCGCTCAGCGCCTACGCCCGCCAGTTCCTCGAACAGATGGAAAAGCCCGACGTGGACGCCATCGAGGGACTGCCGCCCACCATCGCCATCCACCAGCGCAGGGCCGGATTCAGCCCGCGCTCGACCGTCGCGACGGCCACCGAAATCCACGATTACCTGCGGCTGCTGTTCGCGCGGGTCGGCACGGCTTACTGTCCGAAGTGCGGCCGAGAGATTCAGCCCCAGCGAGCCGAGCAGATCGTCGAGAGCGTCCTGCGTCTGCCGAAGGGCGCCCGGCTGATCGTCCTGTCGCCCCTGGTGCGGGGCCAGCGCGGCGAGCATCGCGACGTCATCCGCAGCATCGTGGCCGACGGCTTCGTCCGCGTCCGCGTCGATAAGCGGATGTACGAGGTCCGCGACGTGCCGGACCTCGTCAAGACCCGGCGCCACACCATCGAGGTCGTTGTGGACCGCCTCGTTGCCAAGGAAGCGGCTCGCTCGCGGCTGACCGACTCGGTGGAGCAGGCGTTGCGAATGAGCGACGGCCTGGTCGTCATCTGCCACGAGCAAGCGGCCGGCAACTGGAAGAACGTCCTCTACAGCCAGCGCTACGCCTGCACGAAGTGCCATGTGAGCCTGGAGGAACTGACCCCCCGCCTGTTCAGTTTCAACAGCCCCTACGGCGCGTGCCCGCACTGCCACGGTCTCGGGACGTACCTCGAGTTCGACGACGATCTTGTCGTGCCGGACCGAGACCGCTCACTCGCCCGGGGCGCCATCGCGCCGTGGCGCGACGGACCGCGCCGGTACCGGTCGTTCTACACCGAGGCGCTCGCGCGGTTCACCCGTGACTTCGGCGTCGATGAGACGGCGCCGTTCCGCAAACTGCCCAAACGCGCCCGCGACGTCCTTCTGCACGGCGGCACGCTCCGCCGCGCGAAGGGCACGGCGGCCGCACCCGACGCCGAGTGGGAAGGCGTGGTGCCGAGTTTGCGCCAACTCGCCGAGACGACCCGCAGCGCGTACACCAAGCGATGGCTCCAGGAGTTCATGACCGCGCAGCCCTGCCCCAAGTGCAAGGGGGCACGCCTTCGGCCGGAGGCCCGGGCCGTCCAGGTCGCCGACAAGCGGATCCACGAGATCACGGCCATGAGCATCGATCAGGCGGCGGCGTTCTTTGAGGGCCTCCGTCTCCAGGGCGAGAAGCAGATCATCGCCCGCCAGGTCCTGGCCGAAATCCGTTCGCGTCTGAAGTTTATGCAGGACGTGGGCATCTCGTACCTGACGCTCGACCGTTCGAGCGATTCGCTCTCGGGCGGAGAGGCCCAGCGCATCCGCCTCGCCACGCAGGTGGGCAGCGGTCTGGTCGGCGTCTGTTACGTCCTGGACGAGCCGACGATCGGCCTGCACGCCCGCGACAACCGGCGCCTGCTCCACACGCTCGTCCGCTTGCGCGACCTCGGAAACACCGTCCTGGTGGTCGAGCACGACGAGGATACGATCCGCACGGCCGACCACATCCTGGACATGGGCCCCGGCGCCGGCGCTCGCGGCGGCGAGGTGGTGGCCCAGGGGACGCCGGAGCAGATTGCCGCATCCCCCGAGTCGCTCACCGGACGGTACCTCGCCGGGGCCGAGATGATCCCCGTCCCGAAGAATCGCCGCCGCGTCAGCAAGCGCCGCAGCATCCGCCTCTTCGGCGCCCAGGAGAACAACCTGAAATCGCTCAACATCGCGGTCCCGCTCGGGTGCCTCGTCTGCATAACCGGCGTCAGCGGGTCCGGTAAGAGCACGCTGGTGGCTCAGACGCTGGTGCCGGCGCTGCGGCGGAAACTGTACGGCAGCCGCGTCAAGCCCGGCGTCCACCGCCGTCTGGCCGGCGCCGAACAGATCGACCGTGTCATCGAGATCGACCAGAGCCCCATCGGCCGGACCCCGCGATCCAACGCCGCCACCTACACGAAGGTTTTCGACCACATCCGCCGCGTGTTTGCCCGGACCCGCGAGGCCAAGGTCCGAGGCTACGGGCCGGGGCGGTTCAGTTTCAACGTCAAGGGCGGCCGGTGCGAGGTCTGCCGGGGCCAGGGCGTCCGCAAGGTTCAGATGCACTTCCTGCCCGACGTCTACGTGACCTGCCGCGAGTGCAAGGGTACGCGCTTCGGCCGCGAGACGCTCGAGATCGCCTACCGCGGCAAAACAATCGCCGACGTGCTTGAGATGCGCGTAAGCGAAGCCGTCCGGTTCTTCGAGAACTTCCCGCGCATCATCGGGCAACTCCGCACCCTTGAAGCGGTCGGCCTCGGCTACATCACACTCGGACAGAACTCGACGACACTCTCCGGCGGCGAGGCACAGCGCGTGAAACTCTCCGCCGAACTCGGCAAACGATCCACCGGCCGCACCATCTACGTCCTGGACGAACCCACCACCGGCCTGCACTTCGCCGACATCCGGCGCCTGCTCGACGTCCTCGACCGCCTGATTGACATGGGCAACACCGTGCTGGTGGTCGAACACAACTTCGAGGTCATCAAGAGCGCCGACTGGATCATCGACCTCGGCCCGGAAGGAGGCGACGACGGCGGCCGCATCGTCGCAGAGGGCAAACCCGAAACCGTCGCCGGCATCGAAGCAAGTTACACGGGCCGGTACCTGGCGCGGCACCTGACGTAGGGCCGTCCCCCATGCGCCGGCCAGACCGCCCGAGTGCTCCGTTACGCGTCATCCGATGCATAACAGCCGGGTGGCACTGGCGGTGAAGACTGGCACGGGGCGCCGCCAGTGGTAGAATGGCCGAGGATGACGCAGAAGGCCGCATACCTACCCACGAGGGAGAATCGAATGGACGCGCGGTTCAACACAAATCTCTTAAAGCGGGTGCGCGGCGGGTCTCCGTACGGGCCGCGGATATGTGCTCCTGCGCGCGGTGGGTGCGGAGACCCACCGCGCAAGACTAAATCACCATTCGAGCGCGGTGGGTCGGGAGACCCACCGCGCAAGACGTACGTCGGACCGCTCGGCGGGCGACGGGCGCGCACGGCAGTCCTGGCGAGTGGCCTGTGCTGCCTCGTCTGGGCGTGCTGTTGGCCGGCGGCGGAGGCGGCGCCTGTGGCGAAGGCGCCCGGCGCCGAAGCGCTGCTGAAAACACTCGACCCGTTCTACAAGCGACACGTCGTGGTCGGTGGCGTGCCGATCGTCAGTTCGGAGAAGGTCTCGGAACATGCCTTGCACGAAGCGGCATACCTGATGCGGAAGATGCTCGCCCATCGGCCCGACGTCCTGAAGGCGCTCGCCGCGAAGAAGGCTTACGTGGGCGTGATGGCGTACAACGAAATGACGACGGACATCCCCGAGTGCAAGGGCATGGGACCCTGGTGGGACAAGCGCGCCCGCGGTTTGGGCGGCAATCCGGTGACCTGCGCGGAAGAGAACCTGCTTTCCTTCCGTGGGGATCCCTATCAGGGGGAAAACATCTTCATCCATGAATTCGGCCACATCATCCATCGGACACTCGCCGGAATGGACGAGAAGTTCAACACCCGTCTCAAGGCGTTGTATCAGCAGGCCAAGCAAAGCGGCCGGTTTCGCGCGTACGGGATGAGCAACCACGGGGAGTTCTGGGCGGAAGGCGTTCAATCGTGGTTCAACTGCAATCGCCGGGGCGGGCTGGAGGCTCGCGGACCCAAAGGGGAGCACCTCTGTCATATCAACACGCGGGAAGAATTAAAAACGCACTTGCCCGCGTTTGCCGAACTGCTCGACGAAGCGTTTCGCCACAATCCGTGGGTCTACGTGCCGGTGAAGAAGCGGCTGGATGAACCGCACCTGCAGGGCTACGATCCGGCCAAGGCGCCCACCTTCCGCTGGCCGCCCAAGGTCATCGAGGCCTTCAACCGAATCGAAGCGGAAAAGGCCGAGAAGCGAAAGCAGAAAGAGTAAACGGCGGGCGGCGCCGGCGCTGCGGGCCACGGATGGGCCGGCCTCGATTGCCGACGGCCGGCGAACCAGGAGCAAAACCCTGTCCTGAGTCCGTGACCCGCCGCGCGTTATGGGCGCCAAGGTCCTGTTGCTTCAATGCTTACGTTGGTGGCGACGGGTGGATTCGAACCACCGACCTTGGGCTTATGAATCCCCTGCTCTAACCGCTGAGCTACGCCGCCGACCGGTTCGCTAGTGTACGCGTAACACGCGGTTTGTCAAGCGGATCGCCTTCGAGGGTCGTGCCAAAGGGGAAACAGGGCACGTTTGCCTAACACTACAGCGCCACTTAGCCCTTTTGCGCGGTGGGCATTCTTGCCCACCGCGCAAACTTGGCGGCCCGGACTGAATCGACGGCCGGTTTTGCCGTCCTATTCTGCGGCGAGGCGAGTTTATACCATGTCGGCCCGTCGTCGGGCCGGCAAGATCGGCACACGGAATCGGAGTCCTTGAACGCTGACCAGTAGAAGGAGAACGCGATGCGACGCACGTGGGTGGTACTGGCGGTAATTGTCCTGTCCGCAGTGGTGCTTGTAGCCGGCCTGGACGCGGCCCAGAAGAAGAAACCACAGAGCCTGGAGGTCAAAGCCGCCGAGGTTGAGAAGGTCCGTGCGGCGCTGCCCGAGAAGGCAACCGCCGCGCCGAAGAAGGCCCGCAAACTGCTCATCTTCAATCTCTGCCGAGGTTTCCGCCACGGGTCCATTCCCATCGGGGCCAAGGCGATCGAGTTGATGGGCCAGAAAACCGGGGCCTATACGTCGGTCTCGACGCTCGACCCGGAGGTGTTCCGGCCGCAGACCCTCCGCCAGTTCGACGCCGTCGTCTTCAACAACACGACCGGCACGCTCTTCGAGGACGAGGGGCTGCAGAAGAGCCTCCTGGCGTTCATCGCAAGCGGCAGGGGCATCGTGGGCGTCCATGCCGCCACCGACTGCTTCTACAAGTGGGCGGAGTTCGGCAAGATGATGGGCGGCTACTTCTCGGGCCATCCGTGGCACGAGGACGTGGGCGTCAAACTCGACGACCCCTCGCACCCGCTGCTCAAGGTCTTCGGCGGCAAGGGCTTCCGCATTACCGACGAGATCTACCAGTTCAAGGACCCGTACAGCCGCCAGAACCTGCGGGTGCTGCTGAGTCTCGACATGAACGCCACGCGCGACAAGGGCAAACGCGCGGACAAGGACTTCGCCGTCTCCTGGATCCGCGAGGTCGGCAAGGGCCGCGTCTTCTACTGCTCGCTCGGCCACCGCAATGAGATCTTCTGGAACCCCACGATCCTGAAGTACTACCTGGACGGCATCCAGTACGCCCTGGGCGACATCCAGGCCGACGCCACGCCAAGCGCCCGCCTGAGCCCCGCACCCAAGGCGGCCCCCGCGCCACAGAAGAAGGCCGACGCCACGCCGATGCACGTCAAGGTCTATGCCGCGCCGAAGGCCGACGGCTGGATCACACTCTTCGACGGCAAGGACACGAGCGCCTGGCAGAAACCGGCCGCCGACAGGTGGACCGTCGAGGACGGCGTCCTGACTTGGCAGAAGGGCTGCCGTAACATCTGGACGAAGGAGAAGTTCGGCGACTTCATCCTCGACTTCGAATTCAAGACCACCAAGGGCACCAACAGCGGCATCTTCCTGCGGTCCGCCGAAGGCGAGAAGAACTGGCTCCACGGGTCCATCGAGATCCAGATTTCCTCCTCGTACGGACCGAACCGAAAGCCCGGCAAGCACGACTGCGGCTCCGTCTACGACATCCAGGCCCCCGGCGTGGCCGCAGAGAAACCCGTCGGCGAGTGGAACCGCATGGTCATCGCCTTCAAAGGGAACCTCCTGAAGATCGCGCTGAACGACAAGCCCATCATCGACATCAATCTCGACAACTGGACCGAAGCCCACAAGAACCCCGACGGGTCGAAGAACAAGTTCAAGACGGCCTACAAGGACATGGCCAAGGTGGGCTACCTCGGTCTGCAGGACCATGGCGCGCCCGTCTGGTACCGCAACGTCAAGGTCAAGCGGCTGAAGTGAGCGTTGGCGCCGTTAGCCGCGAAGCGGCGTTTGCGCTGTAGCCACGGGCGCAAGCCCGTGGTGGGATGAACGCAGAGAAACATAGAGCCCCGTCAGGGGCGATTGAGACAGCGCGGGGACGGAGGTTGTCCAAAGGACGGGCAAAATCCAATCGCCCCTATCAGGGCTCCAAAGAACAGAAAAGGGGAAAAGGGTCGCGGGCCTTCCGTTCCACGGGCTCGCGCCCGTGGCTACAGCACATGCGCCCCTTACGGGGCTTGACTTCACCTTACGAACGCGGCCTTCACACGCTTCGACACGCGTAAGTAAGGTATCCTACGCCCTCCGGCCCGCTGTTGTAGTTCATCACGACGCGGCGGCCTTCCACACTTCAATTCCCGAGACGTTGGCCGCGCCGCCGCGGCTGGTGATCTCGATGCGGCCGCCGGTCACGTTGATCTCCCACGGCCCGAGGCGCTGCCACTCGCCGGCCTCGCCGCTGTTGTACCCCGCGACCACCTCGCGACCGTTCAGGCTGATGGTGAACGTCTCGGGCGAGGTCTCTTCCCAGACGTAGGCGTACACGGCGTAGCGGCCCTTGGGCACGCCCGTCAGCATGAGGCGCGGCTTGCGGTTCCAGCAGAACGCGTGGATCATCTTCGCGCGGGCCGGGTCGGTCGGTGGCATGAGTCGGACCTGCGGGCTGTTCAGCCGCCGGTCCTTGCAGACGAAGCCCTTAGCGTCGTCGCCTTCCCACGTGTGGCCGTCAATCTCGATGGGCGGGCCGTTCAGGTTGATGCCGCGATAAAACGTCCACGGTCCGGTTGCCGCGGGCGGGCCGTCCAGTTTCAAGACGGGTTTGCGCGTGTCGCGCGGCCCCGCGCCGGCGGGCGGGTCGACCGGCTTGCCGCTCACCTCCAGGATGGCGCGGCGATAGGCCGTCAGGGCCGGCTTGCCGGCGTCGGTGACTTCGAGAATCACGTGGACGGTGCGGCCGGCGGCGTCTTGCGGCACCGCGAGGAGGGCCTCGCGCGTGTCGGCGCCGCGGATGGTCGCATCGCCCCAGTAGGCGCCCGCTTCACGGTACACCCACCACCGGTATGTGAGCGCGTCGCCGTCGGGGTCGGACGAGCCGGCCGCCGTCAGCCGCACGTCCGCCCCGGGGTCGGCGGCCACCCGCAGAACACTCCGGCCGCGATCACCGTTCAGGACGGCCACCGGGTCGTGGTTGGCCTCGTCGTGCGGCTTGACACACCAGTCCATACGTGCCTCGAAAGCGTTCTGGTACGCCCGCCGCCAGCGATAGATGCTGAACATCGGGCTCGGCCGGCCATTCTCCCTATCCGCGTCGGGGACGAACTCGCGGCCCTTTCCTGACGGCTTGAACCGCCCGCCCCAGTTGCCCCACTCGGGGTGCTCCGGGTCGCTCAGGCCGTCGGGCAGGACGTAGAAGAACGACGGCGTGTCGCCTTCCTTGACGCCGGCCTTACCGGCGGCCTTCGCCGGATAGAGGGGCCCGAGCGGCCCGTGGCCCGTGCGGACGTTCCGCTCGAGCCATTCGGGCGAAACGAGCGCCTGGTCGCCCGCCTGCCAGATGCCGCGGAACAGGCGGTTCGAGAAGATCCAGAACACATCGGGATGGTTCGTCTTGACCCATCCGGCCGTGCGGTCCTGGTCGGCGATGGAATGGACGCGTATCTTCTTCTTAAAGGCGGCGAGGTCCTTCGCGGAGCGTGTCTTGGCGACCTTCCAGACGGCCTGGGCCAGTTCCCTCGGCCCGCCCCAGATGCTGAACCACACGGGGCGCGGATCGTCGCGGTCGAGAACCTTGATGATCCAGGCCGACGCCTCGGAATCCATCCCGGCGCCGACCTTGTGCGGATCGCCGTTGTGCCCGTCCTTGATGAGGCCGGCCAGCCGCTCGTGCGACGGGTAATCGGGCCGGTGCTTCCGCAGGTTCGCCACCACCCGGCCGTAGGCATCGACGGCCTGCCGGATGAGGTCCGGCCGCGTCTGCTTGGAATGCCCGTGGCCGAAGCCGGTGCACAGGCCCTCGACGTCGAAGTCGCACGCATAGAGCAGAAACCGGACCATGGACTGCCGGTCGTCGGGGTCGCCGCCGATGTCGGTCATCACGACAACGCGCGGCTTCTTGAGCGGAAGGCCGGCGGACATGGCCAGCCGCCCGCGCGCGACCGTCGCCGCAGCGACCACCAAACCGGCTGCGGCAGCAAGCCGGAGCACGAGCGAGGTCCTCATGGCGGTTCCTCCTGCTGCCCGGAAGGTGGCGCAGCCAAGCCCCGACAAGACGGGCTCGCCCTCCGGGCGGCACTCACGTTGCTGTGTGCCGGTTAGTACTACAGCGCCAGTTCGCCATTTCGCGCGGTGGGTCGGAGCCTGCCCTGAGCCTGTCGAACGTGGACCCGCCGCGCATGGGCGAAATCGCCGTTTTCGGCGCGGTGGGTGCGGAGACCCACCACGCAAAACGCCCTTGTAGCGCTGTAGTATTGGGCGACTCGAGTTCTACTTTCTCTGTGCCTCCTTGAGCACCCGCTCGGCGTCGCGGCGGACGTTCTTGTTCTTCGAGATGGCGAGCACCTTCTGCATCGTGGGAACGATGATTCCCTTGAGTGGCTCCTTGCGGACGTCGCCGCGGAAGTCGCGGCCGATGCGGACCGCCGCCGCCGCCGCCTCCTCGCGAAGCGCTGCATCGGCGAGCGACGCCGCAATCAGTTTGACGGCCTCGATGTCCTTGACCTCGCCGAGGGCCGACAGGATCATCTTCTTCTCGTCCGGGCGTTTGGCGGCAACCATCGCTTCCTTGTACATTGCCACCTTCTCGGCATTCCTGACCTTCTGCTCCTTCACCAGCCGCACGTAGCCGCGCAGCGCCAGAACCTGATGCGTCCGGTTCCGGCCGCTTCGGGCGATCTGCAGAAGGTCCGGCGCGACCGCCCTGGTCGGCCACTCCGACAGGGCCCGCACAGCCGCATCCTGAATCTTCGTGTCCCTGCCCTTGAGCGCCGCGCGAACGGCATCCAGGGCCTTCGCGCTCGGGGCCTTGCCGAGGACGCGGATCAGTGCACACTTGGCGTCCACGTCCGCGCCGGCCATGGCCGGCAGGATACTCTTGACGCAGTTGTCCCGGTTGGACCGGCCGCAGATCGCGCCGAGAGCCTTCTCGGCCGCCCCGCGCACGCTGGCGCTGTCCGTCTTGACAACAACGTCCACCACGGCCGGCACGTGCTTCTCTTCGCCCAGGACTTCCAGTGCCCTGAGCGCGGACTCCTGGACGCCCTTGTCGCGGTCCTTCGTGGCGGCCAGAACGGCGTCGGAGTGCTGCCGTGCGCCGCGAACCATCAGAACGCCGAGCAGGTCGCGCCGAACCTCGGGCGCCGCCGCACCCAGCGCCGACGCAACGGCAGCGCTCGCCTCATCGCCCGGAATCCGCTCGAGCGACGTCCGCGCCGCGTCGTGCGTCTTGCCGTCCTTCGATGCGAGGAAAGCGATGAGCGGCGGCACGGTGCTCGTGCCTTTGAACGCCCTGGCCGCCTCGATGGCCGCCAACCGCACGCCCTCGTCCCTTTCCCTCATGGCGTCGAGGACCGCCCCGCGGGCCGCCTCGCCGCCACGCTCTGCCAGCAACGCGATCACACCGGGCTTGGCATCGGCCGACACGGACTCCAGGTGGGCGACCCATTTTTTCGTGACGTCCTCACCGGGCATCGAGACGGCTGCCTGCGTGGCGGCGGCGCGAATCTGAAGGTCCGCGCTGTTCATCGCCGCCACCAGTTCGGCCATCGCGTCGATGCCCTGCAAGTTGGCCAGACCGAGGATGGCGGCGCACCGCACGTGCCGCTCGGACGGGTCCGCGCGCTCTTTCCAGAGCGTTCGATAAATCCGTGCGGCCTCCTTTTTGTTGCCGGCGTCGCCCAGCCGCTGAGCCAGCAGCAAAACCGCATCCGTCGCGACGGCCCGTTCGTAGGGGCTCCGGGCACCGGAGGCCACGAGCAGCGTCCCGGAGGCAGCGGTGTCGCCGATGTTTGCGAGAGCGTATACGGCGGCCAGCCGGACGTCGCGGTCGGCGTCCTTGGCCGCCTTCAGGAGTTCCGGCACGGCTCTGGCGTCGCGCATGACGCCGAGGTTCTGTATGATCGTGGCGCGGCCGTTGCCCCTGGCCTTGGGCAGGGCCTCGCGGAACGCCGCCTTCGCCTGCTCGCCCCCGATAGAGACGAGGGCGTGGGCGGCATCTTCGCACAGCCTCTCATCCGGCAGCGCCTTGCTGACGGCCGAGATCGATTCCGGCCCGCCGGCCAGTCGCAACTGCTGAATCAGAAACGCCTGGATCGATTTCGGCGTCGACTCGACCAGCAAGCCGCCGAGGACGCCGCAGAACATCTTCCGCTCGGCATCCGCCCCCGGCCGCCCGACGTAAACCGCCAGCCCGTGCAGGGCGTAACGCGCTTTCGAGTCGTCGATGGCGCCGGGCTCAACGACCATCGCCGCCACGTCGCGGACGCCCTGCGCCCCGAGCGCCGCGAGTTGCTTCATCATCTTCTCGGCCGTCTCGGCGTCCTCGAACGGCACCCGGTCGAGGATTCCGAGCGCCTTCAGCGCCGCCGACGGCGCGGGCGCCTTCGCGTCCTCGGCGCCGGCCGGCGCCAACCAGGGTCCCATCGACGAGGCGGCCACGATCGCCAACAGGACGGCGGCCGCACGGCTTAACGAACATGGCGAGGTCATCACGGTCGTGTCTCCTACTGGTTCTGCCGGTTCACAGACGCCGCGACGAACGCATAGCGATACTTCCCATTCGTCGCAGTCCACTACTACAACGCTACGTTCCGCGCGGCGGCCTTCCCAGGCCGCCGCGAACGCAGTT
>CAYVAM010000142.1:0-11348 GCA_964449275.1 uncultured Anaerolineales bacterium
TCCAGGATCGTGTCGCCGACGGCCGCAGCGGTGATCTCGTACTTCATCAGGTCCGCCGCGTCGTCGCTGAGGAACCATCCGGCCAGGTCGACGGGCTCGTCGTAGTGGTTGGTGATCTCGATCCAGTCGCCGAGCGGGTCGTCCTGGTGCGCGAGGACCTCGTTGATAACGATCGAGGCCGGGTCGATGTCGCCCGATGTTTGCCACGACCAGCGGTCGTCCCACGTGCGGCGGGGGCGGGACGCGTCGATAATCACCAGGCTCAGGCCGTCACCGTCGGTCTTGGTCCCAAACCACGAATCGCTGTACTCGAACCGCAGCACGGCTGCGTCGTACGGCTCGTGCAGCCGCAGGATGAGTTCCTCGCCGCCGTTCGACAGGCTCCCGGTGTACCGGCCGGCCACGTTGATGCCGGAACCGTACCACGCCTCGAACGCGACCGGATCGTCCGCGACGACGATGGACTCGCCGGCGGCGAGCGTCCCGCCGGTGAAGGTGTACGCGACGCCGCCGTCGATACGGACGCCCGTCAGGTCGATGCTCTCGTCGCCGGCGTTCACGAGTTCGAGGAAATCGAGTTCCGAGCCCACAGGATGATGGTACATGATCTCGCTCACGCGCAGGCCGCCCAGGAGACCGAGAAGGTTCGGGTCGAAGGCGCTGCTGGCGGCCTCGAGTTCGGCCGAGATGAGAAAATCGGCGTCCCCAGGCGCGAGGTTCAGCCCGTGGATGGCCAGGACGTTGTCGCCGACGAGGAGGTCGCCCAGGTGGCCGGAAACGTCGATCCGCTCGAACAGGACGGCTTGGCCGTCCGGGTGCTCGCCCGTGGCGGCCGAGTCCCAGGCCGGCGACGCCGGGGCGTTGCGCTCGGCAATCTTGACGCCGTTCAGATACGCCACGAACCCGTCGTCGTACTGCACGCGAAGGGTCAGGATGTTGTAGGTCGATGGGTCGGGCGCCTGGAAATCAATACGCGTCCAGAGCGAGGCGTTCGTGCCGAGCATCGCGTCGGCCACGTCCGTTTGGACATGGTCGTCGAAGTGGCCGCCGCTGAACCCCAGGCCCGTTACCACCGGGGCGGTCGCTCCGAACGGCACCACCATCCCGGCGTTCTGGGCGCCCGGGGTCGGCGTGGCGGTGGCAGCGAAGTCCGCAGCCGTATTGGCGTCGGCGTTGCCGGAGCGCTCCAGCGCGCTGCCGAGCCCGCCGTCGGGCTGGCCGAACAGACGCAGGCCGAAGCCCAGGTCCGAACTGCCCGCCTGGTTCTGGTGCATCGACACCGCCATCGTATGGGTCCCGGCGCCCAGGTCCCCGACGGTCAGCGTTCGCGTGACGTTTTCGGTGTTGTCCCCGTTCGGGTACGTGTAGCCGTTGGCGAATGCGAAGTACGTGTCGTCGCCGGTGAAGTTGTTCCGGGCCACCTCTACGCCGTCGATGTAGATGACGGCGCCGTCGTCGCTGAGGATTTCAAGGCCCACGTTGACCATGTTGCCGGCCAACGTGACCTCGCGACGGAAGTAAGCCGTGTAGCGGTCGCCGTCGGCAGGCCGGCCGATGTCCGTAGCCACCCCCGGGCTGTAATTGATGGTGCCGTATCCGAGAATCCCCGGGCCGGAACTATCGAACGCCGGGCCGTCGTAGCCGGTGGACTGCATCCACGTTGTGTTGAAGTCGGGGTCCGAAGCGGCGGGATCGGTGGCGTCCAACGGGTGCAGGTAGTCCCACGTCGCCCCGAAGTCGAACACGTTCTCTTGGGGTCCGGGCACGCCGGTGCCGCTGCCGTCGCCGACCTCGGCCCCGTCGCCGCTCCACTGGCCGCCGACCGTGATGCCCACAAAACCGCCGTAGTCGATGGAGAACGAATCGATCTCGCCTTCGGTGTAACCCCAGACGAGGAAGTCCGCGACGTTGCCGCCCGAGTCCAGGATCATCGCCCATCCCGCCCCGCCGGCGTCCCACGGGATGTCTTCGCCCCAGTAGTCGTCACCGGCCTCGTCGGTCCGATACAGCACCTCGTCTGCCGCCACCGAAGCCGGCAGATCCCACGCCGCGGGGAGCACGTCGTTGATGCTGCCGCCCGAGGGATCGTTGACCACTACCGTCCAGCCCGCCGTGGAGATGTCCTGGCCGGAGACGTTCTGGATTTCGACCCAGTCGTTCTCGCCGGTCTCGATCTCGGTGACGACGAGGCCCGCCCCGTCCACGGGGACCTCGCTGGTCCACAGGCTGTCGTCGTAGCCGGGCGCGGTCCACGCCAGGGCGTCTTCGCCGTCTGTCGGCACGTGGAAGACGGCGCCGGCGCCCGCGGTCACAAGGGTCTCGATGACCGTCTCACCGGCCAGGACCTTCGGGTTCGCCACACCGGGAGTGGGGATGGGGAAGAAGTCTCGCACGTCACCGCCATCGGGCACGCGTCCCTGTGAGGTGTCGGTCGTCTGCGGCAGATAGAGAATCCGGTCCACTTGCGTCCCGTCGGCGCCGTACAGGGCGAGCATCCCCTCGTCGGCCGTCAGGCGGAAGGCCACGTGACCGCCGGCGCTGCTGTCGTCGGCACGGAAGGCGGCGTAGCCCTGGGCGGCAACGAAACCCAGCGGCCCCAGCGCCGCCTTGGCCTTCTGCGAGATCGGGTTGTCCGTCAGGTACAGGCCCTCCAGGGCGACCGGAAGCGTGTCGGGGTTGTGAAGTTCGACGAAGTCATCCACGAAGGCCACGCCGCCGTTGGCGAACCATTCGTTCAGGACGAGCGTATCCTGTCTGCCGGTCGGCGCGGCGACGTTGGCGGCGCCGGCGGTCGGCTGCGCGAGCGTCCACGCGCGCGCCGGACCGGTGCGGCCGATCGAGCGGTCCGGCACCTGCGGCCCGAACGCGACGGAATCGACCACCGTCCAGCCGTCGGGTTCGACCAGCCGGAGGTCGTCGCCCTCGGCCTGGAGGCCGAAGTCCAGCCACGTGCCTCCCGCGCCGCCGGGGTCGGCGGCACCGTAGAGCACGAGGTACCCGCCGGCCGGGATGACGGCGCCCGCGCCGAAGGTAAACGTGTTCGGGCCATCCGAGAGGCTGTAGCCTTCGAGGTCGAGGTCGGCGGCACCGGCCGGCGCGTCGTAGTACAGTTCGATGACGTCGGGATAGAGCCCGGCCGCCTCGACGGCCGACTCGTTGTCGGCCAGCACCTCGTTGATGAGCAACCGCCGGTGTGCCGTATCGACGTGCCAGACGTTGGAGGCGGCGTCGGCCGTGTTCTGCCAGACGCCCGCGCTCGTCCGGCCGATGACCTCGAGCGTGTGGTCCTGTGCATCACCGAGGCCCGCGAGCACGATGGGCGCCTCCACGGTCTGCTCGGCGCTCCATCCACCGCCGTCCAGTTGGTACTGGTAGGCGTCGATGCCCGGCCCGCCGACGTTGAACGTCGCGTCCGTCAGATAGGTGACGGCGGGGACGTCGGTCCGGACCACCACCCCGGCGGGCACGTCGTAACCCATGTCCAGACCCATCGCCCCCGCGCCGAGGGCGGCCGAGCCGGCCAGGAGGCTGAAGTCGCCGCCCGACGGGTCGGCCAGACGCGGGTCGGTGTCCAGGTTGCCCGTGCCGTAACCGTGCCATGCGACATCGACAATAGAGCGATGGACGGTCAGGTCCACGTCGCCCGTCACGTTGTCGAACGCCAGGGGCACATCCCGGAAGATGCTGCCGTCCACATAGGCGCCGTCGCCGTAACTCGAAGGCTCCCCCGGCCGCAGGAAGTAAATGGCCGAGTAGTCGAGGTCGTAGACGGTGTTGTTGACGAACGTGAGGAAGGCGTCGTTCTTGACCTGTGCGGCGTGGTCGAGGTCCGAGAAGACGTTGCGGACCATGACGTACTGCTTTCCGGCGCCGGCGGAGATGGCGTTGGCGTTGCCGGCCCCGGTGTTCCACTGGTCCTTGTGGAAGTGCATGAAGACGTTGCCCTCGATGTAGGCATCGCCTTCGAGGTCGAGTGCATCGTCACCGCCGCCCAGGAAGGTGTTGTTGAGGATCTGGAGCCGCATGCCGGCGGCGCCGTTCACGTCGATGGCGTCGCTGTGTCCCTTGGTGGTGCCGAAGCGGTTGTTCTCGATGAGAAAAGCGAGGCCCGCGCCGGCGGTGCCCCAGATGTGCTCGTTGTGGTTGTCCCAGGTCGGCGCCTCGCCCGGGCCGAACAGGTCCGTGAAAATCGAGTTGCGGACCACCAGGGCCGAGCCTTCCGTGCGGATGCGGCGATAGTCCGTGTGGTCGAACGTCGCGTGGTCCACCAGGAGGTTCGAGTTGGTAAGGCCGATCATCCCGTTGTTCGTGCGGCCGTATTCGAGGACGGCGTAGGTAATGCGGTTGTCCTGCATGGTGCCGTCGAACTGGATTCCGCCCCAGGTGGCGCCGGAGCCGGGCAAGCGGGTGAAGCGGACCGGTGCGTACTCGGCGCCGTCGGCCTGGAGCAGGCCCCTGACGGTCAGTTGGGCGCCCGGGGCGAAGAAGACGGTCGTGCCCTCGGCGATTGTCAGGCTGATTCCCGCCGGCACCGTCAGTTCGGCCGTGACGAGGTACGGGCCCTCGGCGGCGGTCCAGAGGGTATTCTCCGTCAGCGACCCCGATGTCTGGTCGTCGTCGGCGATCATGACGATGGCGCTGGCGGGCGAGCCGACGGCGTAGGCCGGATCGCTCGTCAGGGTAAGGGTGACCGTCTCATCGGGCTCGTAGTCGGGGTCGTCCACGGGTGTGATGGTGACGGCGACGGTCGCATCGCCGGCGAGAATGACGACATCGCCGGACAGCGCGGGGGTGTAGTCGCCGGCCCCGGCCGTGCCGCCGACGCTGTAGTGGACGGTGAGCGGATCGGTGGTCTCGCCCGTCCGGGTAATGGTGAACGTGCCGGTGTCGGCGTTCTGTTCGGCGGCTTCGGAATCGGTGGCCTCGATGGTAACGGTGACGTCGGCCGCCGCCGTGGCGCCGGCGAAGTAGCCCATGTCGGTCCGGGTGTCGTCCGGGTCCGGTGGATCGTTCGGGTCGCCTGCGTCGATGCACGGAGAACCCGGCTGAAGCCGGTAGTCGTGGGCGGCCGGATTGGCGAACATCGGGTCGAGTTGCAGGTTCCCCGTGCCGGGCCACGTCTCGTCGAAGACGTCCGTGTAATCCACGTGGATGTCGGACTCCAGGTACGGCGCCTGGACGTTGATCGGGTCGGTCGCGACGATGATCGAGTTGGTGACGTTCCAGATGATCGTGCCGCTCGTGACACCGTACTTGTTGTGTGACTGGACGGCGAAGTCGACGACGCCGTCGGTCGTGGTTGTTACGATTGTAGAGTGATCGATGTTGACGACGGCCAGTGATCCGTCGGTGGTCTTGGCGGCGATGGTGGCAACCGTTGGGTCTTCCGGCGCCTTGTTGTTCTCGACGATCAGGCACCGGTCGACGGTCGTCTCGCCGCCGTAAACGCTGATGCCCTTATCCTTGCAGTCGCGGACGATGAAGTCCCGGACGGTGATCTCGGAACCGAGTGTGTCGATGCCGTCGTCGTCGATGTTGGTGGCCACGCCGCCGATGAGCGTACACGTTTGCCCGGCCTGCTGGTCGTGGATGTAGATGCCGTCGGCGTCGTCGTCGGCGTGCATGTCGGTGATCCACGAATTCTCAAACAGCAGGGCGGTGCCGGCGATCTCCGGCCCCATGATGGAACGGGCGAACAGGCTGTCGCGGAACACGAGGTCGGTGCCGGACGTGGCCTGCATGATCTTGCCGGCGTTGTCGGTCAGGTTCGCGTGGTCGAAGATGAAGGTGGAGCCGGTGGCGCGGATGGCCGGTCCGGAGTTCGAGTGGCCGACGGCCGGCGAGTGCCCCGCCTGGTGGATGTTGGTGTACTGGAAGGTTGAGGGCTCGGCGTCGCGGAAGTCCAACTCGCCCCAGTTCTCGCCCGCCGCGTATGCCGTGAAGGTGACCGGCGCATCGGCCGTGCCGAGCGACTGGATCGCGCCGGCGACGTCGATGTCGGTCCCGTCGGTGCCCGATGCCACGCCGTCGATCAGTACGAGCGTGCCGGCCTCGATCGTCAACGTAACGCCGTCGGCAATCGCGAAGTCGCCGCCCGTGACGTGGACGACGCCGCTCCAGGTCACGTCGTCGCCGATGCCGCCCGAGACCGTGTTGACCGGCCGGCCGGAGGAGTCCACGAGGGTCGTGCTCGTCTGCATCCCGCCGACGTCCACCTGGAGGTTGAAATCGCCGGAGCCGGTGGCCGTGACCAGGGCGCTGCCGAGACCGTTGTAGAGGGTGGCGGCCGAGGTGTCGAGGAGGACGGCCGGGTTGAGAGACTGGATCGTCGCCGTGGCGTCCCAGAGGTCGCGATACACGCTGCCGTCGGCCTGGTCGATGACCTTGACCCGCACGAGGAACGGCACGCCCGGCAGGTAACTGTCTCGCGTCAGGAGGTTGACGTCGAGGGTGGCGCCTTCGCCGACAGTCGCCGGCTGCCCGTCGTCGTCGGCCTGACCGGGCGAGACGGCCGCGCCGACGCCGGGGGCCACCTGCGGATAGTTGGTCGTCGAGCCGGTGTCGTACCAGATGTCGATGGTGTCGCTGTCAAGGACGTTGCCGGTGCCGTCGGGGCCGTCGTACGTTGCGACGGTGATGCGGTTGATGCCGGGCGCCAGGTCCAGGCTCAGGCCCGGTATGCCCCTGGCGGCGATGAGTTCCGCCTGGATGAGAAAGTCGGCGTCGGCCGCGCCGACGTTCAGGCCGTGGATGGCGAGTACGTTGTCGCCGACCAGGAGGTCTCCGAGGTTTGCCGAGATGTCGATCTCTTCGAGGTCCGTGCCGGCGTGCTCGCCTGTGGCGGCCGAATCCCACGCCGGCGAGCCGGGGGCGTTGCGCTCGGCCACCTTCGCGCCGTTCAGGTATGCCACGAAGCCGTCGTCGTACCGTATCCGCAGCGTCAGCCCGTCGTAAGACGGGAGGTCGGGTGCGGCAAACTCGACGCGGGTCCAGAGCGAGGCGGCGGCGCCCTGCATGTCGGCGGCGGCATCGGTCGCGACGTAGGCGTCGTACGGCCCGTCGCTGTAACCGACGCCCATCGTCGTGGGATAGACCGTCCCGAAGGGCACGGTCATCTCGGAGTTCTCGGCGCCCTGGCTGCCGGAGGCGTCTCGGACGAAGTCGCCCGCGCCGCCCGAGTCGGTACTCCCGGTTCGCTTGAGGAAAGAGAGCGGCCCGGCGGGCGCGACCTCTTCGAGGCGGATGCCCGTGAGTCCGTAACCCTTCGAGCCGTCGGCCACCCCGCCGGGGTCCACCTGCACCGGGATGGCGCCCGTGTACTGCGACGATACGATCGAGAAGTCGCCGTCCGGGCCGGGGTCGATCGCATCCCAGCCGACCACGAAGCCCTGGTCGGGCCAGTCGTTCTCGCCGCACCACAGGGCTACCTCGTTATCATTAATGACCACGATGCCGAGGCCGGCGCTGTGGGCCGGTGTGGCGCCGTCGGCGTCCTGGAGGGTCACAAGCGTCCACCGGTCAGGGTAGCCGCCGCCGCGGATCGACGTGCCGGTGACGTTGTACGTGATGACGTCGCCGGTGTCGAGCCCCGTGAAGGTATGGGTGCAGGTGTCGCCGCCAACGAGTTCCATGCTGGCGTTCGTGCCGGAGGAGAAGTCCACGTAGCCGTTGAACACCTCGTGCGCATCGGTGCCGCCGGCCGGATTGCTGCTCCCGCCGGCCCAGGCCACACCCACCTGGGACGTGGCCAGCGTGACGGTCGTGTCGTCGCCGGTGGCGATGTTTTTCAAGTAGCCGGAGGCCGTGCCGTTGGCCCGGTAGGTGGTGGCGTTGGCGTGCGTCGCGGGGCCGCTGACGTGGTCGTTGAAGGCGACAAAGCCGCCCGTGGGGTCGCCGGGTTCCGTGGTTCCCACGTCTGCCCCGTCGCCCGTCCACTGGCTGCCGACCGTGACGGGGAAACCGTTTACGTCGACCGACAGCGCCGCGATCTCGGCCTCGGTGTAGCCCCAGGCGACGAAGTCCATGAGGTTGCCGGCATCGTCCACGATCATCACCCAGCCGGGACCTTCGGGGTCCCAGGGGATGGTCTCGCCCCAGTAGGCATCGCCCGCCTCGTCGGTCCGGTAGAGGACGTCGTCGGCGGCGGCCGGGGCGGGGAGGTCCCAGAGCGTGGTGACCAAGCCGCTTGTGCCCGCGGACGGGTCGTTGGCGGCCACAACCCATCCTGATGTGTCGATGTCGCCGGCCGAGACGTTCTGCAGTTCGACGTAGCGCAGGTCGCCCGTCGAGATCTCGGTCACGAGCAGGCCGGCCAGGCCCTCAGCAATCGAGTCGGTCCAGGAATCGTCGTCGTACCCCAGGCCGGTCCACGCCAGGGGGTCCTGTCCGTCGGTCGGCACGTGGTAGGAGATTTCGGCGTCGGCGGTCACGAGGGTCTGCTCTTCGTAGCCGTCGTCGAAATCGGTGCTGTCGAACGTCCACGTGCCGTCGGGCCGGGGATCCCAGTCGGCGAGTGCCCCGTTGACGCTGACGGAGCGCGTCGTGCCGTCGGCCGTGCCGCTGAGGGTCCACGATTCGCTTGTGGTGTAGGGGTAGCCGTCCTGGACGGGCAGCGGGCTGGCGATCGAGAGGCCGGGCATCGGGATCTGGTCGAGGATGGCGCCGGCGGAGTGGATGCGGTCGCCCGCGAAATCCTTCATGTCCTGGATGACGCCGGCCGGCACCCAGCCGCCGAGGATCTCGTCGATCATCGGGTTGAAGTTCTCGGGCGCGAAGACCGTGTCGATGAGGTCGAGGAACTGTGCGTAGTAGCGCGGAACGACGTCGGGATGGTGCAGGAAGTTGTCCAGGCCATCGACGCCGTCGTAGGAGAAGATGCTGCGCTCGAGGTCGGGGCTGTGATCGCCCTGGCCGAGGATGGTGTCGAGGTCATGCGGCACCAGCATGAACCGGGGGTCCAGGACCCCCTGGTACAGGGCGTAGTCGTCGCCTTGGCCGTTCGTCAGGCCGCCCTCGCGGTTGCCAATGAGGGTGTCGACGGCCAGGTACCGCAGCCACTGGTCGATGTTGACGTAGGGGCTGATGGTTTCGATGAACGTCTCGGTGGGAGCGAATTCCAGGTGGAACATCATGGTGATGAGGTCGTCCCACTCGTCCTGCGAGGCGTTTGTCTGCTTCTTGTAGGCGCGGCGGTAATCGTCGGGGTCGGTGCTTATCCAGTTAAGTTCGGCCGACTGGCCGTCCTTGTCGGTGCACCGCCACAGGTCGCCTGCCGAGTCGTCCGGGATCCAGCGTTCGACCCAGTCTGAATCGAGCGCCTCCAGGGCCGCATACGCGCCGTACATGCGGTCGCCCGACTGGGCCCGGTCCACGCCGTTGACTCGGACCTCAACTGCCTTGGCGGAGGCGTCCGGAAGCCCTGCGGCACGCCACATCGTGCTGCCGATGACCTGCAACCAACTGTAGCGGTGGTTGATGTTGAGCGCCGCGACGCCCTTCCACGGCGTGTCGTGTGGGAAGTTGACGCGGTGATTGTAAGGCGAACTGCCGCGGCTGCCGGCCCCACGGTTGCGGATGCCCACCTGGTACCGCACGCGGGTATCTACACCGTCGACGGAGATGAACGTGCCGTTCATCTGTGCGTCGGACCAGCGGTCGTCGCCCCCGCCGCAGATTCCGTTGATGAGTTCGTCGCGCTCGGCGTCTGTCATGATGAGGTGGTAGATGGGCATGCTGCCGGGGACCCAGTCCGCGTAGGGATCGTGGGAGTTGTCCACCTGGAACAGGGCGTTGGCCACCTGGCCGTGCCCCGGCACCGGGCCGGGCCAGGTGCGTGCGCGGCCGCCGGCGTCAAGCGCCTCGACGTAAAACTCGATGATCGTCAGGTTGGCCGGCTGCGGGTCGAGCACCGCGCCGTAGAGACCGTCGCCGGGGGCGCCGTCGCCGTGCTGGCCGTCGTCGAACATCTCGTGGGCCGTGAACTCGGTCTCGACGTCGTCCACACGGGTATGCAGCCGCACGGTCAGTCCGGTCGTGAGTTCATCGAGGACGCGGCAGGTGATGGTTACGTTGTCGAACGTGGAGGGAATCAGCGGATAGTGCTGGAGGTCGAGTATCATGGGGGCGAGGTTGTCGGCCGCGCCGGAGTTGGCTTCGCCGGGGGTGCCGCCGTCCGCGAGACTCGCCGCCCAGTTCTGCCCGTACTCGTTCGAGAGGGCGGGGTTGAGGAGTTCGAGCGACTTGCCGCCCCCGTCGTGGTCGTCGGCCCAGACCCATCCGGTGTGATCGTGGTCCAGCGGCCCCTCGATACGGACGGCCCAGTCGCCCTCATCGCTGTAACTGACGAGGTCGATGCGCTGGCCGGTGGCGTCTTCGAGTTCGAGGTCCTCGCCGGAGTTCGAGAGCCGTCCGTCCCATCCGTCGGGCCCGCCCACGAGATTGCCGGTGAACTCGGTGTACTCGGCCATGAAGTCGTCGGTGTCGGCGGCCGCCACGAGGTAGCCGCCCCCCTCGATCGTGACATCGCCGAAGGTGTAGTCCACGCCGCGGTTCAGGCGCCAGCCGTTCAGGTTGACGGGGTCGGGGCCCGTGTTGAGCAGTTCCACGTACTCGAGGCCGAGCGGCTCCGGCAGGCCCGCCGGGTGGTACATGATCTCATTGATTACCACGTCGGCAGCGTCGAGCAGCAGGCGGGGTTCCATCGGCTCGAACACGGGGCCGCCGGCGTGACAGGCGGAGCCGCCGTAACGCTTCCGCTTCTGTGTCATGGTTGCGCGTTCCATCGCTGCGCCTCATGGTCCATCTGAGTGGACTTGGCACTACAGCGCCACTTCGCCGTTTCGCGCGGTGGGTCTCCGGACCCGCCGCGCGGTAAGTGCTGTAGTATTAGGCTACACTCCCAACGGCACATCCAAGGCTGCGGCGGCGAGAAGGTCGATGAAGCCGGTGGAGGAGCCGAGTTCGGCATCGCTCGCGATTGAGTCGGGCGGCGCCGGCGACCAGGCCGGGGAGGCGGACGCGAGGTCCGCCGCATCGAGCGTCAGCGCGGCATCGAAGGCGTCGGCGGAGGGACTCTGCCGCAGCGACACGCCGGAGGCCGGCTCGAGCGTTGTCTCCTCTGCGCCCGCCGCGGACGGCTGGGTCTCGGTCTCGCCGGCGGCGGCCAGCAGCGCCGTCTCGGCGGGGGTGGCCACGTCCGGCGAGTCCGTCAGGTCGGCTTCCGCTCCGGCCGCCGCTCCGAAGGTCGCGGACTCCTCTGGAGAGTCTGTGACAAGCGGCGCCGCATCCGGGCCGTCAAGAGTCGCTGCCGGCGCGCCGGGACCGGCCAGGGGCGCCCCTTCGGAGAGGAT
>CAYVAM010000143.1:0-11341 GCA_964449275.1 uncultured Anaerolineales bacterium
ACACACTGGCGGACAAGCCGCCAGTGGCACCCCGCAAATCAGCAGCGACAGAGTACTACAGCGTCGTGGGCCTGCGCTGCACGTCTCCGAAGACCTCGTGGACCTTGGCGTCCATTTCCTCATCGCTCATGGCGGGGACGCGGCCGGCCTCGTAGAGCACTTGGATCCAATCGTTGATCCGGACGATGCGCGGGTCCTCCTTGGCCACGTCCTCGGTCAGTTCGTATCGTGCCCTGATCCAGGCGAGGACCCCCGCGGCGCCGCTCTTGTCCGTGAGGCCGATTCGAATCGGCCGTCCCAGGATACTGTCGGTGTCGAAGGGGCTGTAGATCTCCTCGTTCTTGAGGAGCCCGTCGGCGTGGATGCCGGCCCGTGTCATGTTGAAGTCGCGGCCGACCAAGGGGAAGCGCGGGTCGATGCTCTGGCCGATCTCGGCCCGGTAGTAGTCGGCCATCTCGGTGATGACCGAGTAATCGACGCCCTCGGTCTCGCCCCAGAGCATGGCGTGTTCCACAACGAGACCCTCGATGGGCGGGTTGCCCGTCCGCTCGCCGATCGAGAGGAACGTCCCGTTGGCCGCGCAGCAGCCATGCAGCCAGGCCGTCGTTGCGTTGACGAACGCTTTGTGGAAATCGTTGTGGCCATGCCACTCCAGCCACTCGGGCGGCACGGCCGCCTCACGCCGCAGGCAGTAGACGACCTTGGCGACGGAGCGCGGCAACTGTGCCCCGACGTACGGAACGCCGAAGCCGAGGGTGTCGCACATGCGAATCTTGACGGGTATCTCGTACTGCTCGGCCAGGGTCATTAGCGCCGCCACGAAGGACGTGACGAACCCCTCGATGTCGGCACGGGTAATGTCCTCGAGATGGCACCGCGGGATGATCCCCTCGTCGAGGGCCGCCTTGACCGTGTCGAGGTACATCTCGAGGGCCTGCTTGCGGGTCCGGTGCAGTTTCAGGAAGATGTGGTAGTCGGAGCAGGAGGTCAGGATGCCCGTTTCCTTCAGGCCGATCTCCTTGACCAGTTTGAAGTCTTTCCTGACGGGTCGGATCCAACCCGTGACCTGCGGATACTCGTATCCGAGCGCCAGACACTTCTCGACCGCCTCGCGGTCCTTCCTGGAATAGAGGAAAAACTCGCTGGCACGGATCAGGCCGCGCGGACCCGCCAGCCGGTGCATGAACTTGTACAGTTCGACCACCTGCTCCACCGTGTACGGCGCGCGGGCCTGCTGCCCGTCGCGGAACGTCGTGTCGGTGATCCACGTTTCCTCGGGGATGAACGTCGGCACCCGCTCATGGGTGAATGAGATCTTCGGGAACCGGCTGTACGGGAAGATGTCGCGATACAGGTTCGCCTCCGCGACGTCCTCGAGCCGGTGCGGCTTGAGGTCCGTGTAGAAGGACTGTGTATGAGGATCGAAGTGTAACACGCGAGACTCCTTTCCGTTTGCCGCCGTCTTGGCCGATTGCCGGACATGCGGCACGCAAACGAGAACCGCAATTATATCGACAAAGGCTCCGCCGTCAATCCAGGTGCTCCGGGGCAGTTCCCGAGACCCCGCCGGACATCGCCGTTTCTTCGCGTGGCCGGTGCGGGGCGCCTGAGTGCGATAGGTTCATCCTGCAGGGCAGACACGTGCCTCTGAAGGTTTTTTGTGTTGCGGCCGGGCGAGGACTCTCTATCCTAGACGCCAAGTGAGGGCCGGGGAATGCACGTCCGCCCCGCTTTCGGGAGAAAGACCGCTCGCCTTCGGCGCACGCGGGCTGTGGATACGGACATTCAGTTAACCCAGGAAGGAGTGTAGTCAATGGCGAAAGCAATGACGAAGTCGCAGGTGCTGGCCGCTCTGGCCGAGGCATTGGAGATCAGCAAGAAGGACGCCGCACAGTTCGTCGAGACCCTCGTGAACCTGGCCTACAAAGAGGCCCCGAACGGCTTCACGATCCCCGGCCTCGGCAAACTGGTTGTCGTCAACCGCAAGGCCCGCATGGGCCGCAATCCACAGACCGGCGAGCCGCTCCACATCCCGGCCAAGACGGTCCTGAAGTTCCGCATCGCCAAAGCCGCCAAGGACGCTTGCCTGTAGCGCAGGCTTTCCGCCGGCTCGACAACCGAACGCTGCATACCAAGGGCCGACCGCCCGACGGGTCGGCCCTCGCGTTTTTCGCCCGCCGCGCATCAACCGCCAAAAACTTACCTGGCCCCGCTTAGTCAGTCGTCGCCGTGCTCATCCGCCAATAATCCGCCCCC
This sequence comes from uncultured Anaerolineales bacterium, assembly GCA_964449275.1. GTDB lineage: Bacteria > Planctomycetota > Phycisphaerae > FEN-1346 > FEN-1346 > JAUVZF01. Next base: position 2,257 of record CAYVAM010000143.1, read on the forward strand.
GATGTGGTCTCGCGCGTCAGGCGATACGTGCCGCGCGCTTTCCGGCCATCGAGACGGACGACGAGACGATCGAGCAGCGAGGCGTCCGCGGCGTCGGCGACCGTTTCGGGTTCGACCCACTCGAACGTGCCGCGGTCGTGGATCTCGCACCATCCGCGACCGCCCGAGATCTCGCCCTGGTATGAGAGGTACTCGACGCGGTGATCCTGAATCTGCCGCACCAGGCACGGCAACTGCTTCACATCATCGGGCGCCGCCCCGCACGAAAAGGCGATAAGCGCGTCGGCCGCTTCGAGCATCAAGTCGAAGTGGTAGTCCTCGTTACTCCGAAAATGCTGTTGGACCACAAAGCGCGGCATGAGGTTCCGTTCTTTCGCTCTTTGCGTGGCTTACGCGTTGGTCGCGCCCTAGGCGTCGCAACGGGGCTAGATGATAGCCCGCGGCGGAAGCCGTGGGAAGGATGCACATCATAGAAAAACGCGGTGGTTCGGGAGAACCACCGCGCGAAACGAAAAAAGAAAGCGCCGCAGGTCGGGCGGCCCGCAGCGCTTCGCGTTTTCGGTAACCGCTAGTTGGCGGCGTGTTTGAGGATAAGTTTGGCGCCGTCGGCGGCGTCGAGGTCGAGCGCGCCGAGGGCTTCGCCGGCGGCGTCGCGGAGTTGATCGTCTTCTTCGCCGGCCATCGCCTGGACCGTCCCGATCTGTTTCTTCTCGAGTTGGTTGCCGACGAACCGTGCGGCCCGCGCCAGCGCCTGGAGGGCCGCCACGCGGACCGGCTTCGTCCGCTCGGTGTCCACGCCGGCGCCGGCCATGGCGCGGGTGATCTCGCCGTCGGGGATCTCGGCCAGCGCCCCGAGGACGCTGATCACCAGTGCGTCCGGCCGGTTCACGAGGCTCTCGAGCAACGACTGCCGCGCGCGCTTCGCCGAGTACACCCCGCTCGAGACGGCGATGGCCTTCAGAACCTGCGACGCCTGGAGGCTGGCGGTCCGCGAGGCGTCGGCGTCGAGCACGAGCGACCCGGCCGCCTTCTTCAGGCTTTCGATCTCTGTGGCGAGCGCATCGACCTCGATGGTCTGGTCCACGGATTTCAGGTACGGAATCTTCGACTCGATCCACGAGGCCTTCACGGGGTCGTCCGGCCACGAGAGAACGATAATCGGCGTCATGGCCGTCGTGTAATCGCTCCTCAGGAGGCTGACGACGTCGGCGTGGTTGACGTGCTTGGTCTTCGAGGAGACGAGGACGGCGTCGATGCGCGGCATGGCACGGGCGGAGGAGATCGCCTGGTTCCCGGCGAGCGCGACGATGGTAGTCCAGCCGTCAGCCTTGAGGGCGGCCTGGAGCCGGTTGCGGTTGTTGCCGTCGGGCTCCACGAGGAGGAGGCTCTTGCCGGCCTCGAGGTTCAGCGCTTCGGTCAACACGGGCACCACCTTGCCGGCGCCCGTGAACGGTTTCTTCGGGCGGATGGCCGCCAGCGCGAATGCCGCCGCGAAGCGGACGCGCTGGTCCGGGTACGTGAGCGCCATGACGAGCGGCGACCCGGCGTCGGCCTGACCGTAAAGCGTCAGGAACTCTTCGTTCGCCACGTCCTCCAGTGCCTTGCACGCCCGGACGGCGACCGGCGTGTTGTGGTCCCGCAGCGCGCGGTCGAGAACGTTGTACAGGTGCTGCTGGCCGACCGAGCGGGCAAAGAAATCGACCGACGGCATCGTGTCGGGCAGGAACGGGTCGGCCTCGCGGGCGGTTTTGCCGCCGAGTTCCGACTCCATCTGCATGACCGACGAGACCCACAGGGCCACGGCCTCGAGCGCCCCCGGATCGGCCTTGAGCGCGTCGGAGCAGGCTCGCGACGCCAGGATCTCGTTGACGGCCTTCGAGGGTGCGGCCCGATACAAGAGGCCGGTCCCCTCGACCCAATCGAAGATGTCGGTGGTTGCCCGCCGCGGGTCGCCGGACGCGATCTTGCCATAGTAGTGTTTGTTGGCCAGGTCAATGTAGAGCGTCTTGGCGGGTGTCTTGAGCATGGCCTTGTCAAACGTTTTGAGGATGGCCCGGGTGGCGGCCGCCTTCAGGCCGTCGCTCGCCTTCGGGTTCTCGGCGATGGCCTTCAGAGCGGGCAAGGCGTAGGGATACTTGATGTCGCCGAGGATGTCGATAATGGTTTCCTTGAGTCTCGCGTCAGGCGTCCGCAGCGACCGCACCAGCGGGCGGACGACCGGCCGGCCGAGTTCCGTCAGCGCCCGGCGCACGAGCGCCGCGAGGTCCTTGCGGCCGGGATCCTGGAGAATGGCCAGGGCGTGCGGCACGACGTACGGGCCGCTGTCCCGCAGTTCGCCCATCGCCAGGAAATACGGCCGCGGGCCCTTCCCCAGCTGCAGGAGGTTGGCCTGGATTCGGGTGGCATCGGTCTTCTTGGCGCGGGCGCCTTCGTCGGCCAAGGTCAGGATCTTCGCCGCCATTTCCTGTAGTTCCTCGATACGGACCATCTTGACGATGAGGTCGTATCCGGTGGAGCGCGACTCGGTCAGTGCCAGCGTGGCCGCCGCCGTCGGGCTGGCCGCCAGAACCTTCTCGGCCTGAGCCTTGGCCAAGTCGAAGCGGGCCAGTTTGAAATAGTGGACCATCATCCGCCAGTCGTTCTGGAGGCCGGCGGGGACCAGCGAAACGGGCAGGCCGGCAGCACCGTACCCGGTGGCGGCGGCTTCTTCGCCCGCGGGCGTCGCCGGGGCCGCAGGCGCCGCAGCGGGCGCTTCGGTCGCGGCGGGAGGTGCGGCAGCCGGCGCTTCGGCAGGCGCCGCCGCGGGTGCGGCAGCCGGTGCGGTGGCTTCCTCGGCGCCGGCCGGAGCAACCGCAAGCATCGTGACCCCAAGCAAGGTCATGAGAACGGAGAGGTTGCGGCGAAGTCGGGCGTCCCGCATGAGCATCTGGCATCTCCTCCTTCGTGCCTGGACTACTATTCGGTGAGTCCCCCGGGCGCTGCCCTACCCGCGCCCGCGGCGAGACACTCCCCCCGACCCGGCGCGCGGCAAACAGTCCCGCACCGCCTGGGGTGAATGCAGGGCGCGATTCTATAGATGCCCCCCGAAGGGTGTCAACAAAATTGTAACCGAGCCCCTTTGCGGGGGTGTGACCAGGATTATGGCAGGCGTCGCGCCGTCAGGCCACCCTGGCACGGGTACGGCTCGTGCCGTGGCCGGCGGCTCGTGCCGTCCGTTGACCCCTGGCGCACCGCGCCGTATGCTGTGGCCGGCGAGGCGGTCGGGAAAAAGGCGAAGACGCGCACACAGGAGACGAACCATGAACCGACGCGACTTCCTGAAGGCAACCGGCGGGACGGCGGCGTGGCTGGCTTCGCGCACGGCGCTCGCGGGCACCAAGGAGCGGCCGAACCTGCTCATCATCCACACCGACGAACACAACTTCCGCACCCTAGGCTGTTATCGGGCGCTCATGCCCAAAGTGCAGGCGCTCATGTGGGGCGAGACGGTCGTCGAGACGCCGAACATCGACTGGCTGGCCGCCAACGGCGCAGTGTGCACCCGCTTCTACGGCACGACGCCGGTGTGTTCACCGTCGCGGTCGTCCTTCGTCTCGGGGCGGTACCCACAGAACACGCCCGTGACGACCAACAACATCCCCATGGACGATGGCATCATCACCTTCGCCGAGATCCTCCGCCGCAAAGGCTACGCCACCGGCTACGCGGGCAAGTGGCATCTGGACGGCACCGGCAAACCGCAGTGGGGGCCCAAGCGGAAGTTCGGCTTCGAGGACAACCGGTACCTGTTCAACCGCGGGCACTGGAAACAGTTGGAGGACACGCCCGACGGGCCGAGGGTCAAGGCGCGGGCGGGCGGCAAACCGTCGTACAACGTCCAGGGTGCCGACGAGAAGTCATTCACCACGGATTTCCTGGCCGACAAGGCCTGTGCCTTCATCGCCGCCCACACCGACGAGCCGTTCTGTTACATGGTCAGCATCCCCGACCCGCACGGTCCGAACACGGTGCGGCCGCCGTACGACACCCTCTTCGCGGGGGCCGCATTCAAGGCCCCGGTCAGCATGGCCAAGCCCGATGCGAACCTGCCGAGTTGGGGCAAGAAGCAGGTCAGGACGCTCTCCGGCAGATTGATGGCGCTCTACTTCGGCATGGTCAAGTGCGTCGACGACAACGTCGGCAAGATCCTCGCCGTCCTGCGGCAGGCCGACCTGCTGAAACGGACGATCGTCCTGTTCACCTCCGATCACGGCGACCTGTGCGGCGAGCACGGGCGGCACAACAAGGGTGTGCCGTACGAGGCGTCGGCCCGGATCCCCTTCGTCCTCTATTGCCCGGGCAAAGTGAAAGGCGGGACGGTGGTGCCCCAAGCGCTCGGGTGCGTCGATTTTCTGCCGACGATCCTGGCCCTGATGGGCGTCGAGACGGCCGGGAAGGAGGAGGGGCGCGACGCCTCGGCCCTCTTTACCGGCAAGGCGCCGGCCGACTGGAAAGACATCGCCTTTTTCCGCGGCACGAGTTCGGGCAAGCCCAACTGGCTGGCGGCCGTCACGACGCGGTACAAGATCGTGTACGCGCCGAGAGACGAGCCGTGGCTCTTCGACCTCCAGGAGGATCCGAACGAACTGCGGAACCTCTTCCGCGAGAGCGACCACCGCGAGACGGTCCGGACCCTGTCGCGCGACCTGGTCGCCTACTGCAAGACGCACCACGACCCGTACGCCGACGCGCCGCGTATCAAGGCCGACCTCGCGTGGGCCGTCGAGGGCACAGGACCGTACACCCCGCCCGACGTCCCCGCCGCCGAACCGGCGCCCGCCGGCGGCGGTCGCAGGAAGAAGGCGAGGAAGAAGAAGGTGGCGGCGGGATAGAGTGCCCGCGACCAAAGGTCGCGGCTCGTGGGGTCGGCGCCAAGCGCCTCATGGCCACGCAAGTTTACCCGCCGTGGCGGGCGTGGCCATGCCACCCGCCGTCGCACAGGCCCTGCCGCAACGGGTCACAGCCGCTGTTGGCCGTTCACCAGAACGTCGCGGGCAGGGGTGATGACGACCGAATCGCCGGGGTGGACGGGGCCGCAGGCACGGCCGTTGACCTCGAGGGTGATGCGGCCGCCGCGCTTCTCGACGACGATATTGACGTTGCCAAGGCCGATCTCGTGCCGCGTCTCGCTACTGCCCGGTAAAACGCCGGACATGGTCTGCGAACTGGAACTGGCCCTGCCGCTGCCGGGCTCGAGGACCTCGATCTCGACGCCTTCGACGTGTGCGGCGGCCCGCCCGTCGCCCTGCCGCACGTAGTTGCCCCCTTCGCTCGAACCTGCGTCGGGGGCGACCGCCATCTCGGCGACCGCCGCCTCGTGGACCGCCGTCTCGTGGACCGTGACGCTCCTCGCAACGCCGAGGCAAACCAACAGGCCCGCGGGCACGCCCACCAGAAGCGCGAGGCCCGCAAGGACCATCGCGACGATGCCGCAGACCCAGAGCGCCGTCCACCGTTTCACCAGGCCCACGATGAGCAGGATCACCCCCGCCAGCCCCACCAACACGATGACGGCCGCAATCAGCAGCATCACAAAAATCGGCGTGGTCATGGTAAGGTCCTCCTTATGCCTGTGTCCGGCCCAACGTCACTTAAGGGTCGAGAAGTAGAGGGCAAGGTTCGTGCCGACGGCCATGGCGTCTTCGGCCTTGTACCCGCGACAGCGGTGGGCCTCGCAGCCGGTCAGGCTGAACACCACGTCGAACGGCGAGTACACGCCGACCATCTTCTCGCCTTGGTAAATGCCATAGAACACGGCGGACGGGCGGCCGATACGCTGGGCACGCAAGACCTTGCGGAACTGGACGCGGGCCGTCAGGTTGTAGCCCATGGCGCCGGTCATGCGGCCGTGCAGGAGCGGATGGCTCCCAGGGAGAAACTTCAGCGTCCAGCCCATGTCGGCAGCCAATTTGCGCGCGGCCTCGTCGAAGGCGCGCGATCCGGTGACGGCCTCGATCCAGAGAAAGCCGCCGGCGGCCAGGTACTTTTTCACGGCGGCCTGCTCGCCGGGCGTGAAGGTGATGCCCGCCGAGCCGGCCAGGTAGGCGATCTGGCCGGGCTTCAAGTCGGCGACGGCCACCCCGCCGGAGTTGAACGGCGCCTGCGTCGGCTCGGTAACCTGGAGCCTGATGCCGGCCCTGGCCTGGACGTGTCTGGCCAGGTGGCTGAGACCGCGGTAGTTGGCGCCGGCTTCCCAGTTGCCGCCGTGCCGGACGCGGGCGATGCGGACACTCTTGTTCGGCCCGGCCTTGACGGCTGCGGTGAAGCGGTCGGTCGTTACGGGTCCGCGTGCGGCCAGTTTGGCCCGCAAGGGCGCCCCGTCGGTGGCATAGGTATACAGGTTGATGCCCCAATCGAAGAGGTACCCGCGACGTGCAAGGGCCTGGGTCTGCCAGGCGCAGGAGATGTCCTCAGGGCTGTAGAAGACGGCGGTGCGGACGCCGTCGCAGACGCCGAGGGCCTCGGGCCGGGTTCGCATCGGGTGCAGGGCGTTCCAGACGCCGTGCTCGTTGGGGAGTTTGACGAGTTGCCACTCGGGCCAGACCTCGGCGGCGAACTTGGTGAACCACTCGCGGACAGCCGCGCTGCCGCACGACGCTTCAAACAGAATCGTGCCGCCCGTATCGGTGAAGGCGCGGAGTTTCTTCTTCTGCCCGTCGGTGAAGTTGGGCACGCTCTCGGCGGTGATGTAGAGGATGGGGGCGTCGTGGAGTTCTTCGAGGGGGGCCGTCAGGTCGACGATCTGCCAGTGGAACATCTGCTCCTTGGTCCGTTCGACGTAATGGGTCAGGTTGGCGATGTCGCGGCGGTGGGCGTTCCAGACGCCGTCGAACTTGAGTTTGTTGAAGAGGATGGGCGCGCGGCCCTTGTAGAGGAACAAGAGGGCGAAGCAGGTGTCCTCGAGGTTGCCCCACTTGCCGTCCTTCCCCTGCTTCTTGACGAGTTCGGCAACGCCTTCCTTGTACCAGTTGTGGGTTCCGAAGTATTTGTAGCCGGCGGCGATGCCGACACGCTCGACGCAGTAGAGCCAGTACAGCGTCCGCCCGCCTTTTTCGGGGTTCTTGCCGGCGCTAAAGTGCTTGCCGAGCCACCCGAGGGCGGCCTCCATGGCCCGCTCGATCTCGGAGGCCTCGCGGCGGCTCTTGCCGTGCACACACGGGCACCCGCTGTTCGGTTCGAGGAAATCGGCGATGATGAAGAGCGAGGCGAGACCGGCGGCCGTCATCGAACCGTAGGACTTGCCTTTGCCCGCCTGGTAAGCCCAGCCGCCGTCCTTGTTGTGTCCCTTGAAGTAGAGGGTGAGGGCCTTGGCCAGGCACCCCCGCGCGTCGGGGAACTCGATGCCGGCCCGCTGGGCGTCGCGCATCGCCAGAATCGGCCACTGCGTGACGGAGAAATCGTAGTCCTTGTCCGGCTGGAGTTTGTACCGCCACCCACCGCTCGTGGCCTGACCCGCCCGGAGGCGCATGATGTCCTGGCCGGCCTGTAAGGCGACGAGGCGACGGCGGTCGCTCAGCAGTTTTTTGTACACGTACGAGAGGCCCATCACGCGGATCGGGACGGCGTAGCCCTGCCGGTTGTCGAAGCCGGTGTCGGGGTCGAGGTCCATGAGATACGTCAGGCCGTTGGCCATGTGGTCGCGGTTGGGATGCTCGCCCATGTAGGCCAGGGTCATGAAGGCCAGCGCGCTGTGGCCGCCGGCCATTTTGCCGCCGGCGAACGAGCCGTCGGGTTTGGCCTGGCTGATGAGATACTGGCGGCCTTTCTCGATGGCTTGGCGAACGTCTTCGTCGGTGATCTCCTTCTTGGGGGCCCCCTTCGGGGCCTTCTTCTTGACGTCTTTCTTTATCTCGTCCTTCTTCTGGGCAGCACACGCCGGGTTCGGAAGCGCGACGTGGCAGACGACCCCGGCGCCGAGGACGGCGGCCAGGACAAGAGACGCACGGGACAGGCTTCCGGAGAACGACAGGCTTCGCATGACACGCGCCTTATTCTATCGGGTTTTCCTTCGCACGGGCAGCCCGGCCCGCCCCCGCCCGTCCCCTTCAATCCGACGCAAGATCCTGTTGACGAGCGCGCCGCGCCCAACGAACAAGTCAAGCAAGGATACCCCGGAACCGGCGAAAGGCAACTGTCTTTGCGGGAAGGGGCCGTGGTGAGGTACTGCCGGGCCGTGGCGAGTGGCATCCACCAAATGCACTGGGGCAGAGCAGCCATCGCCCGGCCGAGACGCGTTCGCGACGGCGAGGCCGCGCACGCGCGCTTCGGCAGGCCGTTACTGCGGCTTCTTTCCGGCACGGGTGCCGGTTTTCTTCTTGCGTGGTTGGCGCTCGCTGCGGCCCTGGCGCTCGCGGGCCTTCATCTCGGTGGCGTTACCCTTGTCGCCCTGCTGGGCCATCCAGGCGTCGAGTTCCTTGCTCAGGGCGGCTTTGCGCTCGGCCTCGGCCGGGTCATCGGCCAGGTTCTTGAGTTCCCACGGGTCGGTCTGCAGGTCGTAGAACTCTTCGGCCGGGCGGTGCGCGTACATCTCGACGAGGCGTGCGGCCGCCGGATCGGTCTTGGCCTTCTGGATCCACGACGGCCAGTACGTCTTCTCGCCCGCGATCAGCGTGTTGTGGAACGCGGTCTCGTGGTTGAGGTTACGGATGTACTTGTACCGGTCGCTTCGGACGGAGCGGATGGGGTAACACTCCGAGCCCGCGATGATGCCGCGCGTGGTGTGAGCGCCGTAGACGAGGTTCCGGTGCGCCCGGTTCTTGCCGAGCAGGACGCCGAGGAAACTCTTGCCGTCGAAGCCGCGCTTTCCCTTGGCGTCGGGGCAGCCGGTATCGACGCCCGCGGGGTCGCCGCCTGCGGCCTCGATGAGCGTCGGCACGACGTCCACGTACTGGACCATGGCGTCGGTCACGCCGCCGGCCTTGACGCGTCTTGGCCAGCGGATCACCAGGGCCGTCCTCAGGCCCACGTCGTAGCACGTCCACTTGCCGTGCGGGAACTGGGCGCCCTGCTCGCTGGTGTAGAGGAAGAGGGTGTCGTCCTCGGCGCC
>CAYVAM010000144.1:0-11307 GCA_964449275.1 uncultured Anaerolineales bacterium
CGGCGACGGGTGGGAGACCGATCCCTTCGAGCCCGTCGAGACGGGCGGCCGCATCGTCGGCCGCGGGGCCAAGGACAACAAGGGTCCGCTGGCCGCCATGATGCTCGCGGCGGCGTATCTGAAGGACCACGAGGCCGACCTCCCCGGCCAACTCATCCTGGTCGGCTGTGCCGACGAGGAGGTCGGCAGCGGCCTCGGCATGATCTACCTGCTTGCCGAGTGCGGCCTGGAGGCCGAGTGTTCGATCGTCCCGGACGCGGGCCACAGCATGAAACTCATCGACGTTGGCGAGAAAGGGGTGCTGTTTGCGCGGGTCGTGGCCGTCGGCCGCCAGGCCCACGGCTCGACGCCCGAGCGCGGTGCGAGCGCCCTGTGGCCGGTCCTCGATTTTCTCGGCCGCATCCGCCAGTGGCGACCGCCCCCGCCGCCGGAGAGTGAGGCGGCGGACCTCTTTACACCGGCAACGCTCAACATCGGTGCCGTCCACGCCGGAACCGTCGCGAACATGGTCCCAGGCAAATGCGAGGCGCTCATCGACATCCGCTATCTGCCCGGCGCCGACGGCGATGCGATTCTGGACCACCTGCGGAGCGAATTGGCCGCCGTCGAGGCCGACGCCGACGGCGTCAGCATGGACCTCCAGATCGAGACCCACCAGTTGCCGTCGCTCGTCGATACCGAGGGCCCCCTCGTGGCCGCCCTCGAACGGGCAACCGAACAGGTGACGGGCAGCCGGCCCAAGCGATACGGCCAGTCGGGCGCGACGGTCGCCAAGTTCCTGATCCTGGAGGGCATCCCGGCCGTCGGATTCTGTTGCGGCCCCGACGGCGTCGCGCACGTGGCGGGCGAGTGGATCGCTCTCGACGACGTTGCCCGATTCGCCGAGGTGATGACGCTCACCGTCCTCGACCTGATGGCCGACGCAACTGGTTAGCCGCCGCGCTTGCGCGGCGTGAGGCGCTGTGTCGTTCGAGCCCGCCGCGCGAGCGGCGGGTTACGCCGTCACAGGAGGTAGTTATGACCGACCGCAGATTACTTGGTTCCATAGGCATCGCCGCGGCTCTCGGCGTCGTTGCGTTGGTCGGTTGCGAACGGTTCGGCACGCGCGGCCCCGCGACCCGCGACGAGGCATCGGCCGGTGCGGCCGCCGTCTCGGTCGAAGCGCCGGCACGCCAACGCATCGAGCGGCTCGAAAACGGTCTCCGCGTGATCGTGCGCGAACGGCACCTGGGCGGCATGGCGGCGTTTCGCGTGTACGTCGGAGCCGGCAGCCTGAACGAGGTCGAATACAGCGGCGCGGGCGTCTCGCATTTTCTCGAGCATCTCGTTTCGGGCGGCACTACGCCGACGCGATCCGAGGACCAGATCCGCAAAGCACTCCAGACCATCGGCGCCCAGACCAACGCCCACACCGGCAAGCAGTTCGTCTGCTACCACGGGCAGGTGAGCGGGGAACATATCGGGCGGCTCATCGAGATCATCGGCGACTACGTGATCCATGCGAAGATCGAGCAGAAGGAGTTCGACCGCGAGTTCAACGTCGTCCAGCGCGAGATCGAGCGGGCCGAGGCCGACCCGCGCCGCCGGCTGTGGCGGCTGGCCAACGAGACGTTCTTTGCCGACCACCCGGCACGCCAGCCGATCCTCGGTCACCTCGAAGTCTTCCGGAACCTGACGCGCGACGACCTCACGCGGTTCTACCGCCGCATCGTCGTGCCCGACAACACGGTGGTGGTGGCGGTCGGCGACTTCGACGCCGACTCTTGTCTAGAGACGGTCCGCAAGACGTTCGGCTCCTGGCAGCAAACGAGGTTCCGGCCCACCGTCCTGCCGCCACGCAAGGTCCAGACCGGCCCGAGGCACGCGGTGGCCGACGCCGACGTCAAGAGCGTCCGGGCGGTTATCGAGTTCCCGACGGTGCGCCTTACCCATCCGGACCTGTATCCGCTCGACATTCTCGCCTTCGTCCTGGGGCACGGTCGGGCGTCGCGGATGGTGTCGGACCTCAGAGACCGTCGTGGCCTGGTCCAGTCGATCTCGGTCTCCAGTTACACGCCGGCCGGCTACGACGGCGGCCGCTTCTCGATCATCCTGGAGGCCGAGCCCGACAAGGCCGAAGCGGCGCGGCAGGCCGTGATGGAGCAACTCGCCCGGGCCGTCCGCGAGGCGCCGACCGACGAGGAACTCGCCCGCGCGAAACGCCAGAAAATCAGCGAGCACGTCTTCGCGCTCCAGCAGTGCGAGGATATTGCGACCGACCTCGGCACCAACGCGCTGCTCGTCGGCGACCCGGACTTCTCCCAGCGCTACGTCCGGAACATCCAGCGGGTTACCGCCGCCGACGTGCAGCGCGTCGCCGCCGAGTACCTGCGGCCCGAAGTGGTGACCGTCACAATCGTTCGGCCCAAGCGCGAGGCCAAGACGGAGGGCGAGGCGAAGAAGCCCGTCAAGCCGCCGGCCGTGCGGCCGCCCATCATTAACCGGTTTCTGCCGAACGGCGTGCGGCTGCTGTTGTGCCCGATTCCGGGACACCCGACGGTGAGCATCAAGATGTTTATGCGCGGCGGTCTCTCTGTCGAATCCGAGAAGACGGCCGGCACCTCCTCGTTTATGAGCCGCATGCTCATGAAAGGCACCGGCCGGCACAATACGGCCGACATCGCGCGTATCCTCGATGCGATGGGCGCCCGGATGAGCGCCACGAGCGGCCGCAACACGATCTACCTGTCGGCACAGTGCCTGGCGGAGGATTTCGACAAGACGTTCGACCTGGCGGCGGAGTGCCTGCTGGAGCCGGCGTTCCCGCCGGCAGAGATCGAGCGGCTGCGGGCCATGACCCTGGCGCAACTCGCACACATGGCCGACACGCCGCACGGCGAGGCGTCGCTGTACTTCAACCGCGTCTTCTTCACCAAGTCGCCGTACCGCTTCCCGGCGCCGGGGACGGCGGAGGTGGCCAGGGCGCTCGCGCGCGATGATCTGGTGGCCTGGCACAGGCAGTACGTGGTGGGGAACAACCTCGTGGTGGCGGTCTTCGGCGGGATCGACCTCGTTAAGGCCGCCAGGCACGTGGCCGACGCCTTCAAGAACCTGCCGCAGAATCCCCGCCTGCTCTTCCCGAAGGACCTGAAGCCCCGCAAGCCCGCCGGCCGCGAGGTCTACATCAAGGCGTCCGGCAAGGGGTCGGCCATCGTGTATGTGGCGTACCCGGGGTTCGACATCTTCAACGTCCGCGACCGGTTCGCCGTGGAACTGCTCGACACGGTCGTCTCGGGCTACCGGATGCCGAGCGGCTGGCTGCACGAGGAACTCCGCGGCAAGGGACTCGTGTACGAGGTCCATGCATGGTCGATGGCCGGTCTTCGGCCCGGCTACTTCGCCGCGATGGCGGTGTGCCAGCCCGAGAAGGTGCCCGAGGTCGTCGGCATCATCGAGAAGGCGATGCAGCGGGCCAGGAAGGAGACCTTCACCGAGGAGCAACTGACCCCCGCCCGTGCCACCATCATCACGGCCAAGGAACTCGGCCGCGAGACGATCGACGGCTGGTCGTTCGAGGCGGCGGTCGATGAGGTTCTCGGTCTGGGTCACGGCTTCGCCCGCGAAGAACTCCAGCGGATCCGTCGGACGCAGCCCGCCGACCTCTCTCGCGTTGCCCGCCGCTATCTGAAAGACCCCGTCATCGTCGTCGTCACGAGCGACCCGAACGCCGCCGAGGCGATCCGAAAGTAAAAAAAGGTACCAGGTACCTTTTTCGCGAAACACGGGTTTCTGGGCCAGGAACGGGGATTCCGGCAAAAAGGTACCTGGTACCTTTTTTTGGGGAGGACGGCCGATGAACGTTTCCGCTTTACTGCTGTCAGTCGCTTTTGTGATGGTTATCGCCGGATGTGCCGCCCACGCGCCGGGAGCCGATGCCATGGATCTTGAAACCCCTGCCGAAGGGATGACGCTCTGGTACGAGAAGCCCGCCGCCAAGTGGGTCGAAGCGCTGCCCATCGGCAGCGGCCGCCTCGGCGCGATGGTCTTCGGCGGCACGGCCGAGGGGCGCATCCAGTTCAACGAGGACACGCTCTGGGTCGGTAAGCCGCACGACTACAGCCACGAGGGTGCCGCCGCCTACCTGCCCCAGGTCCGCCAACTCCTCTTCGAGGGCAAACAGAAGGACGCCGAACGCCTGGCGGCCCAGCAGATGATGAGCGTGCCCCTTCGCCAGGTGCCCTACCAGCCGTTCGGCGACCTGAAACTGACCTTCCCCGGCCACGACCAGGCGACCGACTACCGGCGCGAACTCGACATCGATTCGGCCATCGCCACCGTCCGGTACAACGTCGCAGGCGTCGCGTTCACGCGCGAACTGTTCGCGAGTTACCCCGACCAGGCGATCGTCGTCCGCATCACCGCCGAGGCGCCGGGCAAGGTCAGTTTCAAGGCGTCCTTGACCAGCCCGCATCCCGACGCGGCAGTTTCTGCCGCCGCCAAAGACGTCCTGGCGATGCGCGGGCGGCTCGGCAAGTACACCAGCAAGCGGACGAAGACCGAGATCCGGAACGCCATGGCGTTCGAGGCGCGCCTTCACGCCTCCGCCGACGGTGGCCGGGTGAAGGTTACCGCCGAGGGCGTCGAAGTGACCGGCGCCGACGCCGCCACACTCAAACTCGTGGCCGCAACCAACTATAAGAACTTCCGCGACGTCTCCGCCGACCCGGCCAGGCGGTGCGAGGCGTACCTGAAGGCCGTCGCGGCCAAGCCGTACGATGCCCTGCGCGCCGCGCACGTCCGCGACCACCGCAGCCTCTTCCGCCGCGTCTCGCTCGATGTGCCCACAACCGAAGCGTCGAAGCAGCCGACCGACCAGCGGATCAAGAACTTCGCCAAGCAGGACGACGCGCAACTGGCCGTGCTGTACTTCCAGTTCGGCCGGTATCTGATGATCGCAAGCAGCCGACCCGGCACGCAGCCGGCCAACCTCCAGGGCATCTGGAACGAAAGCACGCGGCCGCCGTGGGATTCGAAGTACACCTGCAATATCAACACCGAGATGAATTACTGGCCGACGGAATCCACAAATCTCTCCGAGTGCCACGGCCCACTGTTTGACCTCCTCGACGAGGTGGCCGTCTCCGGCGCACGCACCGCCAAGGCACACTACAACTGCCGCGGCTGGGTGCTCCATCATAACACGGACCTGTGGCGCGGCACGGCGCCCATCAACGCCTCGAACCACGGCATTTGGGTCACCGGCGGGGCGTGGCTGAGCCAGCACCTGTGGCTGCGGTACGACTTCACACGCGACACCGAGTTCCTCCGCAAGCGTGCTTACCCGATCATCAAGGGTGCGGCCGAGTTCTTCGCGGACTTTCTCATCGAGGACCCGCGCCCGGGGCACAAGAAGTGGCTCATCTCAACGCCCTCCAACTCGCCGGAGCAGGGCGGACTCGTGGCCGGTCCGACCATGGACCATCAGATCATCCGCAACCTGTTCACCAACTGCATCGAGGCCGGCAAGGTACTCGGCGTCGATGAGGCCTTCCGCAAGAAACTCATTGATTTGAAGAGCCGCATCGCACCCAACCAGATCGGTCAGCACGGGCAACTCCAGGAATGGCTCGAAGACAAGGACAATCCGAAGAACCATCACCGCCACACGTCGCACCTGTGGGGCCTGCATCCGGGCCGCGAGATCACCCCACGCGGAACCCCCAAACTGGCCGAGGCCTGCAAGGTCACGCTCTCGCATCGCGGCGACGGCGGCACCGGTTGGAGCAAGGCCTGGAAGATCAACTTCTGGGCACGCCTCCTCGACGGCGACCACGCCTTCAAGATGGTCAGCGAGGCCATCGCCGGCAACACCTTCCCGAACATGTTCGACGCCCATCCGCCGTTCCAGATCGACGGCAACTTCGGCGGCACGAGCGGCATCGCCGAGATGCTCCTCCAGTCGCACGCCGGAGAGGTCGAACTGCTGCCCGCGCTGCCCAAGGCAATGCCCACCGGCAGCGTGACGGGCCTGTGCGCGCGCGGCGGTTTCGTAGTGGACATCGCGTGGGAAGACGGTAAGTTGGCCGATGCGACGATTCGATCAAGGGTCGGCGGCCCGTGCCGCCTGCGGACGCGGGTCCCGGTGGCCGTCACGTGCGACGGCAAGGCCGTCGACGCCAAGCCGATCGCCGCCGGCGTCGTCGAGTTTGACACTCAAACAGGCGCAGCGTACACGCTGACGCCACGTTAGCCGCTGGGCTTGTTCCGCGCGTTGATACGAAAGGAGATTGCCCATGACTCGTGCAACGATCGCTGTGTGCTGTATGGCATTGACGTTGGCTGTGGCGATGGGTTGTGAATTGAAGTCCGCCCGTTTCCAGGCCACCGTGTACGAGACGCGTGTGCCCGCGAAGGGCATCGGCGCGTTCGATTCCAAGTTGCTTGCCGCCAAGGCCGGCACCGCCGCCGACCTTCAGAAGGCCCTCTCAGCCTGCGGCAAAACGAAGGTCCTCTACCAGGTGGACCAGACCGTCAACCTGGCCGAGGACCGCATCCACATCGGCAAACGCGAGCCGTTCGTGACGAACACGCGGAGGACCGAGCGCGGGCCGGCTATCAACACCATCCAGTACCAGCATGTCGGTATCATCATTGCGGTTTCGGGCAAGCCGACGGGCAGCGGCCTGGACGCGACGGTCAGGATCGAGATGTCGGCCCTGACCGAGAGCGGGACGAAGGTCTCGGAGAACGTCAACACCGTCACGGTCCGCACCGTCGAGTTGGGGCACAACGGGCTGGTCCAACTCGGCAAGCCGGTCGTCCTGGTCAGTCTCGACGCGTCGAGCAAAGACGCCGACGGCAACGCCATCGCCTACGTTTGCCGCATCGTCTTCGGCGAGCCGGGACCGTAAGGCGCGGGCCTTGCCCCGCTGACGGCGCGTTAGCCGCGGCCCTTGCCCCGCTGACGCCGCGTTAGCCGCGGCCCTTGCCCCGCTGACGCCGCGTTAGCCGCGGGCCTTGCCCGGCGCGCATTAGCCATGTTAGCCGCCGGGCTTGCCCGGCGCGCATTAGCCATGTTAGCCGCCGGGCTTGCCCGGCGCGCATTAGCCATGTTAGCCGCCGGGCTTGCCCGGCGCGCATCGCTCTTGAAGGGGAAACGATGGACTACCGCACCGAACCGCTGACGACGTATCTCGAAGACGCCGCCGCTGCCCAGCCGACGCCCGGCGGCGGCAGCGTCGCCGCCATGGCCGGCGCCCTGGCCTCGACCATGGCGTCGATGGCCGCCGGCTTCACCGCCGGTAAGGAGAAGTACAAGGATGTCGAGGCTGACATTGACGAGGCGCTTGGCAGCCTGGCAAACCTGCGCGGCGACCTCCTCGACCTGGCCCATCAGGACATGGATGCTTACGCCGCCATCATGGCGGCCTACCGGCTGCCCAGAGAGAACGATGAGGGAAAGGCCGACCGCGCCGCCGCCATCGTCAAGGCCACGCGGGAGTCGCTCAATGTAGTCGAGGCCGTTCTGGAAGCCCTCGGCCGGACGCTCCAGGTCGCACGCCGCCTGGCCGACATCGCCAACCCGAACCTCATCAGCGACGTCGGCGTGGCGGCCGAACTGGCGCTCGGGGCAGCCAGGGCCGTGCGGATTAACGTGGCGGTCAACCTGGCCGGCTACGCGGATTCCGACGACGCGGACGCTGTTCGTGAGCGGACCGACCGGCGCCTTGTCGAGGCCGAACGCCTGGCCGCCGAGACACGCGAGATCGTCCTGAAGGCGCTAAGCAAGTAGACGGGGTGCCCTTTTAGCCGCCGCGCCCTTTTAGCCGCGACCCGCTTGTCCGCCGGCCTGTCCGGCGTAGCCTTGGCGAAGTTGGAAGCCTCGGCGAAGGCGGAAACGGCGGCGCGCTGCTTCAAGCCGCAAGGAAGCCGTATGGCTTTGGACCGCGACTACAAGATCTCTGCCTCGTCGCGCTTGTGCCGGACGTGCGACCGCCGGTTCGGCGTGGGCGATGCGTATTACTCGGCCGTCCTCGAAGTGGAGGGCGAGCAGGTCTTCGCCCGTCACGATTTCTGCCCCGACTGCTGGAAGCCCGACGCCGCAGAGTATTTCAGTTTCTGGAAGACCCGCGTCCCCGAACCCGAGCAGCCTCGCCGAATGGGACCGCAACTCGTGGACCTCGGGCGCCTGATGCAACTGTTCGAGCACCTCGACGACGCCCAAGAGGACCACGCCCTGCGGTTCCGGTACGTCCTGGCGCTGGTGCTGATGCGGAAGCGGCGGCTCAAGGTCGTCTCGTCGCGTCGGCTGGCCGGCGGCAGGGGAGAGGAACTTACCCTCCGCGAACCCGGCACCGACCGCCGGCACGTCGTCCACGCCCCGAGCATCTCCGACTCCGAGATCCGTACCGTCTCCGACCGCCTGCGCGACGTGCTCGACATGCCCGAAAAGTGGGACCGGATTCCGACCGGCCAGGGCGACCAGGAGGCTGCGGCCGGTTCACCAGCGCCCTCGGCCCAGGATGAGGCCGACGAGTCTCCCGAAGCGAACACTTAACCCCCGGTGAATACACCGGGGGCTTCACGAAAGCAGCCTGACCGATGCCACGGATAGTATTGATACCTGTCGTGGTGCTTCTTGCAGCGGCCGGCGGTGTCGCCCGGGGAGGCTCCGTCCCGGCGGAGGTTCTCGCGGCACACAACGCCTGGGCCGATTCCATCCGGCACGTCTGGTCGCGGGCGGCCGGCACGATCAACTTCCCCCTCGACAAGAAGCGCGAGCAGCACGACCTCGACGGCCACTTCTTCCTCGTCAAGCCCGACCGCCTCTTCCTCCACGGGCAGGTCTTGGGCCAGGACGTCTTCAGACTCGGCATGAACGCCGAGCGGTTCTGGCTGTGGATCCGGCCCCGTGTCAACACCGTCTGGACGGGCCGGCGCGGCGGGGTGGGCGAGCGCGACTTCGTCCTGTCGCCGGCCGACCTGATGGCGGCGTGCGGCATGTTTCGGATCGACCTGGCGCGAGACGCGGAGGCCGAGTTCGTCGCCGGGCGGCGGCATTATATCCTCACGGAGCAGCGCCGCGTCGGCGACGCCCGCCTTCCCACCCGCCGCACCTGGTTCGACCGGACGACGTTGCGGCCGGTGCGCGTGGACCTGTTCGACGCGGTCGGCCGCCGCCTCGTCATGGCCGAACTCCTGGAGTACGAATCCGTCGGCGACACGCAGGTGTGCACCGCCTACCGCGCGCGGTTCTACGGCGACGAGGAAGTGGCCCTCGTCCTCCGCCTGAGCAAGGTGAGCCTCGAAAAGAAACCGAATCCGCGCCTCTTCCAGTACCGCCTTCCCCCCGGCGCGAAGGAGCGCGACCTCGACGCGCCAGCCGACCCGGCCATAGAGGCCGGCCGTTAGCCGGCGACCTTGGTCGCCGCGTTCGCCTGCTCCCACCGAAAGGTCAGAGGCTCCACCCCTCGCGGTACGGCGGGTTGATGAGACGGTTCGCCGGCGAGTTGTTCTTGAACTGCATCCGCTCGCCGTCCCACACGAGTTTCTGGCCCAAGAGTTGTATCGCGATGATGCCTAACCGGGCGAGTTCCGTCAGCGGACCGCCGTAGTGGAAGTGCGACCCCGCCAGGCGACCCGCTCGGATGGCATCGAGCCAGTCGGCGTGGTGCCCCCTGACCCGGGGGATCGTCTTCGCGGGCTGCTTGTAGGCCCGCATCTTCGCCTCGGGGAAGATGCGGACGCCGTTGGCCCCGTGCGACCCGTACGTGATGCCGCCTGTGGTGCCGAGGACGACGGCCCCGGTCCCGGGCACCTTGCGGTCCTTTCCCAACCCCTTCGGCCGCGGGATTCTCTCCACGCCCGAGTACCAGTACAGCGTCACGGGACCGCGCTTGCCCTTCGCCGGGAACTCGAACTTGATGACCGAACCCTTCGGGAACGTCATGGCGTGCTTGCGCGGGTCGTAGTCCCGGGCACGCGCCTGGATCGTCACGGGCGACCCGAGGGCCAGCGCCCAGAAGACCGGGTCCACGACGTGGCACACCCAGTCGCCGATCGTGCCGCTGCCGAACGGCATCCATCCGCGCCAACTCCCCGGCAGGAACACCGGATTGTACGGCCGGAACTGGGCCGGGCCCAGCCACAGGTCCCAGTCGAGGGTCGCCGGCACGGGCGGCTTTTCCTTCAGCCGAGGCAGTTGGTCGATCTTGCAGTGGACGGCGGTGCACGCCGCGTGGATCGTGTGGACGGCGCCGATGGCCCCGTCCCAGATCCATTCGCAGAACAAGCGGATGGCCTCGGCCGAGTGGCCCTGGTTGCCCAGTTGCGTGATGACGCGGTGCTTCTTCGTGGCCGCCATGAGTTGGCGAATCTCGTAGATGGAGTGTGCCAGCGGCTTCTCGCAGAACACGTGTTTGCCGCGTTTGATGGCCGCCATGACCGCCACCGCGTGGGTGTGGTCGGGCGTTGCGACGGTGACCGCATCGATGCCCTTCTCCATCTGGTCGAACATCTTGCGGAAGTCCTTGTACGCCTTGGCGTTCGGATGCTTCTCGAATGTTTTGCCCGCTCGCTTCTGGTCCACGTCGCACAGGGCGACGATGTTCTCGCCGCTGGTCCCGCCGACGCTCGCCCCGCCACGGCCGCCCACGCCGATGCAGGCGACGTTCAACTTGCCGCTGGGCGCCGTCCGGCCCGGTCCACCGAGCACGTGCCTGGAGACGACCGTGACGGCCGCGGTCGAAGCGGCGGCCTCAAGAAACGCGCGACGTGTCAGATGTTTCTTCGACATGACGGACCCTTTCTTTTCTGGACCGGCATATTGTGGCAGGACAACCGTCGTGTGGCAGCCTGACCTTGCCGACCCTCCCGGTATGTTTCGTCAAGGTTTCAAACCCTGCGGCCGCCGGTTGGAATCGCGCATTCTGCCGGACGCTCCGACGCGTTTCTCACAACGGACCACATAGAAAATCGAGGACGCCGCCCGGCCGCGGACGGTAACATGAAACGGGCAGGGGGCGCCTGTTCTGACGGCTATGGTGGGGAACCACATGCGAAGCACGCTCATCCTATGGCTCGCGACCGCGGCACTGTCCTGGGGCGCCGGCGCACGGGCCGCCGAGCGCGCGGGGCCGGTCATGGTCGACGTCGAGTACGCGAAGTGGCGGAACATCGAGCCGCTGCTCGAGGAGATCCGCGCCAGGCACGGCGTGCCGGCGCTGGCGGCCTCGACGATCTACGACGGGCGCATCATCAACTATGCCGCCGTTGGCGTCCGCAAACTCGGAGGCGACGTCAAGGTCACCGCCTGGGACAAGTTCCACA